>CAJLLN010000025.1:0-16905 GCA_905207495.1 uncultured Collinsella sp. | reverse complement strand
AGTCGTTGGGGACGTTCTTGTTTGACTAGTCATTTAAGAACGTCCCCAACGACTAAGGGCTAGACGATGTGGAGGGGGTTGGCGGCGTCGACGGCGTCGGGGACGTCGGAAGGACCGTCGGGGACAGCGTCTGCCGGGTCCTCGTCGGGGGTCTCGATCTGCTTGATCATGACCTCCTGGCCCTGCAGCAGGTATGTCTCGCCGCTACCGCAATGGGGACAGGTCTTGCCGTGCTCGACCGTCGCATAGTCGTGGCCGCACGTCTCGCAATGCGTCACGGCGTTGACGGGCTCCACGATAAGCTCCGCGCCCTCGGTGATAGGCTTTTTATCTGCCGCCCAGCGCCAAGCGTCGAGCAGCAAGTCGGGAACGACGCCCGAGACCTCGCCCAGCAGCAACGTCACGCTCGAAACGCGACGCACGCCATGAGCGCGCGCCACGTTCTCAACATCGCGAATGATGTGATAGACGATTCCCAATTCATGCACTTTTTCTTCCGCCGTTCACTTACTTGTTAGGTCTCTTACTTCTTCCCAAATTTGATTTTAATTGCGCGCTTTAGAGCATACTTACCCAGGCTTGGGAGCTTTTGCTCGTATTTGACCATCGTTGAGCACTCGGGGCGGTCACGATCCAGATGGATGGCGTCGAACGCGCACTTGGTGGTGCACAGGCCGCAGCCGATGCACTTGTTGGGGTCGACGATCGAGGCGCCGCAGCCCAGGCAGCGGGCGGTCTCGGCGCGCACCTGCTCCTCGGTAAAGGTCTCAACATACTCGCTAAACGGCGCAGCCTTCTCGCGTTCGCGGTCCACGTGGGCAACCTCGCGGCTCGCGTTGTCGTAGCTCTCGAGCACAACGTCGTCGCGGTCGAGCGCGGTGTAGCGGCGCTGGTTGCGGCCGATGGTGAGCGTGGAGCCCGGCTGCACAAAGCGATGGATGGACACCGCGGCCTCGTGACCGGCGGCAATGGCGTCGATGGCAAAGCTGGAACCGGTGTAGACGTCGCCGCCCACAAAGATGTCTGGCTCGGCGGTCTGGTAGGTCTGGGGATCGGCAAGGGCACCCTGGCCGCGGCCGAGCTCCACCTTGGAGCCAGCCAGCAGGTCGCCCCACACAATGGACTGGCCAATCGACATGACGACACGGTCGGCATCGACACGGCGCAGATCGTTCTCGTCGTACTCGGGCGCAAAACGGCCCTCGTCGTCAAAGACACGCGTGCAGCGCTTGAAGGTGATGCCGCACACACGACCGGCCTCGTCCAGGTGAACTTCCTTGGGGCCCCAACCGCAGCTGATGTGCGCGCCGTCCTCAACGGCCTCGCGACGCTCCTCCTCGCTGGCGGGCATCTGGGCCTCGCTCTCCAGGCAGAACATCTCAACGTGCTCGGAGCCCAGACGGCAGGCATTGCGCGCGACGTCGATAGCCACGTTGCCGCCGCCCACCACGATGGTGCGGCCGGGCAGCGCGTCGATCTTGCCACTGTTGACCTCGCGCAAAAAGTCGACGGCCACGGCCACGTCCTCGGCATCCTCACCCGGAATACCGGCGAGGCGGCCGCCCTGGCAGCCAATGGCAACATAAAAGGCCTTAAAGCCCTGCTCGCGCAGCTCGTCGAGCGTCACATCGCGACCGACCTCCACGCCATAGCGGAACTCGGCACCCATCAGGCGAATAACCTCGACTTCGGCCTCAATGACGTCCTTCTGCAGCTTAAAGCTGGGAATGCCGTAGGTGAGCATGCCGCCCGGGCGCTCGTTCTTCTCGAACACGACGGGCTTGTAGCCCTTCTCGGCCAGATAGAAGGCACAGGACAGACCGGCCGGGCCGGCACCGATGATGGCGATCTTCTGATCGAAGCCGCCAGCACGCGTCGGCGTCACCACAGGCGGGACGTAGCGGGTCGCGGCGTCCAGATCGCGCTGGGCGATAAACTTCTTGACCTCGTCGATGGCCACGGCCTCGTCCACGCGGCCGCGGGTGCAGGCATCCTCGCAGCGGCGATTGCACACACGGCCGCAGATAGCGGGCAGCGGGTTCTCGCGCTTGATGAGCGCCAGCGCCTCGTCATAGCGGCCCTGCGCTGCGAGCTTCAAGTAGCCCTGAACGGCAACGTGAGCGGGGCAGGCCGTCTTGCAGGGCGCGGTGCCGGACTCGTGCGTCTCGATGCGGTTGTCGTTGCGGTAGTTGGGCGACCACTTGGTATGATCCCACTTGGTGGCATCGGGCAGCTCCTGGCGCGGATACTCGGGCACCTGTCCGCCGGCCTTTTTGCTGCAGAGCTTCTGGCCCAGCTTGGCGGCGCCGGCCGGACATACCTCAACGCAGCGACCGCAGGCCACGCACTTGTCCTTCTCGACCTTGGCGACATAGGCCGAGCGCGACAGGTTGGGCGTGTTGAACAGCTGCGAGGTGCGCAGAGCGTAGCACACGTTGACGTTGCAGTTGCAGATGGCGAAGATCTTGTTCTCGCCGTCGATATTAGTGATCTGGTGCACAAAGCCGTTGTCCTCGGCCTGGCGCAAGATGTCGTAAACCTCGTCGCGGGTCACGTAATGGCCACGATCGGTCTCAACCACGTAGTCGGCCATATCGCCCACGGCGATGCACCAGTCGGCCGGGTCGTCGGCGCAGCCCTCACCTATCACGCGACGGCTCGCGCGGCAGCTGCAGGTGCTGGCGGCATATTTGCCATCGTATTTGTCGAGCCAATGCTCGATATGCTCGATCGGCACCGAGGTGCTCGCGGCGTCGATGGCCTTCTCGACCGGAATGACGTGCATGCCGATGCCGGCGCCTCCGGGCGGCACCATCGGCGTGGCCTTGGACAGCGGTCCCTTGGACGCCTGCTCAAAGAACTTGGCATAGACCGGGTGCTCCTCGAGCTGGCTCACGCGCATGTTGAGGAACTCGGCAGAACCCGGCACCAGCATGGGCAACACCCATTGCTTGGCGCGCTCGGGGTTTTCCCAGTTGTACTCGAGCAGACCCGTGTAGCTCATGTCGTCGAGCATCTTCTCGATCTGGGTCTCGGACATGCCGGTGAGCTTGGCCATCTCGGGCAGCGTATAGGGACGGCGCATCTTCATCTTGCAGAGCACTTCGGCCTGCTCGTCGGTTGCGGCCTCGGCAAACGACCAGTACTCGTAGCCCAGCAGCTCGTCGCGGTGCAACAGACGGTTGGTGCAGTGCTCGCACAGTTTGACGATGGCCTCACGCGGATGCTCCGGCAGCGGCGGTACGAACTCCGAGCCGATGTCGGGCTCGGTGTAGCTAATTCCCGGTCCGTTGAGAATCATGGTTGTCCCTTCTCTTGCCACAGCCCGGCGAGACCGCGGCGCCCCTCTTTTTTGCAGGCCGGGCATGCCCCCATGCCGTTCACCCGCCATTGTTGACATTGTGTCAAAAATAGTATTGACGAACCGTCAACAATATTCAAGACTGTTAGGCGAACGGTCAGGCAAAAGAGGGTGAAAGGCGGCAAAACATGGGCAACAACACAGCAGATACCTCTGTAGTCGATGCCGTCCCCGCATCCGATAGCGCGGCAAAGCGCTTGACGGGCGACGAACGCCGTCGCGAGATCCTCGATGCCGTGCGCACCGTAAGCTCCGAGCTGGGCGTGTCCCACCTATCGGTATCGGCCGTGACCAAGCGAGCCGGCTGCACGCGCTCGCTGTTCTACCACTACTTCGCCGACATGGACGCCGCCGTCACCGCCGTCATGGACGAGGCAATCGACGGTTTTATCTCCGAGCTCGAGCAGTGGAATGCCAACCGCATCGTCGGTGATATTGAGGGCGCGCTCGACACCGTCGCCCCGCTCTTTAAGCGCCTGGTCGCCAGCGGCCACGAGCTGCCGAGTACGCTCACCTCAAGCAGCGGCGCGCTCTACGGCGGCTTTTTGCACAACGTGGTCCAGCGCGTGGCGCAGTATATCTGCGACACCACCGTGGTGGACTTTGTCGCCCATCATGAGCTACGCATCGACCATGTCTACGAGACGTTCTACACCCTCATCATGGGGTTGTTGATGTATATCCGTACGCACCCCGATGTGCCCGACGAGACGGTCAAAGAAATCATCGCCTCGACACTCCACATCGAGGGCTATACCGCCAAGTATCCGGAGCGCAAGCCCCAGAACTGACGACATTTGGCCAAACTGCCCGCGATCAGAAGAGGGGCCGCGGGCGTGTGAAAGGAGAGCAGCATGCTGTTCGATGTTTGGGGTAGCGATACCCTTATCCACTGGGCCGGCTGGGCCATGGTCTTTATCGGCCTCATCGTGCTCAACGAGGTCGGCCGCCGCACCAAGCTGGGCGCGGCCATCATCTTTGGCGTGGCTCCGCTGGCCATGACCATCTACTGCGTCGCCATCGCCATCGGCGTCTCGCAGGGCGCCGAGTGGGCGCTCACCAACCCCACCCATGTGTACCAGAACAGCTGGTTCCACTACGCGAAGGTGTACGCGGCGCTGGCCGGTTGCTGGGGCTTCATTGCCATTAAGTACCAGTGGGGCAAGATCGGCAAGGCGCATTGGTTCCGCGCGTGGCCGTTTGTGATCGTCGCCATCAACATCATGATCGCCGTCGTGTCCGACTTCGAGAGCGCCTATCACTTCTTTGTCCTGGGCCAGTCCACCTGGGTCACTTCCGAGGGTGCCACACAGCTTGCCGGCTGGAACAACGTGTTCAACGGCATCGCCGGTCTCATCAACATCTTCTGCATGACCGGTTGGTGGAGCGTCTACGCCTCCGAGGACCAGACCGACATGCTGTGGCCCGACATGACCTGGGTCTACATCATCGCCTACGATATCTGGAACTTCTGCTACACCTACAACTGCCTGCCCACCCACTCCTGGTTCTGCGGCTTTGCACTGCTGCTGGCGCCCACCGTCGCCGCCTTTATCTGGAACAAGGGCGGCTGGATCCAGAACCGCGCCTTTACGCTGGCCATTTGGTGCATGTTTGCCCAGGTGTTCCCCTACTTCCAGGAGGAGTCCATCTTTGTGACCCACTCCACGCTCGACCCCGGCGCCGCTACCGCGGTCTCGGTCGCCGCGCTGGTCGCCAACGTCGCCGCGATCATCTACATCGCCTACCGTGCCAAGAAGCTCGGCCGCAATCCCTACAAGCAGGATGTCTTTGAGGGCACCAGCGATTGGGAGAAGGCCACCGCTCGCCGCGCCAAGGTTGATTACGCGCACGCCGAGTAACGCGCCTGACGCAAACGCCGCTTGAATGTGAAGCCGCCTGGCCGACTCCGCGCAATGCAACGTATTGCATGCCCCCGGAAAGCGATTTGTCCGCTTTCCGGGGGCTTTTTGTTGTTACGCGCATCCACGCACATATTCAAAACCTCTCGCACAGATAAAATCAGATTTCCAATCGCCTGACAGCTCTATATGACTCTGTTTTTGGGTACATTGTTGTCCCGATATTGAGCTTGGGGGATGTATGAATGATGAGACGATGGGCCAAGAGGATGCGGCCCAAGATGCAGAAGCTTGCGCTGAGGCCTTGGAGAGCTTAGACCGGATTTCACTCGATGAGATTGCGTTTGACGATTCGGGCGTTGATGTGCAGGATGAGCCGGAAACCGAGGCGCAATCCGATGATCAGGATGCAGGCGACGTTGAGCCTGCCGAGGATGAGGCAGATCACGAAGGCACCGAAAGCGAGGCCGGCAACCAGCCCGAATCCGACACGGGCGAGGAAACCGTCTTGCTCGACAGCTTGCCGGCCGAGGATTCGCTGACTCGCGAGCTTCCTGGCCTGGGTTCCGCACCAGCCGTGGACGAGACCATCGCCATGGGCGATATACCCCTGCCGTCCGTTCCCTCGGCACGCGAGGCCGAGGTCCGCCATCGCAAGATGTCGCCCAAGCGCCGCAATCTGATGGTCGCCGGTGTCGTGGCCGTCGCGCTCGTCGCCGGCGGTGCAGGCTATGCTGCCTGGAACGGATATCAGCAAGAGCAGGCTGCCGCTGTCGCCGCCAATGCCCACACGATGATGTCGGTGCAGATTGGCGTGCATGCCGCGGGCCTCGACTGTTCCACTGGCTCCAAGATTCCCGTACAGGTGAGCGGTCAGGATTCTGACGGCTCCTCCGTGAGCGAAACGCTCTATGTTGACGAGCACGGCCGCGGCATCAAACTACTGCCCGGCGATTACACGCTCTCCATCGCTGCCTCCCCCATCGCGGCCGACGGCACCATCTATACCGTCCCGACCACCAAGACGCAGGTCACCGTTAAGAGCGATGGACAGGATTTAAGTGCCCAGGCCACCTTTAAGCTCAAGGTGCCTTCGGCCGACACGGTGACTGACGACCAGATCGATGCCGCCGCCAAGTATGCCGAGGAGGGCGGTGCGAGCTCCGCCGCGGCTGCCAAAGTGCTCCAGCAGGCAGCAACCGCGCGGCGCGACGCCGCCGTCAATGCCGTGAGCGCGCAAAAGGCACAGGCGTCCCGTGATGCTGACGCTCGCCACAAGGCAACCGACCTCTACCAGCTCGATATTCCCGTCGAGTGGTACGGCAAGGTCGCAACTTGGCAAAACGGAAGCACGCTATGCATCTATCTGGGCGACGACGCCAATACGCCGCTCGTGACGCTCGTCGCGGTGCGCGAGGGCGAGAGCTTTACGCCCGATGAAGGCGATACGGTTTTGGGTGCGGCCAATCTAGGCAACGGTTATACCGTCTACGCCAGCGGCCCCGTCTATCCGTACGTGGTGCCCCAGACCATCAACGGACGGACGCAGAACCCCGTGTCAACCTACCCCATGGACACGGCCATTGAGCTTGTCGAGCTTACGACCGGCAACCGCTATACGTATAGCCAGATCAAGAACGACCTGGTGGGTAAAGACGGCAACGCAGACGCCGCGACCAAACTCGAGACCGACTACCTCGCCCAGATTCTGATGCCGAGCATCAAAGCCCAGGACTAGCCTGGCACAGCAAGGTGCTCCCCAACCGTGATGAAGGAGCCAGGAGGTCCTGACCCCACAGGTCCATAGGTGATTAGGCAAGGAGCCACTTCCATGCGGGCATTACGTGGACCACACCGTGCTCGCATGGAATATCGGTCTGTTCATCCATGGTAACGATTGCCGACTCGCCAAGATCGAACTGGGCCATCGAGGCATCAAGCGCGGCAATTTCGCGCTCGCGCGTTTTCTCACTTGCCATATCCGTACTCACCTGAATCAGGCTATAAGCCCGCATGAGAAGCGCATCCCCAGCCACAAAGTCCACCTCATGGCTTTTGCTCTTCTCTTTGATTAGCAGGCGGCAGACCGAGCCGGTCCTCACCGCGGGAGTCCTTCTTCTTAGCGCATTGAACACTGCGGTCTCGAGCCTCTGGCCCTGGTCCAATGCCGATGCGGGAGAGAATGCTCCAAACATCGCAGGGTCGACAGCGTAGACCTTAGATGCAGACCGCATGTTATTTGCCAGTGAACGCGTGAACTCCGGCACAGAAAATAACAGGTAGGCGTCCTCATAATACTCAAGTAAATCGCTGAGCGAATTACGACTGACGGGTATCTGTCTGCTCTTGAACTCGTTGTACACTTTGTTCACTGACAGCTCTCGTCCCGAAGATGCCATACACCGCGTCAAGAACAGCGACGCCAGGCGAGGGTTCTTGACGTCGTAACGTTCAACGACGTCCATGGCGACCGTTCGCGAAGCGTATTCCTGTAGCAGCTGAATCGCGTCTGCAGGCGTCTGCTCAAGTGTCGCGATGAATCCCCCTTGTTCAAGATACCCGATCAGATGATGTCGAAGCAGCGCTGCATCGCTCGGGGAAAAGGTCGCATCTGGCTCGGGGACGCTCCCCGTCTTATATCGAACGTATTCCGAAAAACTCAACGGAAAAAGCTCTCGCACAAGAGAACGACCCCTGAACTCGCTCTTAAGTTCTGAGGACAGCATCTTGGAAGAAGATCCCGTCACATAGACGGTCGCTTTCTCCGTATCGACTACACGCCGCAGAAACGCACCCCATTCGGGAATTTCCTGGATCTCGTCAAAGAAAATGTAAGCGCCATCGGTTCGAGCAACAGGATACAGTGCATAGAACGTGTCGAGCACGTCCGCCAGCAGCGATGGCTCATACGGGCGCAAGCGCTCATCCTCAAAATTGAAGTAAAGCATCCGGTCAAGCTCGACGCCCCGGCTCTGAAGCCGCCGCATCTCCTGATACAGGCGATACGTCTTTCCACAACGGCGGGCCCCCACAATCACATTTACGATGTTGTCGCGCTTTGGCTCCTGTGGGTTTCCTAGATCAAGGTCTCGCTCAAAGACCTGCGGAACCCCCTGCTGTTCAAAGTCCTTTATTTTCTGGGCGATCAAGTCGTTGAATGCCATGATTCTCCAATCTTGCTCTCTAGCTAATCAAAATTATAGCGATTCTTGATTAATTAGAGAGCAAGATTATGTCTGACTTGATTAACACTTAAGCAAGCTTTTTCACTATTACTGCTCGAAGGATGCCGAGTGGCTGAGAGGACAACCAAGCTCGAATGCGACTCCCTGGACAGTCGATTTGGGACGGGGCTTTTTTGACTACCCTCCCCCTGTAGAAAAATCCCCAACGCAGTTGCGGTGAAATAGGGATTGTTTTTGCTGGTCAAACCGCAAAACAGTCCCTATTTCACCGCAACTTTTTGGTGGCCTTTTTGGTGGCACTCAGCGCCAGGGGTCGGCTTCGAACATTGGCTCGCGCTCGGGGCGGCGATCGCTGTAGGGATCGTAGCCGTCGTCGTCCTCGTTCTCGGCACGGATGTAGGGGTCGCGCGGCTTGGGTGCCGGCTTAGGCACAGGCTTGGGTGCGGCGGGTGCGGCATCGGTCGCCGGCGCACTTGTCTTGATCTCGTCTTTCATCTGCATAGCTCCTTGCATCGCATCCGTTCAACATTATCGATTGTCGCACGAAAAAGGGCGGCGGACCCAATCGGATCCGCCGCCCTTGGCGTTCGGCTCAAAAGGCAGATTTTAAGGCATGGCCCAAAACCTACTCGGCGTCGGGGACCTCGTAGGTGGCCGCCGGCGTGTTGTCGCACACGACGGTAAAGCCGCCGTCCTTGTCGACATCGACCGTCACCTGATCGCCCTCACGCACCGTGCCATCGATGATAGCGGCGGCGATGGCATCCACGACCTCGCGCTGAACCAGACGCTTGAGCGGACGGGCGCCAAAGACCGGGTCCAAGCCGCCCACGGCGAGCATCTGCTTGGCCGCCGGGGTGATGGCAAGCGTCATGCGCTCCTTGGCCAGACGCGCGCGGACGTCGGCGAGCTGGATGTCGACGATCTTCTCGATCTGCGCCATGCCGAGCGGATGGAACACCACGATATCGTCGATACGGTTGAGAAACTCGGGGCGGAAGGTCTGAGCCATGGCCGCGTCGACCTGATGGCGCATCTCCTCCTCGTCCTTGCCGGAAAGCTCAGCGATAGCCTTGGAGCCCACGTTAGACGTCATGATGATGATCGTGTTCTTGAAGGATACATGGCGACCCTGACCGTCGGTCAGACGGCCGTCGTCAAGCACCTGCAGCAGCACGTTGAAGACATCCGGGTGAGCCTTCTCCATCTCGTCGAGCAAGATCACGGAATACGGACGACGGCGCACGGCCTCGGTGAGCTGGCCGCCCTCGTCGTATCCCACGTATCCCGGGGGCGCACCGATCAGACGCTGGACGCTGAACTTCTCCATGTACTCGGACATGTCGATACGCACGAGTGCGCGCTCGTCATCGAACAGGCACTCGGCTAGAGCCTTGGCGAGCTCGGTCTTACCCACGCCGGTGGGGCCCAGGAAGAAGAAGCTGCCAATGGGCTTGTCCGGATCGGAGAGGCCCGCACGGCTGCGGCGCACAGCTGCGGCGACGGCGGAGACGGCCTCGTCCTGGCCGATGACGCGCTTATGCAGCTCACCCTCCAAGCCCTTCAACTTGTCGAGCTCGCCCTGCATCATCTTGGACACGGGCACGCCGGTCCAGGCACTCACGACCTCGGCGATCTCATCGGAGGTCACCTGTTCGTTGAGGCCCTCGCCGTCCTGCTGCTTTTGTGCCTCGAGCGCAGCCTCGGAATCCTGAATCTGCTGCTGCAGACCCGGAATCACGGAGTAGCGCAGCTCGGATGCACGACCCAGGTCGCCGTTGCGCGTCGCGCGCTCCTCTTCGCTCTTGGCCTCATCGAGCTGGCCCTTGAGCTCCTGCACGTGATCGATGGCGTTCTTCTGGTTGAGCCAGCCGGCCTTTTGCACGTTGAGCTTTTCTTGGACCTCGGCGATCTCTTGGCGCAGGGCCTCCAGACGCTCCTTGGAGGCGTCGTCGGTCTCCTTCATGAGCGCCTGCTCCTCGATCTGCAGCTGGGTGAGCTGACGCGTGGTGGCGTCGATCTCGACCGGCATGCTGTCGAGCTCCATGCGCAGGCGGCTTGCGGCCTCGTCGACCAGGTCGATGGCCTTGTCGGGCAGGAAGCGATCGGCGATGTAGCGATCGGAGAGGTCGGCAGCTGCCACGAGCGCGCTATCGGTGATGTGCACGCCGTGGAAGATCTCGTACTTCTCCTTCAGACCACGCAGGATCGAGATGGTGTCCTCGACGGTAGGCTCGCTCACCATAACGGTCTGGAAACGACGGGCGAGCGCCGCGTCCTTCTCGATGTACTTGCGGTACTCGTCGAGCGTGGTCGCGCCGATCGCGTGCAAGTCGCCACGGGCAAGCGCCGGCTTCAGGATATTGCCGGCGTCCATGGAGCCCTCGGTGGCACCCGCGCCCACGATGGTGTGGAGCTCATCGATGAACAGGATGACCTTGCCTTCGGATTTTTGCACTTCTTTGAGCACGGCCTTTAAGCGGTCCTCGAACTCACCACGGTACTTGGCGCCGGCGACCAACGCGCTCATGTCGAGCTCGATGAGGTCGCGGTCGCGCAGGGTGCTCGGCACGTCGCCGGCCACGATACGTTGGGCGATGCCCTCGACGATGGCCGTCTTGCCGACGCCCGGCTCGCCGATGAGCACGGGGTTGTTCTTGGTGCGACGGGACAGGACCTGGATGGTACGGCGAATCTCGTCGGTACGGCCGATGACCGGGTCGAGCTTACCGGCGCGGGCAAGGTCGCAGATATTGCGGCCGTACTGCTCCAGCGCCTCAAACTGTGTCTTGTCCTCGGCGGACGTCACGCGGTCATCGCCGCGCAGCTCCTCGTAGACTTGCTCGATGCGCTCCTTGGTGACGCCGGCGTCGCGCAGCACGCGGCCCGCCTCGCCCTTGTCCTCGGCAAGCGCCATCAGCAGATGCTCGGTCACCACAAAGCTGTCGCCCATCTTGGTGGCCTTCTTCTCGGCTTTTTCGATGACGCGGACGAGCTCGTTGGACAGACCCATCTGCTGGCCCTCGCCCGAAACCTTGGGCGCGTGGTCGATGGCATCCTGCGTGGAGCGTGCGAGCTGAGCCGGGTCGGCACCGATGCGCTCGATGATCACGGAGATATTGCGCTCGCCGGCACCGAGCAGGGCGGACAGCAGGTGAATCGGCTCCACCGCGCCGGCCTGCGCGTCGGCAGCCGTGCTCATGGCGGTCTGCAACGCCTCGCGCGACGTCATTGCTAGCTTATCGATTCTCATGGAATCACCTCTCTTGGGGTGGCCGCCCTACGGGGCGGCTTCACGTTGTTCGAGAAGTATTGTTGCCAGCTTTGTACGATCTTATACACAAATCTAAGTCTCTATATATAAGATTTTCTGAGTGATTGAGAGATAGGGGTAAAGATGTCGGCCCGCCGCCGCACAGGTGCGCTACCGTCTCAATCTGTAACATCTATCGACCGTTTCTGGCTCCAGATGTTACAAATCGAGACGAATTGTTCAGCGGCACCCGTTTGTCTCAATCTGTAACATCTACTCGGCAAATAGAGCTCTATCTGTTACAAATCGAGACAAACCGAGAACCACCACAAAGGGGACAGGCACCTTTGTGGTGGTTTTCGACGCTAACGGTCGACCATCTCGCGCCATGAGATTAAACTTGAATTGTTCTCTGAACATATCCATTTCTGCCTATCCTCAACAGATCTTTGTCTCGAGGAGCGCATATGAAGCCGCCTCATTCCACCGGTCGCAACGTCATCGCCATTCTCGCCATACCCATCGTGATGCTCTTCCTTATCGTCATCACGCCCTTTTCTTTTGGTATCGCCTCGCCCTTCGATCTTTGCGGGATGATCGACGCCGGCTCGCGTGCCACCTCGCTCTCCTTTGTCTGCCGTGGCGTGTTCTACGAATATGCAATTCCCACCGGACTTTGGCAGTCCAAGTTACCGTTGCTCGGTCAGATCGACGGATGCTCCCCCTATTTCTGCCTTGGACCTCAGGCGCTAAACTATCTAATCGACGACCAGCCACTCGACTCCATCGGCCTTGCCTACGACTACGCACCAAACACCGATGAGCGCCACATGAACCAAGTCCTCGACAAGATGCTTGGACAGTGCGGGCTCACCGAGGAGGCCGGTCGAACCATCTATAGCAACCAGAAATTAAAGCGAACAGAACTCCGCCGTGTCGGAAAAATCAAAGGGCGAAACAGGGCCGCCTACTGGGATGCCTGGGCAACACGCGACAAGGGCGAATTCGGACACAGCACCTATATGGTCACCGTCTACACCAAAGACGGAATTAAGGACAATGTTGACGATTTCGCGTCATCCAAACTCGGCATCCCCAAAACAACCAAACCCGCCAGCCCAGATGAAATTCTGTAGAGACGCTCATTAGAATGTCGTTCAACGAGCACGGCAACATCGAGCTCGCCCCCCCACCACCATAAAGGAGACAGGAGCCTTTGTGGTGATCTTCGGCCCCGGCGTTCACCATCTCAATCTGTAACATCTAGCGGCCGTTTTTGGGTCCAGATGTTACGGATCGAGATGAATTGTTTAGCAGTGCCCGTTTATCTAGATCCGTAACAACTACTCGGCAAATAAGGGTCTACCTATTACAGAACGAGACAAACCGCAACCACCACAAAGGTGCCTGCCCCCTTTGTGGTGGTTTTCGACAAAAAGAAGCCGCCCCGATAACAGAGGCGGCATCAAGCAAGTCTATTTATTAGCGTCCCTCAAGGCCCAACGAGAACGCAGAAATGTAGCCCGGGGCTACCCTTTCCCGAACGCGACCCTCGCGAAGCGCGTGAGCGGGCGGGAAAAGGTAAGCCCCGGGCGGACAATTAAGTGCGTTACTCGGCAGCGGCCTTGAACTTGTTGTAGTTGATCAGGCAGCCGGCCTTGACGATGGCGCGCTCCTCTGCCGTCATATCGGCAATGTAAAGCTCAATCCGCTCGACCGTGCCGTCGGCGCGCACCACGTAGGCGGCGATGTCCTTCAGGTCGCCATCGAGCGCGGCGCGGATACCCGGCACAAAGACGTAGTCGCCCACCTCAAAGTTGGGCTCGGCCTCCATCTGGAAGGGCACCATGCCCCAGTTCATCACGTTGGAGCGATAGCGCTTGGTGGCGTACTCGTGGACGATGTTGGCCAGGCCGCCAATCACGCGCTGGCAGCTCGCGGCCTGCTCGCGGGCAGAGCCGTCGCCCGGCTTCTTGGCATAGAGCATGGAGCCGTACTCGGTCGTTTTGGCATCGGCCGCGACACCCGCGCCGGCCAGCGCCTCAAACACGCTGGCAAGCTCGGCATCGAGTGCTGCCAGGTCACCCGCGAACTCACCGGCCACGCGGCGCTTCTCCACCGCGTCGACCTCCTTGGAGCGGCCCACGTAAGCCGGGTCGCGGCGGCTGAGCGTAAACTCGGCCAGACCCAGCGGGTTGGAGCGGAAGGAGCTCGTCTCGCCCGAGGGAATGAGCTCGTCGGTCGTAGTGACCGGGTCCATGATCTTGGAGCACACCTTGAGCAGGATATCGTCGCCGAGGGGCTCCATCGCGGGCCACGGCTTGATGTTGGGGCCTTCGACCAGCTCGTCGGCAGGCTCCGCCTTGCCAAAGCCCCAGTACACGCGCTTTTTGTACGGCGCGTCGTCAAAGGTGTACTCGCAGGCCTCGTCCCAAGTCTCCTCGGGCAGGTCGGTCGCCGGCGTCAGGACGCCACCGTTGGCAGCCGTCGCCGCAATGGAGCGGGCGTCCATCAGGGCTACGGCACTCAGCTGGCCATTACCCGGCTTGGAACCCTCGCGGTTGGGGAAGTTGCGCGTGGTGTGGCGGATCGAAAGGCCGTTGTTGGCAGGCGTGTCGCCGGCGCCGAAGCACGGGCCGCAGAATGCCGTGCGCACAATCGCGCCGGCCTCCATAAGGTCGTAAATATAGCCGCGGCGCGTAAGCTCGAGTGCCACGGGCTGGCTCGTAGGATAGACCGACAGCGAGAACTCGCCGCAGCCGGTGTTGGCGCCCTTGAGCACGCGGGCAGCCTGGACCACGGAGTCGTAATTGCCGCCCGAGCAGCCGGCGATAACGCCCTGTTGCACGTGCAGCTTGCCGTCGACGATCTTGTCGAGCAGGCTAAAGTGCGTCTTGCCCTCGCCGATCTTGGCGGCCTCGAGCTCGACCTCATGCAGGATGTCCTCGAGGTTCTCGTTGAGCTCGTCGATCTCAAAGCCGTTGGAAGGATGGAACGGCAGCGCGATCATGGGCTTGATGCTCGACAGGTCGACCTCGACGCAGCCGTCGTAATAGGCGACATCAGCGGGCTTGAGCTCGCGGTAGTCGTCGCCGCGGCCGTGCATGGTCAAAAACGCGTGCGTGTCCTCGTCGGTGGCCCAGATGCTCGACAGGCAGGTGGTCTCGGTGGTCATGACATCGACGCCGTTGCGGTAGTCGGTCGTCATGCTCGCGATGCCCGGGCCCACAAACTCCATGACCTTGTTCTTGACGTAACCCTTGGCAAAGACGGCGCGGATGATGGCAAGCGCAACGTCGTGCGGGCCGACACCGGGACGCGGGGCACCCGTGAGGTAGATGGCAACGACGCCGGGATAGGCAACATCGTAGGTGTCACGCAGCAGCTGCTTTGCCAGCTCGCCACCGCCCTCGCCCACGGCCATGGTGCCCAGAGCGCCGTAGCGGGTATGCGAGTCGGAACCCAGGATCATCTTGCCGCAACCGGCGAAGTTCTCACGCATAAAGGAGTGGATGACGGCGATGTGCGGCGGGACGAAGATGCCGCCGTACTTCTTGGCCGCCGAGAGGCCAAAGACGTGGTCGTCCTCGTTGATGGTGCCGCCCACGGCGCACAGCGAGTTATGGCAGTTGGTGAGCACGTAGGGCAGCGGGAACTGCTCCATGCCCGAGGCGCGCGCCGTCTGGATGATGCCAACGAAGGTAATGTCGTGGCTCGCCATGGCGTCGAAGCGAATCTTGAGCGCCTCGGGGTCGCCGGATGTATTGTGTGCCTGGAGGATCGAATACGCGATGGTGCCGCGCTTGGCATCCTCGGGCGTCTGCGTAATACCGCGCTCGGCAGCCTCGGCCGCAGGCACAACCTCGCTGCCGCCGCGCAGGTAGATGCCGTCCTCGTACAGCTTGACCATACTGTCTCCCACTCTGCCCAAAAGATTTGGGCGCATAGCATACATTCGTTCAATATCGTGCCATAGAACGGTTGCGAGTGGGTTACGAATCTGCACGTTCACTTTATCTCGGTAAAGTACAGGACGAGCCCGGTGCAAGACCGGCAGATTTGGTGCAAGAGTACCCCTTCCGACCAGTCATTTAAGAACGTCCCCAATGACTACCGTATCCGGAGCAAGGCAACGCCACAGGTAGAGGACGGACAGCGAGCGACGTCCAGAGCGAACAAGTTGGCATGAAAAAGGCAAGGCATAGACCTTCTGGTCATGCCTTGCCTTTTGAATGACAAATTGTCGCTCTGGGCGGCGCGCAGCGTCGAGTCGTTACGCGGTTTGGTAAAACCGCGTAACTACAAATCGGTTCCCGCACCCAGCAGCTTGCGCATGACCTGTTCGGGGTTAACTGAGCCGTCGCGCGGGGCCAGGGCGGTGATCTTCTTCTGCATCTTGTACTCGTGCAGCTCGTCCTCGAGCTGGCGCACGCGAGCACGGAGCTTTTCGTTTTCGCGCTCACGCTCCTCGGCACGCTCCTTCATATCGAGGATACGCACCACGCCGGCAAGGTTGATACCCTCGTCGGTCAGCTGGTTGATGAGCTCCAGGCGCTCGATATCGGCACGCGAATACAGACGCGTGTTGCCGCCCGAGCGCTGGGGGTTCACCAGGCCCTTGGACTCATAGACGCGCAGAGTCTGCGGATGCATGCCAGTCAGCTCGGCCGCCACGCTGATCATGTACAGCGGTTTGTTCCTATTGTCCTCGGCCATGCTACCTGACCCCTTTCCGTCTCGTTATCGTCCATCATAAGCCCGCGGGCGTGGTCGTGCGCCGCGACCGCCCTAGTACGTCGCCTTGTAACGATTGACCTTCTCGCGATAGTCGCGCGTGTCGGCCTCGCGCAGCTTGGTCATGGCATCGCGCTCGTCATCAGACAGGTTCGTGGGAACCTGCACCTTGATCTCGACGAGCAGCGCGCCCGTACGGCCACGGTGCTTAACGTCGGGCGCGCCCATCTCCTTAAAGCGGAACTTCTTGCCCGTCTGGGTACCCGCGGGCACCTTCAGACGAACCGTCGCACCGCCGGGCGTCGGCACGTCCACCGTGCAGCCGAGCGCCGCCTCATAGACCGAGACCGGTACCTCCATGGTCACGTCGGCACCTTTACGCTTAAACAGCGGGTGCTCCTCCACGTGCGTGGTCACGACCAGGTCGCCGCGCTCGCCGCCGGCAACTCCATACTCGCCGCGACGCTTGTAGCGCAGTTTGCCGCCGTCGACCGCACCCGCGGGCACCGA
>CAJLLN010000024.1:0-17381 GCA_905207495.1 uncultured Collinsella sp. | reverse complement strand
GTCATGATCCCCGGCGGCTTCTCCGGCGGCGACGAGCCCGACGGCTCCGCCAAGTTCATCACGGCGTTCTTCCGCGCTCCCGAGGTCACCGAGGCAGTCCGCGACCTGCTCAAGGCCCGCGATGGCCTGATGCTGGGCATCTGCAACGGCTTCCAGGCCCTGATCAAGCTCGGCCTGGTGCCCTACGGCGACATCGTCGACGCCACGCCCGATGCGCCCACGCTGACGTTCAACACCATCGGTCGCCACCAGAGCCGTCTGGTGCGCACCCGCATCTCGTCCAACTTGTCCCCGTGGCTGTCGCAGTGCAGCCTGGACGACCCCTACACCGTCGCCATCAGCCACGGCGAGGGCCGCTTTGTCGCCAACGACGAGGTACTCGCCCAGCTTATCGCCAACGGCCAGGTCGCCACGCAGTACGTGGGCGAGGACGGCAAGCCCAGCATGGATCTTTCCGTCAACCCCAACGGCTCCGCACTCGCCATCGAGGGCATCACGAGCCCCGACGGCCGCGTCCTGGGCAAGATGGGCCATGCCGAGCGTCGCGGCGACAACCTGTATCGCAACGTGCCCGAGCATGTCCCCGGCGATAAGTTCATGCCAATCTTTGAGAGCGGCGTGGCCTACTTCGCTTAAACCTTTCCCATCGGGTACAATCCCTTCGGGTAACAACACCCGCCACCGACACATCCGGTGGCGGGTTCTTTTTTGCTTCGCGCATGTAGGAAGGACATCATGGAAAGCCGCAAGCCGCATCTCGCCACCCTGCCCGGACTCATCCTGGGCTGTCTTGTTTGCTGTGCACTCTGGGGATCGGCCTTTCCCTGCATCAAGATCGGCTACGCACTCTTTGGTATCCCGGCGCACGACAGCGCTTCGCAGCTGCTCTTTGCAGGTTTACGCTTTACGCTTGCCGGCGCCCTGGTTATCGTTGGGATGAGCGCGGCCCAACGCCGCCCTCTCATACCGCAAGCGCGCGACATCAAGCCCATCTTTGTCTTGTCGCTCTTCCAGACTATCGGGCAGTACTTCTTTTTCTATCTGGGCCTCTCGCGCGCCAGCGCCATGTCGAGCTCCATCATCGAGGCCAGCGCCAACTTCCTCGCAATCCTCTTTGCCGCCCTGGCATTTCACACCGAGAAGCTCAATACGGCCAAGGTGCTTGGCTGTGCGCTGGGCTTTGCCGGCGTCGCGCTCGTCAACCTTTCGGGCGCAGATGGCACCTTTGGCTTCAGGCTCGATGGCGAGGGCTTTATCCTAGCCTCCACTGTCGCGGGTGCTCTTTCGACCTGCCTGATCGGCATCTTCTCGCGCAAGCACGACGGTGTTTTGCTTGCCGGCTGGCAGTTTTTAGTCGGCGGCCTGGTCCTCACCGCCATCGGCTTTTTGATGGGTGGCGCGCTCTCCCCCACGGCGATTGTCCCCGCCATCGTGCTCATCATCTACATGGCGCTTATCTCCGCGGTCGCCTACTCGCTGTGGTCGCGCCTGCTTGCCGTCAACCCCGTCAGCCGCGTCTCGGTCTTTGGGTTTATGAACCCCGTCTTTGGTGTGCTGCTGAGCGCGCTGCTGCTCGGCGAAGGCGCGGGCACGAGCCCCGTTACCGTCATCGTTGCCCTGCTGTTGGTCTGCGGCGGCATCATCATCGTCAACAAACCCAAAAAAGCCTAGCGAGCTCACCTTTTTAGGGAGGGCATTCGCATACTTTAGCTTAATGGAGCACACTGGTTCTCGTTGATTTCGTACCGAGTCGCGGCGGCAGACGCCCGTCTTGCCGCACCGCGCCTGGGCATTATGGCCGGTGGCCCCCCCACAAACGCAAAAGGGGCGCACGACCAAACACGGTCGTATGCCCCTTTTCTAGCGTATTTGTACGCCGGCTTTCTTTTTCTCGGCCTTGACGCGATAGAGCTCTGCATCGGCAGCGCGAAGTAAGTCTTGCCAGGTATCAACACTATCGCCGAACCGCGCGTAACCGATGGACATCCGCAATGCATACGGTACCTCGGCACGAGCGAGCTCGTCGTCAATCGCCGAACACAGGTCTATGATGTCCTGTTCCGCCGCGGCCTTTTGGAGCACCACAAACTCATCGCCACCATAACGTGCGATAAAGCCACCAGCCGGCGAGCAGACGTCCTTGAGCGCCGTCGCAACAACCTGAAGAGCATGGTCGCCCTCAACATGTCCATAGTGATCGTTAATCTGCTTAAAACCGTCAGCATCCATCATCAGCAGATACACACCCTCGGCCTGGTCAGTACCCGAGAACAGCGACAGCATATAGGTCTCAAAACGGTTGCGATTGTTAAGGCCAGTCAACGGGTCGGTCGAGATCAGCTGCTCCTGGCAGATGATGTAGAGCAGCAGGATGCTCAGCGTTATACCGACACAAAGGCCCGGTATCGAAAACACCACCTGGAAGGTACCACCCACCAGAGCGGGAACCGCAAAGAAAGCAAGAGTGCGATAAATGGCCTTCTTTTGCAGGCTTTCGACTTTTCGAGCATGGACAAAGGCATGCAGGGACGTATATATGACGTAGCAGTAGCTAACAATAGGCTGAATCATATAAGCCGCACCGCGACGATATACGCCCTGTGCATCGATGTAGAACAGGGCGTGTGTCCAGTAGCTTGTAAACGCCAACACAACCACCAGCACCGTCGGAAGCGTCGCGAGCACCACCCTGGAGCGCGTGGTCAGAAGTCGAGAGCCCTGCATCGTCTCGGAATAGATGAACCAGATGAGGCACGCGATGGCAAACAGCGAAAACGAAACCGCGTTGGAAACCCAGTTGGCAGCGATGCCCAAGGAGGTGTTAACCCCGTCCGAGAGCGTCCAGATCATATCGAAGAAGACATAGGCGGCAGATGTGTAGCCGAGCATACTGAACAAAAGCTGCTGGGTGCTCGAGAACAGGGAGCGACGGCTTCGTGCGGCAAGTACGATAAGAATAATCATGCACAGCATAAATATCTCGATCTTGAGTGCCTTAACCACTAGGTCCCATCCCCTCTATATCCAAGTCGCCAGAATCGCCCGAGTCATGCCCGGGCACCAAACACCCCTTACTCCGCAGGGGTAAAGGGAATAATAGCAGAGCGTCCGAATGACTCTGGATAACAGATGCCGTTCGGACGCTCTGATGGCGCGAATTGCACGCACCGTTTCACTGATTCGAAGAGACGACTACTCGCCGTCGATATCGGTCGCAACAGCCTCCTCAATAGCCTCGACGCCTTCGACCGACAGATCCTCTTTGCCGTGGCAGAACTTCTTATCGCCCCAGCCAGTCAGAATCGGGGCCATGATTGCCGTGATGATGACGGCAGTGGCGATCTGCGCATACGCGGTGGGCGCAAGCTCGGCATAGCGCGGAGCGACCTCGGCGAGGGCGACCGGCGTGGTCATGGCCGTGCCGGCAATGGTGGAGCAGGCAACGGCCGCCTTGCCGTTGCCGCCACACAGGCGCTCGAAGGCAAAGGTAATGGGACCGACGATAAAGAGCGTGATGAGACCCAGCAGGATGCCCGAAATGCCGCCGGTGATGAAGCTCGAAAGGCTCATGGACGCACCGAGCTGAAAACCGATGACAGCGATCGCGGGATTGGCGCCGGGGACCAGCAGGTTCTTGATAAACGGGAACAAGTTGCCCAGGACCATGCCGATAACAAGCGGCAGGATGGATCCGATGATAGTGCCGACGGGGATGTTGGCGAGACCCGAAACACCAAGGATGATCATCGTGACGGCGGGGCCGGCCGTAAAGAACAGGATACCGACAGCGCCCCGCTCGGACTCATCGCCGAACTCGCCCATGATGCCCGTATAGAGCGCCATGTTGCAAAACGTAATGCCGCCGATGATGGAAACCGAACTCAGGCCTAAAAAGTTATCGTTAAAGAAGTACGCGACGCCCAGACCCAGCGCGGCTGCCACTACAAGCTTAGGAATCAGCACGACGATGCCGGTCTTGATGGCGCCCGGCGTGGACTTAAAGCTGATGCCGGCGCCCACGAACAGCAAGATCGCGGCAACGATGGTGTTGGAGCCGCCGCGGCAGGCAGCCGTAAAGAAGCCGCCGACTTCAAAGACCTGTGGGCAGAAGGTATTGAGCAAAAGGCCGACGATCATCGGATAGATCATGATGTCGCCCGGGATGCGCGGTACCTTGAATTTCTTTTGCTCGTTGGCGGTCGCTTCCTGTGCCATGAAACCCCCATTTCCGCTGACGCAGAACAAAAGCCCACGTCACGCTTTGCTACAGTAAAGTTTGACCATGGTACCAGAAGAAGCAGACCGCCTCGGTGAGAAATTCGATTCGTTAGGCCGGGACGATAACGCGTCCTGCTCCTATACGAGGCTCAAAACGATATAGAACACGATGCCCGAAACGCAGCACCACAACATCGACTTTGTCTTGATTGCCACCGCTACGACGCCGGCGGCCGCAATCCAGGGAACCAAGGCAGGCCAGAGTCCCGCGTCGAACGCGCCGGGGTTCACCAAGTCGTTGGCGACCAGCGCGGCAAAGGCAGCGGGCGGGATATAGCCCAGGGCCTCGGTAATGCGGGGCGACAGGGTCCGCCCGCGCAAGGCGAACGCCGGCGCGATGCGAAAGAACGCGATAGCAGCCCACGACGACAGCCACAGAACCAAGAACTCGTTAACGGGCATCGCGGGCACCTCTTCCGTCAAATACAGCATCGCACGCCAGCGCAATGGCAATGCCGACCACGACACTTGCCGGCACGGCAATATTCGTGAGGCCCAAGAACTTGCATACGGAGACGGATACCGCACCCGAAACCGCCGCGACAACGTTGCCGCGCGACAGCCGCTGCGAAAAGAGCAGACAGATAAAGAGCGAGGTGCAGACAAAGGCTGCAATGGCGGTGGGAACATCGACAACGGCGCCGACGATAGCGCCCATCGTACACGAAACGCCCCATGTTGCGATAAGGATCGCGTTGAGCACAAAGGACTCGCGCGGGCCCCAATCCTCCCCTTCAACCAACTTGGCAAGCGAGATGCCATATGCCTCCTCGGTAAGTGTCGCGGCAACAGCCAGCGTCTGACGCTTCGAGGCACCCCTCAGATGCGGCGCGATCGATGCCGAGTAAAGCGCAAAACGCGAGGAGATGGCGGCAACGCTCGCGATAATCGAAGGTGCCGGTACGCCCGCCAGCCAAAGATTGCAGATCATAAACTGACCGCTGCCCGTCACAAACGTGCTGCTCAGGGCAAAGACCATCCAGGGCTCCATTCCCGTCTGTCCCATGATCATTCCGCACGGCGCGCCTATTGCAACATAGGTAAGCATCACTGGCCAGACGGTTCTAACGATTTTGAGCACCATACGCTTCTCATCCTGACAAGGTCTCCGAGCCGCATGTAGCGACACGGCAGAATCATCATCCGACAGCAACCGAGTTCACCTACAATTGCCACCGGATCGAAAGACACAACTTTTTAGGAAGTCATTATGACAGCTATCGATCGAGACCGGGCGCGCGCGGCCTTCAAAAGCTACACCGATGCCTACGACGCCACCAACCCACGCATCGCGCTCAAAATCGAGCATACGTACCACGTGGCCGAGGCATGCGATGCCGTAGCGCGCGAGCAGGGCTGGTCGTCAGAAGATATTGACCTGGCATGGCTTTGCGGCCTGCTACACGATATGGGCCGCTTTGAGCAGCTGCGACGCTGGGACACCTTTAAGGACGCCGAGAGCATGAGCCATGCGGCGCTGGGCATCGAGGTCCTCTTTGGCGAGAATCCCGCCGATGCACCCGCCGTAACGAGCATCCGCGACTTTATCGATGACCCGGCAGAAGATGAGCTCATCCGAGCGAGCATTGCCTATCACAGCGATTTCCGTCTACCCGCGCAGCTCGACGTGCGCACGCGAAGCTTCTGCGATATCGTGCGCGATGGTGACAAGATCGACATTATGCGCACCATCGCCGACAGCACCGTCGAGACCATCCTTAAGGTGGATGAGGACGCATTTCTCGCCAGCCACTTCTCGGCACCGACGCTGGCCGCCTTTGACGAGCACCGCTGCGTCACGCGCGATGAGCGCGATGAGCCCGCCGACTTCTTGGTGGGGCTCATCTGCTTTATGTTTGAGCTCGTCTATCCGGCAAGCCGTGCGCTGGCGCGCGTGCAGGGCGATATCTATCGCCTGCTCGACGCGCCCTTTGGCATTACGCGACCCTTTACCGACCCCGCCACGCAGGCAACCTGGAGCCGTCTAAAGGACGAGATGCGCGACTGGCTGGCGCGCGCCTAGCGCTCAAGCTGGGCCAGCAGCTCCTCGACGACCTCGACGGCATCACCGACAACCTTGTACTGGGCAGCACCAAAAATGGGGGCATCTGGGTCCTCGTTGATGGCGATAATGCACTCCGCCCCACCGATGCCGGCAAGATGCTGGATGGCGCCCGAAACACCGATACTCACGAGAAGCTTGGGCGAAACCGATACGCCCGTCTGGCCGATCTGATGGCGATACTCTAACCAGCCGGCCTCCACGACAGGTCGCGTGCAGCCAAGCTCGGCTCCCAGAGCCTCGGCGAGCCTTCGCATCAACGGCAGGTTTTTCTTGGAACCAATGCCGCGACCCACCACGACCAGGCGCTCGGCATCGGCGATCGAAGCCTGCTGCCCCCACTCCTCGGCGGGAATCGAAATCTCGACACGAGCCTTAGCATCATCCGCAAGCGATATCTGGGTGATCGTGCCAGAGCGGTCGTAGTCAAAGTCGGGCGCCTTAAAGATGCCGGGGCGCACCGTGGCCATCTGGGGTCGGTGATTGGGGCAGATGATGGTGGCCATCAAGTTGCCGCCAAACGCCGGGCGCGTCTGCTGCAGCAGACCCGTCTCCGTATCCATCGAAAGCACGGTGCAATCGGCCGTAAGGCCCGTCTGCAAACGTACGGCGACACCAGGTGCCAGCTCGCGACCAAAGGCGGTCGCGCCGTAGAGGATGGCCTCGGGCTTGCGCTCGGCCACCAAATCGCAAATCAGACGGGCATAGGTCTCTGCGTCGTTTTGACACAGACGCTCGTCGCGACAGACCACAACTTCATCCGCACCGGCACAGACCAGATGCTCCAGCTCCTCGAGCGAGCTCTCGGGGCTCACGCCGACCAATGCCACCAAACGGCAGCCGCGAGCATCGGCAAGCTCGCGCCCCTTGCCCATAAGCTCATAGGCAACGGGAGTCACCGTATCGTGCTCGTCGGTCTGCACGAAGACCCAAATGTCTCGATATGCATCAAGGTCCACCGCACCAGCGGCCTCGTCACACTCGATCGAGATAGCGTTGACAGGGCAGGCATCGACGCACCCGCCGCACAGAATGCAGCCGTCGGTTACGCGGGCACAGCGGTTGGGACGCCCACCCTCCACCACAATGCCGCCCGAGGCGCAGGCACGGACGCAGCGACCGCAACCGATGCAGGCTTCGCTATCGATATTCAATCCGCTCATCTATGCCATCCCCTCGATAATCTTGGCGAGCTTTTCCGCCTGCTCGGATGCCGTGCCCTCAACGGTCTCGCACGTTTGATCACGGTCGGGCACAAACGAGCGCACGACCTGTGTCGGCGACCCGGCAAGACCGCAACGCGCGGGGTCGGCGTTCACGTCGGCGGCACTGACCACGCGCACGTCCGCCTCCTCCGCCGCGCGAATACCGGCAATACTCGGCATACGCAACTGGCCAATCTCCTTGGCAGTCGTCATCGCGCACGGCATCTCAAGACACACCGTCTCCTCGCCGGCATCGCATCCGTGAACGAGCGCCAGCGAGCCACACGTCGTAAAGCCCGCGCTTTGCACGCAGCTCACGTCGGTCACGCAGGGAATCTCAAAGGCACCGGCAAGCTCGGGACCAATCTGGGCCGTATCGCCATCCACCGCCATCTTGCCGCAGATGAGCAGATCGAAGTCCTCGTCGAGCGCCTCGATGCCGCATTTGAGAGCATAGGTGGTCGCCAGGGTATCGGCACCTGCAAAGGCGCGATCGGTCAGCAGCAGCGCGTCGTCGGCACCTCGAGCGATGCAGTCGCGCAGCAGCAACTCGGTCGCGGGGATGCCCATCGACACCACCGTTACGCGCACGTCCATGCCAAAGCCGATAAAGTCGTCTTTCAGCGCCAGCGCGCATTCCAAAGCACTCGCGTCAAAGGGATTAATGACCGCCTGCTTGCCATCGCGCACGATGGTATTGGTCTTGAGGTCCATCTTGACCTCGGTGCTGCCCGGCACCGCCTTGACGCACACCACCATATGGAAATCGCTCATCTTCACGCGCCCCCTTTCTGGACGAGCTCATCCAAGAGCTTCTCCGAAAACAGGTTGCCGCGACCCAGCTGCCCGTCGGGATCGAGCTGGAGTTTAAGCCGCGCCGACTCGACCATGGCCTCGTGACCGTACATCGTCTCTAAGAAGCCCGCCTTGATCTTGCCGACGCCGTGTTCTGCGGAGACGGCGCCGCCCATAGCAGTTACCTCGGAAGCCCACTGGGCAAAGAGTTCTCCGCCGCGGCGATAATCCTGCGCATCGCGCGGCAGAATGTTCACATGCAGATGGTTGTTACCGATGTGCCCCCAGGCGGCAGATTCAAGCCCACTTTCGGCCAACGTGCGGCGATAAAGGGCGATGACATCGCCCAAGCGTGCGTTGGGCACCGACATGTCCGAGCCCAGTTTGGTGATGGTGGGATCCGTGCGGCGGCGCTCGTCGATGAACATGTTGACGCTCTCGGGGACCGCATGGCGGAAGAATCGCTGACACTCGCGATCGACCTCGGTGCGCGCGACCCATGTCGCATCGTCGTGGCCGCCCGCAAGCTCCAAAACCCATCCCAAGTGGTACAACTCCTCGGTCGCCTGCGCCTCGTCGTCGCATTCGAGCTCCACATAGACACAGACCTTTGCTTCATCGTCGAGTGCAGGCAGCGAGGCGAACGCGGTCGACTGTTCACGCTGACGACGCAGGATATCCAGGGCGCCCACATCGAAATATTCGATGGCAGCCGCATGGGACAGGACGGGACGCACAGAATCGGTGAAGGACACGGCCTTGTCTTCGCTGTCAAAGAAGCAGCTCACGCCCCAAACGACCGCAGGCGCCGCCTGCAGGACAATCTCGAGCTCGGTGATGACGCCGATTGTGCCACACGCACCGATAAACAGATCGATGGCATCCATATCGTCAGCAACGAAATAGCCCGAAGCATTTTTGGTCTTGGGCATGGTGTAGTCGGGAAGGTCGAGCTCGAGAGCACGGCCCGCTGCCGTCACGAGCGACAGGTGGCGGCCCTGGGCAAAAGCCTCGCCGCGCTGAAGCTCAAGCAAATCGCCATCAGCCAGCGCGACGTGGAGTCCCGTGATATGTGGGCGCATGGGGCCGTAGGCGTAGCTGCGGGCACCGGAGGCGTTACATGCCGCCATGCCGCCCAGACAGGCAGACGCCTCGGTGGGATCGGTGGGAAAAAACTGCTCGGGGGCCTCTTGAAACTCCTCGTAGGCCTTAAGCGATGCCTGGTCCCAACCAGCGGTCGGCAGCACCTTCTTGCTCAGCTGCTTGCGCAGCTCCGAGAGCACAACGCCCGGCTCCACGCGCAGCAGAAATTGGCCTTGTTCATCGCGGCGAAGGCCCAAGTAACGATTCATACGGGAAGTATTGAGGATATGCCCGCCGTGGGGCACGGCGCCGGCGGCAAGGCCGGTTCGGGCGCCCTGAACCGTTACCGGGACACACTCGGCATGGAGCTTTTTCAAAATGGCGCGGACCTCGTCTTCCGTTGTCGGAAACGAGATGCTCGAGGCCTCGCCCGATGCGCGAGACTCATCGCGACCATACTCTTCGAACTCGTCGGTGAAGGGTTTGATGGTTGCAGACACGCGAACTCCCCCTTTAGCTAACTACAGTGTTTGCAGGGAGATGTTACCGCATCGTTTCGTCGACGTGTTCGAGACCGTCTCCATAATTGGCGATTTTTACGTTCGTGCAATTCGGCGAGCGGCTTGATTTCCTCGGCAGACGATGCTTTTGACACATATGGCCCCGCCGTCGCCGACCGCGCGATTGCCGCTCGAAAAAAGTTGGAGTATTTTTTACCGCCTTTTACCTGCGGAGATGCCAATCCGTCAAGCATTTGGTCAGAAATTGGTCAAGTAGCGGCTGATACGGTCGGCGTCGACAGCCAAACCGATAGTAGTTTTGGCCCAGAAGCAGGGAGGTTCCCATGGCATATTACTGGCCCCAGTACGGCATCGCCATCGAAGTCGACGACGATCCCTATCTCCTGCCTTTTGACGAAGAGGCATTCCCCGATACGACGGTCTACCACGTTACCACCGATGTGATCTGCGACCCCGAGTCGTTCTCGGCGCTCGCCCGCCACATCGCGCATATCCACGACATCGAGCTCCCTCCCGACTTCGAAGAACTCGTCTACTCGCGCCGTCTGATGCTTCACATGCTCTTTGGAGCGGACCCGTCCACCTTTGCACGCATCTATACCGCCAAGGATGCCGCATGAGCGCGAAGAAGCCGCCCCACTTTGCAGGTCTGGGGCATCGCAGGAAGCTCATCGTTGCCTGCTTGGCCATCGTCTGTGCCCTTGTCGCCGTAGGACTATACGCTTGGCAGTCGCAGCCCGTACCCGAGGCGGGCGCTTCGGTTACGACGGCCGAGGGCAAAACGCGTCAGGAAATCCAAGATGAGCTCGACGCCATCGTCCGCGACAACATGATGACGATTTCGGTCGCACCGGTCGCTCAGCTGCAGGAGGACGGCAAGCTGCGCGTCAACGTGCAAAACGTCCAAGACAATAAATTTCCCCAACGATTCCGCGTCATCCAAAACGACGAGACCATGTACGAATCCGGTGTGGTCGAGACCGGCAAGACAATCGAAACGTGCCCCGCCGGCGACATCAAAGAAGGCGAGGCGTACATCGAGATCCAGGCACTCGATGCAAAGACCCTCGACAGCCACGGCAATCCGACACGTGTCAAGGTACGGGTTGAGCAAGCCGAGAACTAGCTTTCCGGCCGACGCGGCACCGCACGCAATTCACCAGCATTCGTCCAATCATCGCGGGGACGGCCCGCGGCGAATAGAAAGGAACGACCATGGACATCACCAGGAACATGAACGGAGCCAGAGCGCTCGTCGTGGGCGCAGGGCTCGCGCTCGCGCTCGCAATGGGCGCCGCCCCGACGCCAGCTATGGCAGCCGGACGCGTTGGAACCACGAAAGTAATGGTCAGGACCGAGATCGACAACGTTGAGTTCAAAGTTCCGACGGTTATTCCCT
Source organism: uncultured Collinsella sp. (assembly GCA_905207495.1). Lineage (GTDB taxonomy): Bacteria > Actinomycetota > Coriobacteriia > Coriobacteriales > Coriobacteriaceae > Collinsella. The sequence continues at coordinate 6,038 of CAJLLN010000024.1, read as the reverse complement.
TCGTCGCCAAGGCCGACGGCACGCTTCAGGGCCCCTCAGAAGACGCGACCACCATCGACAATCATTCGGCCTACGGCATCCATGTCACCAACATGAAGATCGACGCCATGAACACCTGGACCATTGCCGCCGACGCCAAGGCCGGAACCGCGCAGAACTCCATCGACTTTAAGGTCGGCCCCGACGGCGCACTCCAGAACGCCAGCGCCGCAATGCAAGGGACGGGCCTCGATCTTTCCAAGAACGCAGCCTTCGACATGGGCTACCAGGGCATTGCCGGTGGCACGGACAAAATTAAGCTCAAGACAAGCGGAAACGTCGCCCGCGTCACGCGCGACATCTTCCGCGTAACCGGCGAAGGCGATCAGGTTGCAACGATCACCTGGACGGTCGAGCCCGGTGCGCACACGGCATAAGGCCGTCGCCCTGGCCGCCGCCGTCAGCATCCTAGCGTTTGGGCCAGCCATGGCCTTTGCTCAGCAAGAACAGGCGCAGGCCGCCACGCAAGTGACGGTCGACCTCTCGGAGCTCGACCGCGGCGACCGCGAGGAACCGTTGGCGCAGACAGGCGACAGACGATGGCTCTTGGCAGCAGGCGCCACAGCAGCAGGCGCGGGAACCGCCGGCCTCGGTCTGCACATCAAACGCAGCCAGAAACAAAACACGGACAGGCCGCACTAAATTAGCTAAGGAGACCCCATGGCATCGAAGAACCTTTTGCCCGTCGTCGCACTCTGCGGCGCGCTCGCAACCGGAACGCCTGTCGCCGCTTGGGCGACTCCCGTCATGGCAGACTCCTTACCAGCAGCCCTAAGTTCCGCACCAAATCCGTCGAGCGCCATTGCGTGCAAGCGTTTTTCGATCGCACAGGCCGCGATCTCAACCTCGGGATGCCTTCGTCGTAATACGGACGGCTCGATAGTCGTGGATATCAAGCGTTCGAACAAGGCAAACGGCTCCCAGGCGGGGTGCGCCGTCTGCACGTGGCGCTCGGTTGTGCTCGATGCAGATGGCGATCCATGCAATTTAGAGCTGCGCATCGACATCGCTTCGGTCGATGACTCGGCGAACGGAGCGAAGGTCGCCTTCGACGGTACGTTTTTCGAGAAAGGAGGCGGTATATGTCTGGGCTGCGCCGCCGCGAATGCAGACGATGCGCAGCCCATCCTCTCATTCACGGCATCGTTGCGGCTGACCAAAGCCGGTACCGATGCCATCGCGGCGGGAGAAGCGTCCCTGCTGTTCTACGCCGTCAGCACCAAAGACACAGACGCTCATTTCGAGAAGCCAGCCGGATCACTCAGCCTTACACGAGGGATAGAGGCAGGCCCTATTGAAATCGATGCCCACGCGCAAAGCAGGCAACGCATTCTTGCCGACCCGGCGCTTCTCGAAATGGAGTGGAACGGATCCGGAGCCATCGGAATTCTCCCCTCCGCGCTTGACGCCAAGACGCTCCCCCCAAACGACGAACCCATCAACGTAACCATACAAGAAGAGAGCGCGGATAAAGAAGCAGGTGCGGGCGACACGCCGTCGCCGACAAACAGCGTCCCAGCTTCTTTCGAAGCGCCGAATGAGCCCGCTGCCGATCCAAACGATCCCGAGCTCGCGGACAGTCTGGGGCTTGCTGATCCTCAAGAGATCGATGAAGGTAACTGCTGCATGCTTGCCGCGCTCGACCACACAGAGGTCATCGACGCTGCGAACATCGAAGTTGCCGCCGCCAATCAGCCCGTCCGCAAGTCAGCCATCATCGCATTTCCCGAATCCATCGAAGTCGTCTTTTTGCCATCGGGCGAGGTCGTGGCCCCAACACTGCTCACCTTGTTGGGCGCCAAGAATACTCGAAACGAAATTAAAAAGGTCACGGTTGTCGACCCTGCAACCACCGCCAAGCTGCGTTTATACGCCGTTGCTCCAGACGGAGGCAAGACCTTAGAATTCGATGGTGACACACTCCTAGCCTGGCGACGTCTGGACATTATGCAAGACGTCTCGTATCAGATCGAACTCGAAGGGTTTGATCGTGCCCGCGATGCCAATATCATTGCCGCGGCTATTGAATCCCCACAGCGGCTTATGACACTGCGCTTTGAATACTATCCCTATGTCCCGACAACCACCTGAGGCTTAAATGCTGCGCGTCGTTGCTAATGCCACTTATATAACGTATTAGATGAGTCGCGATGTACCTCGCATTCCACTCTGCTACGATTGCCACGTTGGCATCAATACGGGAGGGCTCATGCCGGGCTTGGGAACAATCATCAACGTTGTGCTTTTGATTGCGGGCGGTCTTTTGGGATTAGCGGGCGGTCGCTTCATTACACCGCGCATCCAAGACACGCTCATGAAAGCATCGGGGCTGTGCGTCCTGTTTATCGGCCTGGGCGGCACCATGCAAAAGATGCTCATCATCGATGGAAAGGCACTAGCGACCACCGGTACCACCATGCTCATCGTCTCGTTCGCCCTCGGCTCGCTCATCGGCGAGGCCGTCAACTTGGAAGCCGCCATCGAGAACCTTGGCGAATGGCTCAAGCGCAAGACTGGCAGTGAGGGCGATAACGAGTTCACCAACGCTTTTGTCTCGACTTCACTCACCGTCTGCATCGGTGCCATGGCTATCGTGGGATCAATCCAAGACGGCCTGCTCGGCGACTGGTCCACGCTCGCCCTCAAGGGAGCGCTGGACTGCATCATCGTCTGCACCATGACGGCCTCGCTTGGACGCGGCTGTATTTTCTCCGCCCTGCCCGTCGCCGTGTTCCAGGGGACGATTACGCTGTTTGCCGGCGCGCTCTCCCCCATCATGACCACAGCAGCCCTCAACAGCCTTTCGCTCGTAGGCTCCATGCTCATCTTCTGCGTCGGCGTCAACCTCATCCGTCCTCAGACCTTCCGCACGGCCAATATGCTTCCCTCCGTCGTCATCGCCGTCATCTACGCCCTCCTGTTCTAAATCTATCAACGCAGCAGTATCTCGAACATCTGTTTGATGCTGTGCTATGATATGAGGTCACCGTAGCTGCGTTCGAGAGGAGGAGCGGTGGCCGACCAGGACATCAAGATGCTCATCGAGCGCATTATGGCCGAGGCCCGGACCCATCAGTCCGCCCGCTTCTCAAACGAAATCTACGCAGACGAGCCGATTCTCAAAACCGGCCGACAGATGCAAAATTTCCTCCCCGACCAGTACCGCAAGATGCGTGAGATATCGCGTTGGCAAGAAGACCCCAAGGGCGGTGCGGGCCGCTGGCTTTCGGAAGCCGAGCTTTTTTACCGCCAGGGCCTGCTGATGGCCGACTTTGAGGATGACTGTCCCTACAACGGCACCTTTAAGTCGTACTTTCCCACCTACAATGCCATGAGCGATCGGCAGCTGCGCGGCTACTTTACCTGGCGCGCTCAGGTGCGCCGCGGAACCGTCGAGAAAACGTCTACGTCCTTTGCCTTTCTGTATCTCTATGAGCTGATTTGCGGCATTGGCGTAGATAATCCGCTCGATGGTTTTAACAAGATCAAGGCCTTTTGGGATGCCTACCGCGCCTTTGAGCCCGGCATCGACCGGTTTGCGCGCGTGTGGCTGCAGGATTACGCCGTGTTCCACGGGCTCGACCCCAAGCTGCTTCGTGACTCTAAAACCGTCATGTTCGATAACGCCCTTATCGAGCTGCGGCGCGCGGCACGAGACCTTATACCAGCACCGGCACCGCCCGGCCAGACCCCTAAGCGTCGCAAAACCTCCGAGCCCACGCTCCCCCTTCCGCCCGATGAGGTGCGCGAGGAGCGACTCATGGCCGCCATCAACGCCCTCTCCACGTACAACCTAAGTAACTCGCGGCTCGACCGCAGCCACCACCGCGATCTGCGCCACGTGGCATGCGCCGTGTATGTCCGCATGGCGCGCTACTATGACACGCACCGAAAGACCGGCATCGTGGCGAGTTTATTTGGGGAGGAGACGGCCATGCCCTACACCATGTTTGCCTCGGCCGTATTCTTTGCGCCCGAGCGCCACGAGGACTGCGAATACCGCCTGGATCCTATCCATATCTACCGTTGCCAAAACGGCTTTTGGGAATGCATGCGTATCCATGGCAGCAGGCAAAAGAGCAGCAAGCTCGGTGAAATGATGCGCGCCTGCGACCAACGCCTGCGCCTGGCGCTGGACCCCGCCCATCCCCTTAAGGAAGAAAAGGTCCCCAAATATCTGGCCAAGATTATCGATGACGAGATTGTGGCATGGCTTTCGTGGGACGCCGCACACCAGCCCGTCAAGATCGATATCGATCTGAGTCAGCTGGGGCACATTCGGAGCGCCGCTGCGCAAACGCGCGAAGCGCTTTTGATCGACGAGGAACGCGAGGACGGCGCGTCCGCAGAAGCCGAGGCAGCGGACTCAGGGCAACCGGAAGCCGAGCCCGTAACCGACGCGATTGTCGAACCGGTCGTGGCACCCATTCGGCAGGACTTGACCGACGAGCCGACCATATCCACCGAACAGTTTGGTGTCGTGGCACCGCTTCTCGCGCCGACGCCCGCGTTCGCAGCTGCTGCGCCCGCTGACGCCACAAACGAACTCGCGCCCGCCGCAGATGCCTTCCTTCGCGCACTGCTCGAGCAAAACGCAGCGCAAGCGACATCGGCAGTGGCGCACTCGGGACAGAGCGAGGACATGCTCGTCGATAGCATCAACGAGGCGCTCTTTGACCTGGTGGGTGACACCGTAATTGAATTTGGCGCGGCAGGACCGCACATTATCGAGGACTACGAAGCAGACGTGAGAGGATACCTAGACCATGAGTGATACCACATCCGCAGCACCCCGTGTGCCCAAGCGCGTCGCCGCCGTCATTCTCAACTCGCTCAAGGGCGGCGTGGTCCCGCGCATCGGCCTTCCCTACATCACCGTAGGGCGCGAGGTAGAGATCCGCGCCCTGCTCACCGACCTGAGTCTCATCGCCGACGGCGGCGCGAGCTTCCGCTTTCTGGTCGGTCGCTACGGAGCCGGCAAGAGCTTTTTGCTCCAGACCATCCGCACGCACGCCATGGGTGAGGGATTCGTCGTCGCCGATGCCGACCTATCCCCTGAGCGCCGCCTGCAGGGCGGCCAGGGACAGGGCCTTGCCACCTACCGTGAGCTCATCCGCAACATATCGACTAAAACGCGCCCCGAGGGCGGTGCGCTCAACCTTATCCTGGATCGTTGGGTCGCCTCGTGTGCCGATGCCGATGAGTCTGCCGTCAATGCCCAACTGGCCCCGCTCGAGGAAATGGTCCACGGCTTCGACTTCGCCCGCATGCTCCGCCGCTACCGCGCGGCAGTATCCGAGGGCGACGAAGAAGCCATGAGCCGCGTGACCAAATGGATTCGCGGCGAGTACCGCACCAAGAGTGAGGCACGCGCCGAGCTGGGCTCCTCGACCATCATCAGCGATGACGACTGGTACGACTACGTTAAGCTCATTGCGCGCTTTTTGGTCTGCAGCGGCTACAAGGGCATGCTGGTGCTCATCGACGAGCTCGTGAATCTGTACAAGATTCCCAACGCGATCACGCGCCAATACAACTACGAGAAGATCTTGACCATGTACAACGACACGCTCCAGGGCAAAGCGCAGTACCTGGGCATGATCATGGGCGGCACGCCAACCTCCATCGAAGACCGCCGCCGTGGCGTGTTCTCCTACGAGGCCCTGCGCAGCCGACTCGCTCAAGGCCGCTTTGCACGCGAGGACCTTAAGGACATGCTCGCGCCCATCATCCGCCTGCAGCCACTCACCTACGAGGAGTTGCTGGTGCTGATCGAAAAACTCATGCAGATCCATGCCGGATACTTTGGCTGGACGCCCACGCTTACCGAGAACGACTTGGTGGACTTCCTCAAGATTGAGTTCGGCCGCGTGGGAGCCGATACACACCTGACGCCCCGTGAGGTCATTCGTGACTTTATCGAACTGCTCGATATCCTGTGTCAGAACCCCAATGCAAATGTGGCCGAGTTGCTGCAAAGCGTCGGCGGCGACGCGCTG
>CAJLLN010000023.1:0-17415 GCA_905207495.1 uncultured Collinsella sp. | reverse complement strand
TCCCCGAAGAGGCTCGCGTACTCGCGCGACGATGCTGGCCGGGAGCCCTGACTATCGTGGTCAAGGCGGCCCCCTGCGTGCCGACCTTTATGCGCGCCGCCGACGACACGGTGGCACTTCGCGCTTCGGCCTCGCCCGTGGTGCAAGCGCTCATCCGCGCCTGTGGCAGCCCTCTTGCCTGCACCAGCGCCAACACGCATGGCGCGCCCGCGCCGGCAAGTTTTGTCACGGTGGAGGAGCGCATCCTGGAGGGGGTCGATGTTGCCGTCGACGCCGGCGAGACCCCGTGTCGCGACGCCTCGACCATCGTGTCGTTCCAGCACGGCGGGCTCCAGATCCTGCGCCAAGGCGCACTTCCCGCATCAGAGATCGAACGGGTCCTGTCCGACCCGATGCAATAGAAAGGTGTAAGCGATGTCGTTGAATCTGGGCAGCCTGGGCATGGAAGATGCCTCGTTTAACTTTGGCGGTTCCTACATCATGGCGCTCGACTGCGGCACCACCTCGGTACTTGCGACCATCGTCGACGAGTACGGCTGCATCGTCGCGCAGGCACGTCGTAGCGTCAAAACCAGCTTCCCGCGTCCCGGTTGGATAGAGCAAGACCCCATGGAGGTGCTTGCCAGCCAGATCGGCGTGATGATGGAGGTCCAGTTTAAGAGCGGCATCCATTCTGACCGCATCGCCGCCATCGGTATCTCCAACCAGCGCGAGACCACGGTGGTGTGGGACCGCATAAGCGGCCAACCCATCTATAACGCCATCGTGTGGCAATGCCGTCGCACCGCACCTCTGATCGACGAGCTGGTCGAGCGGGGCGCAGAAGAGCTGGTGCGCTCCCGCACGGGACTCACGCTCGATCCGTATTTCTCGGCTTCCAAGGTGCAGTGGATCCTCGACAACGTCGACGGTGCGCGTGAGAGCGCGGCGGCGGGCGACCTCATGTTCGGCACCATCGATACCTGGCTCATCTACAACCTCACCGGCAGTCAGGTCTTTGCCACCGACTACACCAATGCCAGCCGCACGGCGCTCTTTAATATCCATACGCTCGATTGGGACGACGACCTGCTGGCGCTCTTTGACGTTCCACGTTCCATGATGCCCGAGGTTCGTTGGAGCTCGGGCGACTACGGCCGCGTCGCGAGCGACATCATGACCAACATGCCGCCCATCATGGGCGTGGCGGGCGATCAGCAGGCGTCGCTGTTCGGCCACTGCTGCTTCCATCCCGGCCAGACCAAAAACACCTATGGCACGGGTTGCTTTATGCTCATGAACACCGGCGACGAGGTCGTCGAATCCAAGAATGGTCTGGTCTCCACGATCGGTATCGCCGCGGACGGCAAGATCAGCTATGCGCTCGAGGGTTCTATCTTTGCCGCCGGCTCAACCATGAACTGGCTGCGCAACAACATGGGCATCATCTCGAGTGTGAGCGAGTCCGCGCAACTCGCCGCTTCGATCAACGACAACGAGGGCTGCTACTTCGTCCCCGCCTTCGCTGGCCTGGGCGCTCCCTGGTGGGACCCGCGTGCCCGCGGTATCGTGTGCGGCCTGACCGGTGCCTCGAGTCGCGCGACCATTGTGCGTGCGGCCTGCGAGTCCATGGCCTACCAGAGTTATGACGTGCTGCGCGCCATGGAGCAGGACGTGGGACTTTCGATTGAGCGCCTGTCCGTCGATGGCGGCGCCTCACGCAACGAGTTCATCATGCAATTCCAGGCCGACCTGCTGGATATCCCCGTGCTGCAATGCGAGACGGTGGAGACCACGGCAATCGGTGCCGCGTACTTGGCGGGTCTTGCCGTCGGCTATTGGGAAGACCTTGAAGAGCTGGAGCAAAATGCCCAGATCGTTAGGACCTTCCTTCCCCATATGTCCGCCGAGCGTCGCGAGCAAAACCTTGCGGGCTGGCGTGATGCAGTCAAGCGCTCGCTCAGTACCGCACAGTAGGGCTGCGATGGGCTGCTCGATACAACAAACCGCTAAACTTATGCACGGCGCGCGGCAACAACATCGCCATGCGCCTTGTCAGCAAGGCCATCTTCCGGCCGCAACGAAAGGGGCAATCAACCCATGACCGTCACCTACGATGCGTCCCGTGTGACGCTTGTCGATCATCCGCTCGTCCAGCACAAGCTGTCGATCCTGCGCGACAAAAACACCGGCACCAACCAGTTCCGCCAGCTCGTGCGCGAACTCGCGCTTTTTGACGGCTACGAGGCCATGCGCGACCTGCCTATGGAAGACGTCGAGGTCGAGACCCCCATCACTACCGCCACGTTCAAACAGCTCGCCGGCAAGAAACTCGCCATCGTGCCCATCCTGCGTGCGGGCCTTGGCATGGTCGACGGCATTCTCGACCTGGTGCCCTCCGCTCGCGTAGGCCACATCGGTATGGAACGCGACGAGGTTACCCATGAGCCGCATGAGTATTACTGCAAGATGCCCAAGGATATCGACCAGCGCATCTGCCTGGTCGTCGACCCCATGCTCGCCACGGGCGGTTCGGCCGAGATGGCCATCAGCTACCTGCGCGAGCGCGGTGTCAAGGACATCCGCATGCTGTGCATCGTCGCTGCCCCCGAGGGCCTCAAGTCGCTGACCGAGAAGGACCCAGATGTGCATATCTATACCTGCGCTATCGACGACCATCTCAACGAGGCTGCCTACATCGTTCCCGGCCTCGGCGACGCCGGCGACCGCATCTTCGGCACGCTCTAGTCGCTGGGCTAAGACGGCCGCGGCTGCAAATACGAAGAAACGGTGCGCGCGGTCGAACAAAAGGCGACCGCGCGCACTCCTGTTAACGGACGTTTTGCCCTGCAGGGTTCGAGAAAAACGTATTACCGTACCTGCGGCATAAAGAAGGTCTTAAGAAAACGAACAGGTGCGTATTAACCGATGCTTTTTCGGTTGTACTTTGGCGATTGGCTCGTACAATAGTCACCAATGTTTGGCGGGAACTGTTCTGTGAGGCGTTAAAAAAGGAAAGTGAGGACGCCAATGTTTCAGATAGCCGATCTGCTCGCTATCGTTGCAGGCGCCATCGCGGGCGCAATTGCCTTCCTTCCCTTTGTCTTTACGCTCAAGCCGGTTCTTGACGATAAACAGAATGCGGACATGCTCAAGGGTATGGTGAGTCTGGCGGTCTCGGCAATCGCCCTGCTCGTCTTTACCTTGGTTGTGTTTGTGTTGTTCGGAGAGGCATTTCGCATGTTCCTCCTGGGCGAGGCGATCGGCTTCGTGGCCTTTATGGCCGCCTGCACGGTTCGCGTCGCCAAGGCGCTGCGAGATCCTCATGAGGTCGAAAGGTAAGTCGTGGAAATTTTTGAAAAGCTGCCTGATGAGATTAATCATCTGGTCAGCGAGTTCAGCTCCACCCCTGTCGTGGGCGATCTGAGCTGCGGCATCACGCAGTACTCGTTTTGGCTGATCGTCTCCACGATCGTGCTCCTGATCGTCCTGGCCGTGTTCAAGAAGAAGCAGACCCTGGTTCCCAAGGGCTTCTTCGTCAACGGTTTCGAGTACATCATCGAGTACGTCGAGAACGATATCGGCAAGGGCGTCGTGGGTGAGAACTGGAAGAAGCACTTCCCGTTCCTGTGCTCGCTTTTCCTGTTCATCCTGATCAATAACATGATCGGCCTGATCCCGGGAATGAAGCCCGGCACCGGTGCAATCGGCTCCACCGCCGCGCTCGCCATCTTCGCCTTCGTGTACTTCATCTACTACGGATGCAAGGCTCACGGCGTGATCGGCTACATCAAGAGCCTCGCCCCGCAGGGCGTGAGCTTCCCGATGAACGTGCTCGTGTGGGTCGTCGAGCTTTTCTCGACCTTCCTGCGCCTCATCACGCTTGCCGTCCGTCTGTTCTGCAACATGTTCGCAGGACACGTGGTCATGGGCTCGTTCGCCATCATGGCGAGCATGTTCATGCAGCCGCTGCTTCAGCAGGTTTCCGCGGCCCACGCCGTCGGCGCCCTGCCTTCGCTGGCCTGGCTTGCCATCCTCATCCTGATCTATGCGATCGAGCTTGTGGTCGGCGCCATCCAGGCTTACGTCTTCACGGTCCTTACCGCCGTGTATGTCTCCGAGGCAGAGGAGGTCGCGGAGGAGGAGTAGTCTTCCGTTCGCGCCTTAAAGGTAAGGCAATTCGTTAAACCGCCGGTGCCCGTACCCATGGAGCCCGGCAGTTATAAAAAGGTTATCCTGCGTGAAATAAGACACGCACGACAAAGGAGGAATCGTGGGAGTTATCGGTTACGGTCTCGGTGTTATCGGCGCTGGTCTTGCTATCGGCCTGTCTGCTCTGGGTGCTACGGGTGCTATGGCCCGTCAGCCTGAGGTCCAGGGCCGCGTGTTCACCGTCTTCATCATGGGCTCCGCTTTCGGCGAGGCTCTGGCTCTGATCGGCTTCGTTGTCGCGCTGATCGTTAAATAGCACGGAGCGTCAAGTATGAATCTTTCATCCCAGAAGAGCGCGATCGCACTCTCCGCGTCCGCGGCCGCGCTGCTCATGCCGGTTTCCGCGTTCGCCGAGGACGGCGCCGCCGGTGCGGACATCCTCATCCCTAAGATGGCGGAGTTCATCCCGGCGCTTATCGCCTTCCTGATTATCTGGATCGTGCTGGCCAAGGTCGCCCTGCCGGGCATCATGAAAACCATGGAGGAGCGCGGCAAGAAGATCGAGGAGAGCCTCGACGAGGCCGAGAAGACCAAGCAGGAGGCTATCGCCAAGCGCGCTGAGTCCGACTCGATCGTCACCGACGCCCGTCGTCAGGCTGCCGACATCGTTCTCGAGGCCCGTAAGGACGCCGAGTCCGAGCGTGCCCGTATCATCGAGGCTGCTCACAAGGAGGCCGAGGAGATCATCGCCAAGGCCCATACGACCGTCGAGGACGAGCGCAAGTCCATCTACGCCGGTGCCGCGAGCTCCATCGCCGACCTGTCCGTTGCCGTCGCCACCAAGATCGTGGGCGAGGCACTCGAGGACGATGCCGAGCAGAAGAAGCTCATCGAGCGCTACATCCAGGAAGCAGGTAGCCTGAATGCCGACTAGCCGCTATCAGGACAAGGTGCTCGAGACCTACGCGCGTTCCCTTTTGGAAGCCGCCAAGGCCGAGAACCATGTGTTCGAGGACCTCGAGATGATCGAGCGCTTGGCTTCTGCCAGCCCCGAGATCATCGCCGTGCTCGACACCATGTCCAAGCGCGACCAGCTCGACCTTCTTCCCAAGGTGGCAGCTGCCTTTAAGTATGTTGCCGAGGAAGACGAGGATGTAGTGGGCGTGACCGTCACCACGGCGATCCCGCTCGACGACGAGCTGCGTCAAACCATCACTAAGAAATGCGAGCAGGACTTCGGCCGCAAGGTATTCCTTATCGAGCAGGTCGACCCGTCTATCGTGGGCGGCCTGGTGCTCGAGGCCCGCGGCGAGCGTCGTGACATTTCCGTCAAGACGCAGCTGCGCATCGCGCAGGAGACCCTCGCAAACTCTGCTAATTCGTACGGAGGTGAAGCCTAATGTCCGAAACCCTCAATGCCCAGGATATCGCCAAGAAACTGCAGGAGCAGCTCACGAGCCTCTCCGCGACGGTCGATACGCATGAGGTTTCAACGGTCGACGAGGTAGGCGACGGCATCGCGCGCGTCTCCGGCCTCAAGAGCGCCATGGCAGGCGAGCTTCTGGAGTTCAAGAGCTCCGATACCGGTGAGACCGTCTTCGGCCTTGCCCAGAACCTTGACCGTGACGAGGTCGGCGCCGTTCTGTTCGGTGCCGTCGACTCCATCAAGGAAGGCGACGAGTGCCGCACCACTGGCCGCGTTATGGATATCCCCGTGAGCCGTGCCATGCTCGGCCGCGTCGTCAATCCGCTCGGCCAGCCCATCGACGGCCTGGGCGACATCGTCGCCACGCACCGTCGCCCCATCGAGTTCAAGGCTCCCGGCGTCATCGATCGTACCCCGGTGTGCGAGCCGGTTCAGACCGGTCTGCTCGCTATCGACTCCATGGTGCCTATTGGCCGCGGTCAGCGTGAGCTCATCATCGGTGACCGTAAGACCGGTAAGACCGCCATCGCCATCGACGCTATCCTCAACCAGCGCGGCAAGGGCATGGTCTGCATCTATGTCGCCATCGGCCAGAAGGCCTCCACGGTTGCCAACATCCGCGAGACCCTCGCTCAGCACGGTGCGCTCGACTACACCATCATCGTTTCGGCCACCGCTGCCGATTCCGCCCCTATGCAGTACATCGCGCCTATGGCCGGTGCCGCTATTGGCGAGTTCTTTATGTACAACGGCGAGGACGGCAAGCCCGCCAGCGAGACCAACCCCGGCGGCCACGTGCTCGTCATCTACGATGACCTGTCCAAGCAGGCTGTGGCCTACCGTCAGATGTCGCTGACGCTGCATCGTCCGCCCGGACGCGAGGCCTATCCTGGCGACATCTTCTACCTGCACTCTCGTCTGCTCGAGCGTGCCGTCAAGATGTCCAAGAAGAACGGTTACGGCTCCATGACGGCACTGCCGATCATCGAGACCCAGGACGGCGACGTCTCGGCCTACATTCCGACCAACGTCATTTCCATTACCGATGGTCAGATCTACCTGCAGTCCGAGCTCTTCTTCCAGGGTCAGCGCCCGGCAGTCGACGTGGGTATCTCCGTGTCCCGCGTCGGTGGCGATGCGCAGACCAAGGCCATGAAGCAGGTCGCCGGCAACCTCCGTCTGGACCTCGCTTCCTATCAGGAGCTCGCTGGCTTTACGCAGTTCGGCTCCGACCTCGACGAGGCTACTCAGAAGCAGCTGACCCACGGTGCTCGCATGACCGAGCTCCTGAAGCAGCCGCGTTACAAGCCGTTTGAGGTTGGCGAGCAGATCGTTACGCTGTTCGCTGGCAACGAGGGCTTCCTGGATGACCTGGAGATCGCCGACGTGCTGCCTTTCCGTGCCGAGCTCATCGAGTACATGGACAATGGCTTTGGTTCGCTGCTCGACAAGGTTCGCGCCAAGAAGATCGATGATGACACCAAGGCTGAGCTCTTGCGCGTCATCGGCGACTTCAAGCAGCAGTTCATGGCCAAGCACCATTCGGATGTTTCTGGATCAGAGGAGAACTAAGCCCCATGGCCAACCTTCGCGACATTAAGAAGCGAATCTCCTCGGTTACCACGACCAAGCAGATCACGCGCACGATGGAGATGGTCTCTACGGCCAAGATTCGTCGTGCCCTCGATCGCTCCAAGCAGGCCGAGCCCTATAAGGAGGCGCTGACCGACGTCATGTTGACGGTCGCCGGCGACGCCTCCTGTTCGGGCACCGATCCCATGCTGCAGAAGCATGAGAGCGTCAAGCATGGCCTGATTGTCGTTATTGCCTCGGACCGCGGCCTTGCCGGCGGTTTCAATACGACGGTGGAGCGCACGGCCGAAAAGCTCGCCGCTTCTTGGGCGAACGACGGCATCGAATGCGAGATCATCGCGTGCGGGCGTAAGCCGGCCACGTATTTCCGTGACCGCGCAAACGTTGTCATGCACTTTGAGGGCAACTCCTCTGAGCCAGATTTCAATCAGGCCCGCATGATCTCCTCTCATATCTGCGATGCGTATCGTGCCGGTGAGCTTGACCGTGTCGAGCTTGTCTACCACCACGCCAAGAACCGCGTGGATCAGGAGCTTCGCGTCGAGCATCTGTTGCCGCTCGACCCCGAGATGATCGCTATGGCCCACGGTCCGCGTAAGAACGAGACCGACGCCCCTAAGCGCATCTCGTCCACGTTCGAGTTCGTGCCCTCTCCCGAGCATGTTCTCGGCAAGCTTGTGCCGTCTTATATCCTGACGGTCATCTACCAGGCCCTGATCGATTCGGCGGCTGCCGAGCAGGGTGCACGCCGCAAGGCCATGCACTCCGCGACGGAAAACGCCACCGCGATCATCTCGACCCTTACCCGCACGTATAGTCGCGTGCGCCAGGCTTCGATCACGACCGAGATTAACGAGATCGTCGGCGGAGCCTCAGCATTGGAGGAACAGTAATGGCTAATAACACCGTAAAGCTTGCGGTCGAGGAAGCCACCAAGAAGACGACTGCCGGTGATGGTCGCATCGTGCGAATCATCGGCCCTGTCGTCGACGTCAAGTTTGACGGCGCGGTGCCCCCGATCTACAACGCGCTCACGGTCGAGGCCGAGACCCCGATCGGTCATCTGAGCACGATCCTCGAGGTCGAGAGCCAGCTTCCGGGCGGCGTCGTCCGCACGGTCGCCATGTCCTCGACCGACGGCCTGCAGCGCGGCCTCATCGCCACCGATACCGGTGAGCCCATGAAGATGCCCGTTGGTCCCAAGACGCTCGGCCGCATTTGGAACGTCATGGGCAAGCCCGTCGACGGCAAGCCCATGCCCGAGGTGGAGGAGTTCTACCCCATCCACCATGCAGCGCCCCGTTTCGACGAGCTCACCACCAAGACCGAGATCTTCGAGACCGGCATCAAAGCCGTCGACCTGCTCGAGCCCTACATCCGTGGTGGCAAGACGGGCCTGTTCGGCGGCGCCGGCGTCGGCAAGACCGTTCTGATTCAGGAGCTCATCAACAACCTCGCCCAGGAGCACGGCGGCACCTCGGTGTTCACCGGCGTCGGCGAGCGTACCCGCGAGGGCACCGACCTGTTCCTTGAGATGAGCGAGTCTGGCGTTATCGACAAGACCTGCTTGGTCTATGGTCAGATGAACGAGCCGCCCGGAGCGCGTCTGCGCATCGGTCTGGCCGGCCTTACCACCGCTGAGTACTTCCGCGATCGCGGCCAGGACGTTCTGCTGTTCATCGACAACATCTTCCGCTTCTCCCAGGCAGGTTCCGAGGTTTCCGCACTGCTGGGCCGTATGCCGTCCGCCGTTGGTTACCAGCCCACGCTGGCAACCGAGATGGGCGACCTCCAGGAGCGCATTACCTCGACCAAGACGGGCTCCATTACCTCCGTCCAGGCTGTCTACGTCCCCGCAGACGACCTGACCGACCCGGCGCCTGCCACGACGTTTACGCACCTCGACGCCACCACGGTTCTTTCGCGTAGCATTTCGTCGCTCGGCCTGTTCCCGGCTATCGACCCGCTCGCATCTTCCTCCGACGCTCTCGATCCCTCGATTGTCGGCGAGGAGCACTACCGTGTCGCCGTCAAGGTCCAGGAGCTCCTGCAGGAGTACTCCGACCTTCAGGACATCATCGCCATTCTGGGTATGGACGAGCTGTCCGAGGAGCAGCGCCTTACGGTCAACCGTGCCCGTAAGATTCAGCAGTTCCTCTCGCAGTCCTTCCACGTCGCCGAGAAGTTCACCGGCAACCCCGGTGTCTACGTCCGCGTCGAGGATACCGTCCGCTCTTTCGCCGAGATTGTCGACGGCAAGGCCGATGACCTGCCCGAGCAGGCTTTCCGCTATGCTTCCACGATTGAGGACGTGCGCGAGCGCGCCCGCAAGATGGGGGAGAAGTAGGTTATGCGTATCCGCATCGTGTGCCCCGTGAGCTGCGCCTATGAGGGCGACGCTGCGTTTGTGTCGATTCCGTCCACGGATGGCGAGTTTGGCGTTCTGCCTGCTCACTCCAGCGAGATCTGCACGATCGACCGCGGTTACGTTCGCGTTTCCGATAAGGCCATGGGCACTGTCGACCACACGTTTGCCGTGGCCGGCGGCTATGCCCAGGTTGCGGACGATGTCGTGACCGTTCTCGCCGAGCGCGCTTGCGATTTGGCGACCGTCGATGCCGACAAGCTTAAAGCTGATATTCAAGGTTTTGAAGAGAAGCTGGGTAATTTGTCGGAGGATGATGCACGCCGCGCCTACCTCTATAATGAAATCGCATGGTGTAAGCTCAAGCTTGCCCAATAGTCAAACGATTTAGCGTTCGACCATTTGCGAACACATCATGCCCGGGATGGCCCAGCCACCCCGGGCATGCTTTTTGAAAGGGTAGACCTTGGATATTATCCGCGTTGAGGGTGGCCACGCCATCGGAGGCTCCGTGCCCGTTTCGGGCGCCAAGAACTCCGCGCTCAAACTCATGGCGGCAACGCTTCTGGCGCCGGGCAAGACGACGCTGCAGAACGTGCCCGATATTTCCGATGTCCACGTGATGGGCAAGGTGCTCAAAGGCATGGGCGCTACGATCGATGTTCTCGACGAACACACGCTCGAGATTGATACCTCTCAGGTCGATTCATGGGAGGCCCCCTACGAGCTCGTTGCCAAGATGCGCGCTTCCACCGCCGTCATGGGACCCCTGCTGGGCCGCTTCCATCGCGCCAAAATTGCCATGCCGGGCGGCTGCAACCTGGGTGCTCGCAAGATCGATATGCACATTCTTGGTCTTGAGGCCCTGGGCGTTGAGTTCGATACCGCCCACGGTTACATCAACGCTAATGCGCCCCAAGGTCTGCGCGGTACCACCGTCACGCTCGAGTTCGCCAGCGTCGGTGCGACCGAGAACCTCATCATGGCCTCTGTGCGTGCACAGGGCACCACGGTTATCGATAATGCCGCCCGCGAGCCCGAGATCGTCGATCTCGCTAACATGCTCAACGAGATGGGCGCCAAGATTGTTGGCGCCGGTACGCCCGTCGTGACTATCGAAGGCGTGGAAGAGCTCCATCCCGTTACCCATCGCGTGGTGGGCGACCGCATCGAGGCCGGTACCTTTATCGTTGCCGGTGCGTTGATGGCCGACGATCGCGGTGTCGACGTCACGGGTTTTTGCCCCATTCACTTGGGCATGGTGCTCAAGAAGATGGAGCTCATGGGTATCGACTGCGAGCGCGTCGAAGATGGCGTCCATGTGAACCGTGCCGAGCGTATCAAGCCGGTCGACATCCAGACGCTTCCGTTCCCCGGTTTCCCGACCGACATGCAGGCGCAGATTATGGTGCTCTCCGCCCTTGCCGACGGCAGTTCCGTTATTACCGAAAATATCTTCGAGAATCGCTTTATGTTTGCCTCTGAGCTGGTGCGCATGGGTGCCGACATTCGTATCGAGAGCCATCATGCCATGATTCATGGCGTCAAGGGCTTCTCGGGTGCACAGGTTACCTCGCCCGATCTGCGTGGCGGAGCGGCCCTCGTCGTAGCGGGCTTGATCGCCGACGGGACGACCGAGGTTTCGGCCATCCATCACATCAAGCGCGGCTACGAGCAGTTTGTCGAAAAGCTGCAGGCGCTCGGCGCGCATGTCGAGCATGCTACCGTCCCCGATCCCGTCATCTACTAATACAGGTTGCCTATGTTTAATAAAAAGCCCCTCGCGGATACCACCGCCCGAAGACCCTCAACTGGTGCGCAGGCCAAGATCTACAGTCGCGATAACGTGGCTCGCTATTCCGAGCGCGCTCGTCAACGTCTTCGTAGCCACACGATTCGTCACGTCGCGCTCATTGTCGTGCTTGGCGTGCTGCTGAGTGCCACTACCGCTGCCGGCCTGTGGTTTGCCACCATTATGGGCAAGCTCGGCGATTCCAATGTCATTACCGACAATCTGCGTCGGGTTCTGGTTGACACCGATGAGGCAAAGGATCCGTTCTACGTGCTGCTTCTTGGCACCGACGGCCGTCCGGGCGAGGATACGTATCGTGCCGACTCGATTATCCTGGCACGCATCGACCCCACGCAAAAGCAGGCGACGCTCATTTCCGTTCCGCGCGACACCAAGGTCGAGTACAAGGGCGAGACCATGAAGATCAACGCCTGCCATACCGTTGGCGGCGCCGAGGCCATGGTCGAGGCGGTCAACGAGCTGTGCGGTGTTCAGATTTCCCACTATGCCGAGGTCAGCTTCGACGGTATGCAGGCGCTGATTGATTCGGTTGGCGGTATCGACATTAACGCAACCGATGATGTTGACGACCCCGAGCACCTGGATATTAAGATTACCGCTGGCCAGCAGCATATGGACGGTGCCACCGCCCTTACCTATGCCCGCTGCCGCTACACCTATGCCGACGGCGATTACACGCGCATGCGCCACCAGCGTCAGGTGCTTGGCGCCCTTGCCAACCAGATTCTCAATAACTTCGATGCCACGAAGATCTTTGGCCTGGTTAATTCGCTGTCCGATATGCTCGTAACCGATATGAGCGTTCAGGATATCGTGGCTACGGTCAACGCCATGCGCGGTATGGATGTCGACGGTATCTACTCGGCCAACCTGCCCTCGTACGCCGACGACAGCACCATGATCGACGGTGTGAGCTACGTCTTTGTCTACGAGGACGAGCTCAAGGAAATGATGGAGCGCGTCGATGCCGGCAAGGACCCCAAGGGTCCCAACACCATGGGTCTTTCCGACGGTTCCAGCTCTACGATCGGCGACCTGAACAACAACACGTCTGACGACTACGCAAACGGTACCGCAACCTCATCGGTCAGCTCTGACGATTCCGATGACTCAAGCGATTCAAGCGATTCAAGCGATTCAAGCGATTCGGACTACTACGAAGAGCCCACCGGTGACGGCAACGGCTACGAAGCCAACTACTAGAGTTACGCGGTTTTACCAAACCGCGTAACCAGTTGACGCTGCAAACCCGCCAGAGCGGCAATCTGCCTTTCAACTTCGGCGGCATGATCAAAAAAGTTACGGCGTTTTACCAAACGCCGTAACGGCTCGACGCTGCGCGCCGCCCAAGGCGGCAATTTGTCATTCAAAAGGCAGGGCATGACCAGAAGGTCAATGCCCTGCCTTTTTCATGCCAACTTGTTCGCCTTGGACGTCGCTCGCTGACATTGGCTCAACCTGCGGTGCTGACTACTCCCCTTGCACCAAAAACCGCCCCGTTCTCGGTTTTTGAGGACGGGGCGGTTTTGCTTACCTAGATTGTTCGAGTTCCTTATGCAAAGCGGGCGACGAGCTCCTGCAGGACGTCGGTCATCTTGACGAGCGAACTGACCGGGACGAACTCGTTGACGCCGTGGTAGCAATAGCCGCCGGTGGAAAGGTTGGGGCAGGGCAGACCGCGGAACGACAGCTGGGCGCCGTCGGTGCCGCCGCGAATCGGCAGCACTTGGGGCTCAACGCCGCAGGCAAGGTAGGCTTCCTTGGCAACATCAATAAGCTCGGGATAGTCACGAACGATCTCGGCCATATTTCGATACTGCTGCTTAATCTCGACCGTCACACGCTCCTCACCCAGACGCTGGTTGAGCATCGAGGCGGCGGCATCAATAAGGTCGAGTTTCTGCTGGAACTTGGCGGCGTCATGGTCGCGGACGATATAGCGCGCTGTGGCGTGATCGACGGTCGCAGATACACCCTCAAGGTGATAAAAGCCCTCGTAGCCTTCCGTATACTCCGGGCGCTGCACGTAGGGGAGCAACGCGTTGAAGTCGCAGAACAGATTGCCTGCGTTGACCATACGACCCTTAGCGTCGCCCGGGTGGATGGACTGGCCCTCAAAGCGGACGGTCGCCTCGGCGGCGTTAAAGCACTCCCACTCCAGCTCGCCGATGGGGCCGCCGTCGACCGTGTAGGCGTACTTGCAGCCAAAGGTATCGATATCCAACAGCTCGGCTCCGTGGCCGATCTCCTCGTCAGGGCAGAAGCAAATGCCGAGTGCGGGATGGGGCAGAGAAGGGTCCTGAGCGATACGCGCGACAAGCGACATGATCTCGGCGACGCCTGCCTTGTCGTCTGCGCCCAGCAGCGTGGTGCCGTCGCTGCAGACCAGGTCCTCACCCGCGAGGTCATTCAGGGCGGGAAGCTTGGCGGTACTCATGGCAACGGGTTTACCGTCAACCGTGCCGCAGACCAGGTCGCCGCCTTCGTAGTGCACGATGTGCGGCTTCACGCCGGCGCCCGGTGCAACTTCGGTGGTGTCGAGATGGGCGATCAGGCCCAGGGCGGGCTTGTCCTCAGCGCCCGCACTTGCGGGGATATGCGCGCAGACATAGGCGTGCTCGGTCACGTGGGCATCTTCCGCACCAAGCTCGCGCAGCTCTTCAGCCAGCACGTTGGCAAGGTCAAACTGAACGGCGCTCGAGGGTACCTGGTCGCAGTTTGCATCCTCGGACTGCGTGTTGATCTGGACGTAGCGCAAAAAGCGTTCGAGGACATCGGGGCTCGTGGTGGTGTTTTCCATAAAGACCGCTCCAATCTTGGTCGTCGTGTGCAACAAGAACTCTAGCACGGTATGCCACGGCATACCACGACGCTTGGATGGGGTAGAATCAGCCATTGAATGCAGAAGGGACGGAAGATCATGGATACGACAAATAGCTCGCGCGAACTACATCTGACGGTGGCGAACGAAGACTACTTGGAGTGCATGGTTCGCATTGAAAGCGAAGAGGGGGAAACCAACGGCGTGCGATCGGTCGACATCGCGCAGCGCCTTGGCGTCTCCAAGGCATCGGTCAATAAAGCGGTTTCGGCGCTCAAGGCATCCGAACTTGTCGAGCAATCGCACTACGGCAAGGTAGTCCTGACCGATCGCGGCCGCGAGGTTGGTACGGCTATCTGGTACCGTCATCGCCTCATCCGCACGTTTTTGGTTCAGGAGCTCGGTGTCGAATTTGAGCGAGCCGATTCCGAGGCCTGCATGATGGAGCATGCGCTTTCCGAGGACACGATGAACCGCTGGCTCGCCTATTTCGAAAAGCAGGGAATCAGCGTCGAGGAATAGCGGGATATATATGGATACGAGTTATTACAACCGCTTTGGTGCCGAGGAACTTACGCGCCGCTTGTCGAGCGAGACCTTGTTGGCGCAGGGTCCCATGGGCAGTGTTCTGTTGAGTGAGTACGATGCCGCCGACATTCCACCGGCGTTTTGGAATCTGGCAGAGCCGCAGACCGTTTCTCGTATCCATCGCTTGTATGTCGCCGCCGGCGCGCAGGTGCTCATTACCAACACCTTTCAGGCATCGAGCTATGCCCTCAAGCACGACCAGATTGCGCCGTCCGTGGCGGAGGTCAATCGCGGGGCTGTCGACGATGCCCGCCAGGCGCACCCTCAGCTGCTGCTGGGCTCGATGGGCCCGATCGGTATTGAGTGGTTTGCCGAGGACTCTGCCGAGTATCGTGAAATCCGAGGCATTGCGCGCGAACAGGCGCACGCCTTGCTCAATGCTGGTGTTGACGGTCTGCTGATCGAGACGGTGACGTCTATCCGTAATTTGCAGCCCATGCTTGCCGGCGCCCGAGACGCCGCCGACGGCATGCCTGTTCTGGTGAGTTTTGTCGTTGACGATAAAGGCGACCTGTTGGGCGATGGCCTCAACATCGAGGCAGCCGTTTTGTACGCCGAAAAACACGGCGCAAACTCGGTTGGTGTTAATTGCTGTTCGCTTGCGGCCGCGAACGCGGCGGTGCCCAGGATGGTTGCATCGGCGACTACTCCCGTCACGGTGCGTCCCAACGTGGGCGATCCGGTCCAGACTCAGGATGGCCCCGTATGGCACGAGAACCCCGAAGCTTTCGCGCGCGCATGCATCGAATGGAGGCATGCCGGTGCCGCAATGGTGGGCAGTTGCTGTGGAACCACGGCAATCACTACGGCAGCGATGGCCGAGGCGCTCGATATATAAAGGGCAAAACCGCTCCATACGGGGCGGTTTTTTTATTGCCTGCATGTCCTCGGCAGCATTTGCCCAAATGGTGAATGCTGGTGCCGGCAGGTTGCCGAGTGCATGTTGCGGGTATACCCCATGCGTACCATGATCCAAACACTGCGAGGTGTCTGCGCGTGTGCGCGATAATTCATTTTGGAACTGACGGTTGGCGCGCTCGCGTCGATGAGGACTTCACTGCCGATAACGTTGCCCGTATCGCCGATGCCGTCGGCGAGTTGTGGCAAAAGACCAATCCGGGCAAAACGGTATATATAGGGTTCGACACCCGGCCCCTGGCGCGCGAGTTCGCTGAGCTTGCGGCGGGCGTGCTAGCAGCGCACGGGCTAGACGCCGTGCTCGCTTCGCGACCTGTCCCGACCCCTGCCCTTACGTGGGCGGCGGCTTATGACGGTGAGGCATGCGGCGCGCTCATGGTGACGGGGTCCCATCATCCGCAGGGCTATCTGTGCCTCACGATTCGCATGGGTGACGGCTCGACCGCCAACCAGGATGTCATCGAAGAGCTCGAAGAGACCATGGCTCCCGAGCCAATGGGGATCGAGGGGCAATATCGCACCGCGGATATCATTCCTGACTATATGCAGGCGGTGGCATCGTTTGTCGATGCCGAAGCCATCCGCGCCGCGCACTTGCGCGTGGTTGTCGATCCCATGGGCGGCGCAGCCCAGGGCTATCTAGCCGACTTGCTGCGCGAGCTTGGCGTTGAGGTGCACGAGATTCACGCCGGGCAGGCGTCTGATCAAGAAGATATCTGCCCCGACCCCGTTGAGCCTTGGGTGGACACTTGCGAGCGCACGGTTATCGAGGACGGAGCTTGCGCTGGCCTGGTGACCGACGGCGACGCCGACCGTATCGGCGCGGTTGACGAGCGCGGCAGATATATACATCCGCATCAGATCATGGCGCTCGTTTTGGGCGACTTGGTTCAATTTCGAAATTTGGAGGGGCGCGTCGTCGTCAATCTTTCATGCTCGACGCTCGTGCGTCGCATTGCCGAGGCGCTTGGCTGCCGCGTGACCGTCAAACCAGTCGGTTTCAAATATATAGCGGCGGAGATGAAGAAGGGCGGCGTCCTCATGGGCGGCGAAGAAGCCGGTGGTATCGGCATCGCCGCGCATATGCCCGAGCGCGATGGAATCCTCGCCTGTCTGATTCTGTGTGAGCTTATGGCAAAGACGGACGCGCCTTTGGGCGTTCTGGTCGACCAACTCGAGGACAGTTTTGGTAAGACGAGTTACGGTCGACGCGATTTGCGCCTTGAGGCCGAAGATGCCGAAACGTTACGAACCCTGCTGCCGGGCGTAAACCCCAAGTCGATTTGTGGCAAGGTGCCGCAAAACGTTAGTCATATGGACGGCTTGCGTCTGTCATTTGAGGATGACACGTGGCTGCTGGTCCGTCCTAGCGGGACCGAACCAGTGGTGCGCGTCTACGCCGAGGGGTTCTCGGTGGAAGAACGTGATGAGTTGCTCGATGCTGGCTGTGCTTTAGCTAGGGGGACGTATCCGCTTTAACCATGAGACTGCCTTATATAAAGAGATGCTCGGCGAGCGGTAGTTAACGGCTGGCAAACGTTAGTTGGATCACAAGATGTGTAGGAAATGTGTACGCCCAGATTCCCGCCCCCGGGGCCCCTCCGGTCTGGCAATATATCTCCTTGCCGCGCGGCCCGGTGGAACCGGATGAGCCGCAAAGCGTGCACCTTGAGAACCGGATACTGCGAGGATGGACACACAGGATGTGTCGCATCCGGGCAGACATCGAACCATTTGAAATGGTCTAACTTGGATTTGTT
>CAJLLN010000022.1:0-17763 GCA_905207495.1 uncultured Collinsella sp. | reverse complement strand
AATATGACGATGGTGATCGTGACCCACGCAATGCGGTTTGCGCGCGATGTTGCCGACCGCGTGGTCTTTATGGATGGCGGCCGCATTGTCGAGGAGGGTCCTGCCGAGCAGGTCATCGACCATCCGCGTGAGCAGCGCACCCGTGAGTTCTTGAGCCGTATCGAGGGATAGGCTCAGGTATTATACTCAACTATTAATTGAGGCGAAGCCGTCGCAGGTCTTACGGTCTGTGGCGGCTTTTTGTTTGCATCGACGGGGTTCAATAATCGCCTCACAAGCTTGTTTCTTCCTCTCGCCGCCTGTATTCATACGTGCGCCGAAAGGTATGCATGGACGGCCGCCCGTGAGGGTAGGGTGGTGGCATAGGACATTTGGAGGGTGAGTCGGCTCGGTTGCCGACCATGCTGCTCCCGGGATGGCACCGACCGCGAACTCTCCCCGTTGGCGTCGCGCATTGCGCGCGGCCCTGCAAGGAGGTCATCATGGGTGCTCCCAAGACCGGCAATGTAAGGAACGTGGTGCTCGTAGGCCAAGGCGGGGTGGGCAAGACTTCACTCGCCGAAGCCATGCTTCACCTTTCCGGCAAGACCGCCCGCCTGGGCGGCCACGACGGTACCAAGCCCACGCTCGACTATGACCCCGAAGAGGTCAAGCGTTCATTCTCCATCTCGACGACCATCGCGCCGATCGACTGGAAGGGCGCGCGCATCAATGTGCTCGATGCCCCGTGCTACCCCGATTTTATCGGCGACGCCTTTGCCGCGATGAGCGTCTGCGAGACGGCTCTGTTTGTGGTCGACGCCGAGGCCGGCCCGCAGCCTACGACGGTTAAGCTCTGGTATGCCGCCGAGGACCTGCGCCTGGCGCGTGCGGTGTTCGTAAACCGCCTGTCGCGCTCCGAGGCCAGCTTTGCGACCACGATGGACCTGCTGCAAGAGCGCTTTGGCACGCGCCTGGGCGCCGTGACCCTTCCCTGGGGCGAGGGCGAGGACTTTGACGGCATCATCGACCTGGTGCGCATGAAGGCGCGCCATTGCAACGGCACCGAAGCCGTTGAGTCGGAGATTCCCGAGGAGTATCGTGCCCAGGCCGAGGAAGCCCATGACCATCTGTGCGAGCTGGTGGCCGAGGCTGACGACGAGCTTATGATGAAATACCTGGAAGGCGAGGAGACGCTGACGCAGGAGGAGCTTGAAGGCCTGCTGTCGAAGGCGATCGCTGAGCGCATCTTTGTGCCGGTCTTTGCGGGCGATTGCATTAAGGAGCAGGGCGTCAACTCGCTGATGGACGACATCGCGACGTACTTCCCGGCGCCGACCGACTACGGCGAGATGCCGCTTATCGACGGCGATTCGCTTAAGATCTCGAGTGACGATGACCGTCCGGTGGCGTTTGTGTTTAAGACCCTGGCCGATCCGCAGCAGGGCCGCATCAGCTTTATCAAGGTGCTGACGGGTACGCTTGAGCCGGGCCTTGAGCTGGTCAACGCGCGCACGCGCAAGGGCGACCGTCTGGCTCACCTGTATGTGATGTGCGGCCGCGACATGACCGAGGTCGGTCACGCCTATGCCGGCGACATTATCGTGGCACCCAAGCTGGCGGCCGAGACGGGCGATACGCTCTCGATTACCGGCAAGGTCGAGGCTGCGGCGTTTAAGTTCCCCAACTCGCAGTACCGCATTGCCATCGAGGCCGAGAATCGCGGGGACGAAGAGAAGCTCTACACGTTTATCGAGAAGGCCTGTAAGGCCGATCCGACTATGAGCATCGACCGTGACGAGGAGACCGGCCAGACCATTATCTCCGCCGTGGGTGAGGCGCAGGTTTCGGTGCTGCTCAACCGTTTGGAGGACCGTACCAAGGTCGTGGCCAAGAGCGTGCCGATCCGCATTCCGTATCGCGAGACCATTCGCCGTACGGCAAGCGCGCAGGGCCGCCACAAGAAACAGACTGGCGGTGCCGGTCAGTATGGCGACTGCTGGCTGCGCGTTGAGCCGCTCATTGGGCCCGACGGCACGAGCGATGGCTATGAGTTTGTAGACGAGGTCGTGGGTGGCCGCATCCCGCGCTCGCTCATCCCCGCCGTGGACAAGGGTGTCCAGGAGACCATGAAGGACGGCATCATTGCCGGCTACCCGCTCACGGGCATTCGCGTGGCTGTGTACGACGGCTCGTATCACAGCGTCGACTCCAACGAGATGGCGTTTCGCGCGGCGGCTCGCATCGGCCTGCGCAAGGCATGTGCCGATGCCGACCCGGTGGTGCTGGAGCCCATCGAGGAAATTACGGTGACTATCCCCGAGAGCTACGCCGGCGCCGTGATGGGCGACATCTCGGCCTCGCGCGGTCGCGTGACGGGCATGGAGACCGATGAGCGCGGAGACACCGTGGTCATTGCCCAGGCGCCGCTGGCAGAGCTGGCGGATTATTCGACGCGCCTACGCTCTATCACGCGCGGCACGGGCGACTTTACCATGAAGCCCGCTGGCTACGAGCAGGTGCCTTATGACGTTCAGGCCAAGCTCGTGGAGCGCTATGAGGAGGGCCGCGCCAAGTAGCGTGTGGCGTTGCCTGCAATGTGGGCGCTGACGAAAAGGCCGCCCTGGGTAATCCTGGGCGGCCTTTTTTTGATCCCTTGGGGACGGAGGAAAACGGATCATTTTTTTGGGTTACGGGCGGCGCTGTCGGTACTAGTCGCCAGATGCCTGATTGCGGCCGGTGGCGTAGTCGATCTGCACGTGCGGCTGCAGGTTGTAGCAGTATACGTGGAAGCAGAGGGTCTTGCCGTGGTCCTCGACCGATTGCGCCTCAAGGCGCACGCCACGGCAGACGAGTTCCTCTTCGTTATACATGGGCGTGACGCGATAGAGAACATGGTTGCCCGTGTCGTGGATGTAGTTGAGAATCTGCTCTTCAAACGGTAGCATGCCCGTCTCGTTGAGATAGCGCGTGCCGGTGAGGAGATTCTTACGGTTGGCGTTTTCGCCGCAGAGCGACCAGGCGATGAGGTGGCAGCGGTTGTAGAGGCTCTGGCCCGGAATAAAGTCGTAGCGCTGCTGGCGCCAGCCGGCGGGGTGGATGCGCGAGATATCGCCGCGCTTTCCCTGTCCGAGCGACTCGGGGCCTACGCAGGCGAGCGCCTTGCGAGTGCGACCCAGGCTGTCGAGCTTGGAGAATTTCTTAAAGCAGCCCTCTTCTGTAGCGCGATCGTATTCATCGAGTGTGAATGACGGCGTGCCGAGCGGGTGCGTGCTGTCGGCGCGAAGGGCAACGTAGGGGTTGCCGGCGTAGTCGGGAATGCTGCTGAGATAAACACCGCGGGCGCGGTTGAGGTCGGGGTTTTCGACCTCGTCGATGGGGGTGGCGGCACTGTCCGCGGAAACGTCGTCATCGGTGTCGGTTGCGGCGGAATCGGAGCCATCGCCAGAGTCCTGGCCGTTTTGAGGGTCCGGGGAGCTCGCCGTTCCCGATTCGAGCCGGGCAACCAGGCCTGCCTCGTCCTCGGTGCGGCTGGGACTCTCGTTTTGTTTTTCGGCCAGAGCCGCCGCCTGCTCATCGCTTTGCGGCGACAGCAGCTTGGGAGCTCCGTCGAGCGATCCCGTAAACAGCGCAAACCCCAGCACCACGGCGGTGCCGATGGAAAGTACTTGCTTGTAGGCGGACTTGCGCGACATTGAGGCTCCTGGATGGACGGTTGGGAATCTACCAGTCTAGCAGGAGACGCCGCAGGACGTTTGCTCGGCAGAATACGTAAGATGCGGGACAAACGCTGCTGATGAGGTTGTACCGTATAGGCTGGGAAAGCGATACGCTATTCTTCGTTGAGAACAATGACAGAGAGAAGGCCCCATGCCCGACATTATCCGTATAAGCGACGCGCGGCTTGAGGAGCTTATCGCCGAGGATGTCCCCTATATCGATCTTACGACGCATATCCTGGGAATCGGTGAGGCGCTCGGTGCGATGGAGTATTACACGCGCGAGAACTGCGTGCTTTGTTGCACGGAGGAGGTTGTGCGTATGGCAACTATGCTGAACCTGACGGTCGAGTGGTTTGAGCCCTCGGGAACAAAGGTTGAAGCCGGGCGATCTTTTATGCGTGTATGCGGTTCGGCCGCCAATTTGCATCTGCTATGGAAAGTCGGCCTAAATATGTTCGACCACTACTCGGCTGTGGCAACCAAGACGCGCAAAATGGTCGACGCCGCGCATGCTGCCAACCCCATGTGCGAGGTGCTGACGACGCGAAAGAGCGCGCCGGGCAATAGGGACCTACTGACCAAGGCGGTCGTTGCGGGCGGAGCGTTTCCACATCGCATGGGCCTTTCCGAGACCGTATTGGTGTTCGACAACCATACCAGGTTTATGACAGCGCCTTCTGGAGCAACGGGACTCGATGCGCTTATTGAGCTTCTGCCTCGGATTCGCCGGCGCTGCATCGAGAAAAAGCTGTTTGTCGAGGCGGGTGCCGATGACGCTCGCAGGCTGGTGAGGGCGGGCGTCGACGGTATTCAGTTCGACAAAGTGCCGGTCGCTGAGCTTGGGCCGCTTGTCGAGGAGCTACATGGAATCGATCCTCATGTGGCCTTGGTTGCAGCGGGCGGGATTCGTCCCGACAACGCGGCCGAGTACGCGTCGACCGGCGTTGATGGCCTCGTGACCACGTCCTGCTTCACAGCGAATCCCGTCGACATGAGCGTCAAGATGTTCGCCTAGCGCGTCGCTGCGCGTTTGCCCGGACAAACGCGCCCAATAATAAAATGCTTCTTTCTTCGCGGGTCCATGCTTGCCAAACACAGTTGCGGTGGAATAGTTCTTGTTTGGGTCCGATAGGCCGTAAGACAGGAACTATTCCACCGCAACTTATCGGGATGCGCTACTGGTTCATGTTGCCGTGGATGTAGGGGGTGACCTCGGGGGAGATATGGTCGCAGCCCAGCTCGCGCAGCGCGGACTCGATGGCGGCGGGCAGCGGGGTTTTGCCCTCGGCGTCAACGGCGTTGCCACCGAGGGTAGCAATCTTGGCGACATCTGCGGGTGCGGCCTCGATATGCATGCAGCCGCCGATCAAGCGCGCGCGTACCTGTGCCAGATCAAGATCGTGCAGGTAATCCTCGCAGGCGCGGATTAAATCGACCTTCTCGCGCGTAAGCTCCTCGCCCGTGGGGACGCGGGTGGCAAGACATGCTCCCGCCGGCAGGTTCCAAACGGGATAGCCCCATGCGCGCAGCAGCTCGCGCTCTTCGTCCTTGGTAAAGCCGACCTCCATGAGAGGGGAGCGTACGCCGAGCTCTTCTGCGGCGCGCATGCCAGGGCGGTAGTCACCGCGATCGCTTGCATTGCTGCCATCGATGACGGTGGGAAAGCCGAGCGACTTGGCGTGGTTGACGATGGCGGTAAAGCCGGCGTGCTTGCAGTGGTAGCAGCGATTGGCATCGTTGCAGGCTACCTGGGGGAGCTGCAGCTGATCCACCGAAAGATTGAGCACGGGGAGTTTAAAATGCGGTCCTTCATTGGCTTGTCCATCAACGGACCGCTCAAACGAAGCCTGCTCGGGCGTGCCGATGAGCGGCGTGGTGAGATGGACGAGGAGGGTATTGGTAGGCATGATGCGGGCGCATACGGCGGCCAAAAAGCTGCTGTCGACGCCACCGGAAAACCCGATAGCCACGCGCCCGTATGCCAAAAGCAGCTGTTCGAGCGCCGATAGCTTGTCTTGAAGCTCCTCTGCGGGTGCCGTGGTGTCTAAAATCATGAAACGATCCTTATCGTTGAGTACTCGATTGAAAACTATAATCCTAATGCGTTACTTGCCATAAGACTTCTATCTGTGTAACGAAAGTGCAATATGGTATATACGTTATATACAAGTTGTCAAATGCGGTAGAGTTGCGGCAATGCGACAGCGAGAGTCGATGGGGGACCGATATGATCAAGGCTGTTATTTTTGACATGGATGGAACGCTGGTCGATACCGAGCGTTTGGGGATTAGGGCCTGGAAGGCAGGCGCCGCTGAGCTGGGGCTCGCGATTGATGAAGCGCTGATCCATCAGTTTATCGGTCGCACGCTACCCGATGTCATGAACATCCTCGATAAGCATTACGGCAGCCACGAGACCGCCGAGGCGATCTATGTCCGCCACAAGGAGATTCGCGACGAGATGGTCAAGACCGATCTGGAGCTTAAGGCCGGCGCTGCCGAGTGCATAGACGAGCTGTTGGCTGCGGGCTATCACGTAGGCCTTGCAACGTCATCGCGCCATGTTACGGCCGAGCGCAACCTTAAAGCATTCGGTCTTTTTGACAAGTTTGAAACGGTAACGTGTGGCGAGGACGTCGTGCATGGCAAGCCCGACCCCGAGATGTATCTGCTCGCCTGCGAGCGCGCGGGCTTTACTCCCGAGGAATGTGCCGTGGTCGAGGATTCGCGCAACGGCTGCGTCTCGGGCATTACGGCTGGCTGCCACGTCTTTGCCGTCCCCGATATCGTGCCGCTGCCGCAGGACGTGGTGGATGGCTGCGAGGCCGTGCTCGATACGTTGTTCGATCTGGCGGCGGCGGTCAAGGCCGTGCGCTAGACAATTGCGGCGTTGAAACGAGCAATTGCTTACGTTTGCGCTTAAACAAAAGGGGTCCGGCAATGGTCGGGCCTCTTTTGCTTGAGCGGCGACTTAGCATACTTGCGGGCGTGCTATAGATACGCACCGAGGTTGATGGCCGTGGCGTCGGTCTGGCTGCTTGCCTGGGTGCTGGCGCGTTCCAGCAGGAACGGACGTACCAGTTCTTGGCGGTTGATGTCCTCGGCGGCGGTGACTGCGGTGACGGTGCGCGCTGTAGAGCCGACGCGGATATGCTTGGTCTTTGCTGGGGCCTTGTTCTCGATTTGCTCCATGAGCAATTGAACGCCCTTGCGGCCAATCTCGTAGCCCGGGGGCGCTACCGTAGTGAGCGGGACCGATCCGCTCCAAGCGAGCGGGTTGCCATCGCAACCTGCTACGCGTACTTGCCCGGGGACGGCGATGCCTTTGTCGACCAGCGCCGAGATGACGCCCGAGGCCAGCACGTCGGTCAGGCCGACGACAAAATCGGGGCGTTCGTCGGCGGGGCGCGCGGCGATTTGGGCGCCGATGCCGTAGCCGTCGGCGGCGGTATTCCATTCGCCAGCGTCGATGACTTCGATCTTGATATCGGGGTGCAGAGCGAGCGCCTTATGAATGCCAAGGACGCGCAGGGTGAGTTGCATAAATGCTGCTCGGCCGACGACGACAATATGGTGTGCGCCGCGGGCGATGGCGAGCTCGGCAATGATGCGACCCTGGGCCTCGTTGTCGGCCGCTACGTAGTAGCCGGGCTCGGAGCAATGGATGTCCAGATGGACGATCGGCACGGGCATTTTAGTCATGGCCGGATGCCAGTCGGGGGATGCCATGGGCTGAACCATGACGCCGGACATCTGGGTGCCCATAAAGTAGCGCAGGTAATGGTCCTGGAGAATATCGTCGTTATCGGCGTTGGCGATGAGCAAGTCGTAGCCGTGCTTGCGGGCCTCGTTGTGGGCGCCGCTGGCGATTTGGAGCGAAAAGCCGTGATCGAGACGGGGGAGCACCAGGCCAAAGGACTTGGTGGCGCCGCCCGCGAGCTGACGAGCGCTTTGGTTGGGCAGGTAGCCAAGGCGATTGATGGTCTCGTTGATGAGCTTGAGGGTCTCGGGGCGCAGCTTTTCGGGGTGGTTGAGCGCGTTGGAAACCGTGCCCAGCGAAACTCCGGCCTCGCGCGCGACGTCGCTGATTTTTACCTTTGCCATAGCGGCCCCTTTGATGCGTTTCAAGTACAAGCCAGATTGTAGCATCCCAAACCAACCAAAAAGGGATAGGTTTATTTTGGCAGGTTTTATCTGGGGAAACGCTGTTGCCAACGCGACCACCACGAAGGGGACAGGTGCCTTTGTGGTGGTTTGGACCGGCTGGACGTGTGTGCATCGGGTGGTATCTAAGTTGAGATACCACTTCTGGTATATCAGCTTGCGTTTGCGTGAGTACAATACTCGAACGTTGTACGTCTCAGCGCCCCTTGTGCGTGGACGTCTTGCAGTCACGCGAACGAAGGGATTTATCTTATGTGCGGAATCGTCGGCTACACCGGCTCTGATATTGCAAAGAACATCCTGGTCACGGGCCTCAAGCGTATGGAGTATCGCGGCTATGACTCCTCGGGTGTCGCGCTCGAGGTGGGCGAGGGCGCCGCGGCGCACCTCGATGTCATCCGTCGCGTGGGCAAGGTCGCGGGCTTGGAGAGCGAGCTTTCCAACATTGACAGCGACGCTACCTGCGGTATCGGCCACACCCGTTGGGCCACCCACGGCAAGCCCTCCGTCGTTAACGCTCACCCCCACACCAGCTGCGACGGCCGTATCGCCATCGTCCACAACGGCATCATCGAGAACTTCGCCGAGCTGCGCGAAGAGCTGGAGGGCCGCGGCCATCACTTTAAGAGCGAGACCGATACCGAGGTCTTCGCGCATCTGATCGAAGAGGCTTATGCCGAGACGCACGACCTGATGGCCTCCGTGCGCGAGGCTTGCACCCACGTGGTCGGTGCCTATGGTCTGGCCGCCGTGTGCGCTGACGAGCCCGGCGTGATCGCCGTGGCCCGCAAGGATTCCCCGATCGTAGTCGGCGTGGGCGAAACCGGCTCCTATGTTGCTTCCGATGTCATCGCGCTCATCGACGCCACCCGCGATGTCGTGGTGCTCGAGGACGGTCAGTTTGCCAAGCTCACGCCCGCAGGCGTCGAGTACAACGACGTGGCCGGCAACGTTATCGAGCCCAAGGTCACCCACATCGACTGGGACCTGGACATGGCGGAAAAGGGCGGTTATCCCGACTTTATGCTCAAGGAAATCCACGAGCAGCCGCGCGTCGTGCGCGACACGCTGGTCGGTCGTATGACGCCGGCCGGCGAGCTCGACATCGACGAGCTGGGCCTTTCGCTCGAGGAGCTCAACGACATCGACCGCGTCTACGTGATCGCTTGCGGCACCAGCTATCACGCTGGCCTCATTGCCAAGAATCTCATTGAGGGCTGGGCTCGCATCCCCACTGAGGTTGAGGCGGCCAGCGAGTTCCGTTATCGCAATCCCATCATTACGCCGACGACGCTTGTCGTTGCCGTGTCCCAGTCGGGCGAGACGGCCGATACCCTTGCTGCCATTCGCGACGCGCGCATCAAGGGTGCCAAGGTCTTCGGCATCACCAACGTGGTGGGCAGCCCCGTGGCGCGTGAGAGCGACGGCGTCATCTACACCAAGGCCAACAAGGAGATCGCGGTCGCCTCGACCAAGAGCTTTATCGGCCAGGTCGTGAGCCTCACGCTTTTGGCCCTGCTACTGGCGCAGGTCAAGTACCGCTTGACCACCAAGCAGGCGCGCATGCTGTTCCGCGAGCTTTCCGATACGGCCGAGCAGATCCAGTGGATTTTGGATACCCAAACCGAGGCCGTTCGTGAGGCTGCCCTGCTGTGCAAGGACGCGCAGTCGGCGCTGTTCGTGGGCCGTGGCATGGGTGCCGCCATTTCCTACGAGGGCGCGCTCAAGCTCAAGGAGGTCAGCTACCTGCACGCCGAGGCATATGCCGCCGGTGAGATGAAGCATGGCCCCATTGCCCTGATCGACCCGGGCTTCCCTGTCATCGCCGTGGCCACCAAGAGTGCCACCTACGACAAGACCGTGTCGAACCTTATGGAGTGCAAGGCGCGCGGCGCCAAGGTCATCGTCGTTGCCACCGAGGGCGACGAGGAGATCAACAAGATTGCCGACTGCATCATCCGTGTGCCGGCAGTCCGCGACGTGTTCAGCCCCATCACGGCGAGCGTCCCGCTGCAGCTGCTCGCCCGCGAGGTCGCCATCCTGCGAGGTTGCGACGTTGACCAGCCCCGCAACCTCGCCAAGAGCGTCACGGTAGAGTAGCGGATGTTCCGGCGTTTTGCCAAACGCCGGAACTGCTTGACGCTGCGCGTGCCGCATTTGCGCCAATCTGACGTTCAATTTCGAGGGCGCGACCAGAAGGTCAGCGCCCTCTCATTTCACGTCACCTTGGCGCAAATGCGGCCCGCTCGCTGCTGGCGACTGACATCGAGTGCCCCGTTGTTGGCGCGCTGTAACGACTAAGGCCCGGCTCCGCATCAAGACGGAGCCGGGCCTTGTTTCATTTGACCAGATAAAACCTGCCAAAATGAACCTGTCCCTTTTTGGCAGGTTAGCGGAGCTTGCTGGTCTCGAAGTACTCGGGGAACTGGTTCAGAACCTCGGTTTGGTTGCGGAACATCATGTGCAGGTGCTTGCTGACCAAAAAGCTCGCTTCGATGGGGTCGCGACCGGCGATAGCGCGGCGAATCTGCTTGTGCTCGTTCACGATGTCCTGATTGTCGAGAACCTGCGTGGCAGCGCGCAGCCAGCGGAAGCGCTCCAGGTCGGCATTGGTCTCTTCGAGCCACGACCACACGGTGCTGCGACATGCGATGCTAAAAATCATGTGATGCATGAGGTTATCGCTCAAAAAGAAGCCGATGCGATCCTCATCGGCCATGGCCTTTTCCTGCAGCGCGATGGCGCGGTCGAGCTGCTCGATGCCGGCCGACGTGGCGCGCGCACAGCACTCCACAATCACCTGCTTTTCCAGATGCTCGCGGATGTAACAGGCACTCTCGGCAAGGGTGAGGTTGATGGGTGAGACGTAGGTGCCGCTCTGGGGCACGGTGCGCACCAGGCCTTCCTGCGCCAAGCGAACCAAAGCTTCGCGCACGGGCGTGCGACCCATATCCAGGTCATCGCAAAGTTGCTTGACGCCCAGCTTTTCGCCCGGCTTGTAGTCCAGGTAGACGATTTTGCGTCGAATGGTGTGGTAGGACTGGTCCTGTAGGCTCGTTTCCTGCTCGCCGACGTGCATCGATTCTTCCATAGCGCCTCGCAGCTGTTCTATCAAACTCATATGTCAGTTGTTAATTATGCCGCGAATCAGCTCTCCGCGGTGGGTAATTCGGCTGTTGCCTGAGAACTATTGCGGCATCTTAGTCTGTGTTTGCGCAAGGCTGCGCTCAATGTTGCCGTATCATAAGCCGTCGCAAACGTGAAATAGAAAGAAGGAATCCCATATGCAACTGGCAAATATCGTACGCGAGCGCTGGAAAGGCGTCTTGTTCTGCCTGATCATCGCTATCCCCGCGACGTTGCTCGGCAAACAGATTGAGGTGGTCGGCGGGCCGGTATTTGCCATCCTCTTTGGCATGGTCCTGGCGCTCGTCTTTCCTAAGAATCGTCGCGAACCGCTCGCCGCCGGCGTTACCTATACGTCCAAAAAAGTCTTGCAGTACGCGGTTATCCTGCTTGGCTTTGGCATGAACCTCTCCCAGATCCTGTCCAAGGGCGCCCAGTCGCTGCCGATTATCGTGGCGACAATCTCGACCTCGCTCGTCATCGCCTTTGTGCTCTGCCGCGTTATGAACGTGCCGGGCAAGATCGCGACGCTTGTGGGTGTGGGTTCGTCGATTTGCGGCGGTTCTGCCATCGCCGCGACCGCACCCGTCATCGATGCCGACGATCGCGAGATTGCCCAGGCTATTTCGGTCATCTTCCTGTTTAACGTTATCGCGGCGCTCGTGTTTCCGACGCTCGGCGGCATGCTCGGGCTGACCAACGAGGGCTTTGGCCTGTTTGCCGGTACCGCCATCAACGACACCTCGTCCGTAACGGCTGCGGCGAGCGCTTGGGACAGCATGCACCCCGGCGCCAATGTGCTCGAGAGCGCCACGGTGGTCAAGCTCACCAGAACGCTGGCCATTATTCCCATCACGTTGGTCCTCGCATGCTGGCAGATGCATCTGGCACGCAAGGCCGGTGGCGACGCTAAGAGCACGTTCTCGCTTAAACGCGCGTTTCCCATGTTTGTGCTGTTCTTTGTGCTGGCGAGCGTGATCACTACGGTGCTTCAGCTTCCCGCGTCCTTTACGGCGCCCATCAAGGAGCTGTCGAAGTTCTTTATTGTGATGGCCATGGCGGCTATTGGTTTTAATACCGATATCGTCGAGCTGGTCAAAAAGGGCGGCAAGCCCATCGCGCTGGGCTTTTGCTGCTGGATTGGCATTGCGTGCATGAGTTTGGGAATGCAACACGTACTGGGAATCTGGTAGAGAAGTAGCTTGTTTGCGTGCTGCGTGCTGGCGAGCGCATTCTCACGGTGGAGCGATAGGAGCTCTTGCGGGTATGGCTTGTCCGCAGGTTTATAAGTCCCGAAGAGCTCTTATCGCCCCGCCAGGATGGCGATGCGGGGCAACACCTATACTCGCAGGACGGCGCTTTCTGCCCTATAGTGTTTGGTGAGTAATATCGTTCAATTTTGAAACACTCGGTCGTGCGACCGTCGGCGGTTGCATGTCGCCGCGGACAGGGGCAAATCATGGATAGCGATGCCAAGCTGAACATCTTGACCGAGGCCCTGGCTGCTGCCGGGGCCTCGGCATTGGCAATCGATGCGCGTGGAGACGTCGCGATCTCGACCATGAATGACGCGGCGCTTGAGCGGGATGTGGCGGCTTTTGTCGCTGAGCGCCTCGACCGTATAGGAGACGGAGCGCGTCTGGTTATGGGGCGTGAGGGTGCGCGCCTGAGCCTGACCGTTCGCCCCACCGACAAAGAGGGCGGGGGCCTTTGGGTCGTCGTGGTCCGCGAGGTGCGCGGCGCTGCGGCGCATGCGGGCATCGAGTGGCTCAACGCCGACGAAGTTGAGGCCCGCTACGAATCGAGCGCGTACGGCATCGTTGAGGGTGCCGCTGCGGTAGCTGCACCGGTTGCCGAGAGCTATGCGCGCGGCGTGCCCCTTATGCTCGAGGGCGAGCTGGGAGCGGGTCAGGTCGAGATCGCCAAGCGCCTCTATCTGGACGGTCCTTTTGCCGGTCAGCCCTTTGTTTCCGTTGCGCTCGATGAGCTCACCGAGCGCGGTTGGCGCCATGTGCTCAAAAGCGCCGAATCGCCGTTGTTCCAAACGGGGCTGACCCTTTGCATTGAGGGCTGGAACGCGGTTGGCCCCCAGCGCCTCCGCGAGCTGGTCTCCACGATGACCGACACCGCGTTGGCGACGCGCTGCCATGTGGTGCTGACGGCGAATGACATGCCGGGCGGCGGCGAAAGTGATCAAGCCGCCTTTGTGACCGAGCGCTTCGCCTGTGCGGTGAGCGTGGCGCCGGCAATCGCCGAGCAGGGATCCGCGTCGACGAAGGTTGCGCGCTATTTGGAATATCTCGCTGATGCATTTGGGACGGCAGCACCCACGCTGTCTGCCGCGGCGACGAAGACGCTCGATGCTTACCGCTGGCCGCGCAATTATCTGCAGCTCCGCGAGGTCTCGGAACGACTGTATATATTGGTGGGGACGGGCACGGTGGACCGCGCTGTGGCGGAGGAAGTGCTCGCCCAAGAGGACGTGATTAAGACCGCAACCTTTGGCGCCCCGACGCTCGAAAGCGACCTGTATATCCTGCGACCGCTGGCCGATACCGAGCGAGATATCGCGCATCTGGTTGTAGACCATCTCCACGGCAACCGAACCCGTGCGGCGGAGGTGCTGGGCATAAGCCGTACAACGCTGTGGCGCTTGCTGAAGGACGATGACCGTTGAGCGAGGCACCCGTGACCGCGCGCGACGCGTGTGCTACAGTCCAAAGCGTTATTGTTTCGATTCGGTTACGGCGTGCGAGGGCATATGGCTGAGACTTCAAAACCGAGCCGCAGAAGGCGGAGCGCCGCGCCGGTCAACCGACGCACGACATCGGTGACGTGGGGCAAACACGCCTCGGGGTTTGATGGCTCGTTCAAGCGCACTAAATATGGCTATCCTTCGGCAAGCGCCCGCTTGGCAATGCAGGCAGAGTCCTCACTGTGGGGCCGCAAACGCGTGGTGGGCTCAAAGCTCAAGCACGACGGAACGCTCGGTTACATCAGCCGCGGGGCGGCTCGCCGCAGTGGGCTCAATCCGGCTGGTTGGCACCGTTATGTTCCGATCGCGGTCGTCGTTGCAGTGATCGTCATCGCACTCGCCGCGCTTGGCTACGCCGGCGGTGGCGCCAACTTGGACGCGGTGTTTAAATCGCCCGAGCTCGCGCATGCAGGCACAGAAGTTGTCGAGGGCGCTCAGACCCAGACAGGCGTCGCACCCCAGCGCGGTATCGTCGCGGCGGCCTCCACCATCGCCGATACACAAAAGGACGAAGACAAGCAAGGCGACGACGTCGATGCGAATCAGACGAGCGAAACGGCAATAACTCCATCGGCGGGATAAGTTGCGAGTGGGGCAGCTAATTTGGGACGGGGCTTTTTTAGCTGCCCAAGACAGTGGCTCATTCGATGTCAGTCGCCAAAAGCGAGCGAGCCGCATTTGCGCCAAGGTGACGTGAAATGAGAGGGCGCTGACCTTCTGGTCGCGCCCTCGAAATTGAACGTCAGATTGGCGTGAATGCGGCCCGCGCAGCGTCAACGAGCCCGCCGTTCGGTAGAATGGCGGAACTAATTACCTTACGTAGACCACGTTGTCGCGGCGGGGTTTGGGCTCGGGCAGCGTGTCCTCGGCATAGCCCAGAATGCAGTGACCGACACCGCGCAGGCTGCCGTCGGCGGGTAGACCCCAACTGGCCAGTAGCTCCAGGCCCTCGGGCGAATCGAAAACCTCGTGGGCGCGATGAATCCAGCACGAATCAACGCCCAGCGCATAGGCAGCGTTGAGCAGGTTGCCCATGGCGAGCGAGCCGTCTTCCAGATGTGTGGGCACGCTGCGGTCAACCAGCACCACCACAACGGTCTTGGCGCCATAGAAGGGGTCGCTGTTGCTGCCCATGACTTGCGCGTTGAGCTGCGAGAGACGCTCGACGGTCGCGGGGTCGGTGACGGCGACAAACGTCACCGGCTGGCGGCCCATGCCGCTCGGTGCATATTGGCCGGCTTCGATAATACGTGCAAGCTTTTCGGCCTCGACGGGACGATCGCTGTAGTTGCGGCAGCTGCGGCGGTGAATGAGTGCTTCGATAGTCTCCATGGTGTCTCCTTGCGGTGGCGTTGCAGATGCCCCGTTCATACCCGTCGGGCTCAAACGATAGACGGTCAATTGCCCGGCCAAAAGGATAGATTCCAATTGGGAAAGTAGGTTTGCATAAAAGTACCTTCAGAATGTGACAAACAAATGGGATGGTTAAACGTTTTATCCCGTCTACCCTGCGGTTTTTTACCACTTGCCTAAATGACGAACGCATAACCTCTGATAAAGGTTTTACTAAAGGAGTACCAACGTTTATCAATGCGCCGTGGTGGCGCCGGGCCAGGAGGTAACATCATGTTCCAGGCTGGAGATGTCGTCGAGACCGATTTCGAAGGATTTCTGAAGCTGCTGCGTTCCAAGACGCGCGCTTTCGTGTCGATCAACGATCACGAGTACTACATCACGCACACCGATGGCTATTGGCGTGTTCAGGATTGCGAGGCCCTCAACGACAAGGGCCACTTTACTGACTGTTCTGAGTTGGTCAACACGGTCTGCGAGGTCGTCGAGCTGCCGTGGATTGCCGGCAAGAGCCTGCATGACAGCTTCTCGGGCGCTACGGTCTATGAGGCCGTCGCCGCTTAACAGGCAATAAAACCCGATTTTCACGTGACCGCTGGCGCCGCCCCCGCGCCGGCGGTCTTTTTCTGCCGATAGGCCATAAAAATGCACGCATTTGCGGAGAGCCTGTTGACGATAGTCAAAACTCGGACTAATCTAGAGACACATAATTGGTCAAAAATCGGACAATTGAATGGTGGGATAGATGAATAGTGCGGTTACGCTGGTCGACTTCGATCGGTTGCTCAATGGACTCGACCATATCTATTCGGAGTTCTCGCGCGCCTGCGGCCTTTCGGACTGCGCCTATTGGATGCTCGTCGACACTAGCACGGCGGGCGGCAGTATTGCCGTAAGCCGTCTGACAAGC
Source organism: uncultured Collinsella sp. (assembly GCA_905207495.1). GTDB lineage: Bacteria > Actinomycetota > Coriobacteriia > Coriobacteriales > Coriobacteriaceae > Collinsella. Next base: position 1,754 of record CAJLLN010000022.1, on the reverse strand, counting down.
GAATGGTTCTACAGCAAGCAGACCATCAACTCGGCAATTAAAACCTTGACGGCGCGGGGCTTCGCAACGTTGGGGTTTGCCGAAGGCAGTCGTAAGAACAAGGTTGTGAGCCTGACCGAAGAGGGCAGGCGATTTGCCGAGCGTTATGCGCTGCCGGCACTCAAGGCCGAGCAGCGAGCCTTTGGCGCGCTTGAGCCATGTGAGCAGCGCGAGATTATGCGCTTGATCGGCAAATTCTCTCAGGTGCTCGGCGATGAGTGCGATGCCTTTAAGCAGCATATCGCTGCCGAGAGCCAAGCCGAGAATCAAGGTGAGGGGGAGTCGTGCGACTGTTAATGAGGTTTTTGAAGCCCTATCGAGGGCTTGTCGCAGTGACGCTGCTGGTGCTGCTGGTGGATAACGTCGGTACGCTGCTGGTTCCCACGATGCTGGCGAACATGGTCAACACCGGTATTACCACGGGCGATATCGACTACATTTTACGCAACGGCCTATACATGTTTATCGCGACCAGCATGGCTAGCGGCGGCACGGTGCTGGGCTGCTATCTTTCGGCGCGCCTGGCCGCCAACGTGGCTTGCGATATCCGCAATGCCGTGTACGACAAATCGCTCGAGCTCGCGGCCAGCGATTTTGAGCGCTTTGGCACCGGATCGATGATCACGCGCTCGCTCAACGACATCAACGTGATTCAGCAGGCGATTCTGCAGACGATTCAGCTGGTGCTGCCCGTGCCGTTTTTGGCTGTGGCGGGCATCATCTTCGCCTGGTTTATCGATCCCGCCATGGGCACGCTTCTGGGCGTAGTCGTTGCGATTGTGCTGGTGGCGGCGGTCTTTACGGTTGCCAACGCGGCGCCGATTTTTATGCGCCTACAGGGCTTTATCGACCGCATGAACGTGGTGCTGCGCGAAAACATCGTGGGCGTGCGCGTCATCCGTGCGTTTAACAAGGAGCGCCACGAGGAACGGCGTCTGGACGAGGTGTTTAGCGAATACGCCGTCAACGCTATCAAAGTCAACCACCTGTTTGTGGGCCTCGACAGCTCAAGCTTCTTTTTGATGAACATCGCCGAGGTGGCGGTGCTGTGGGTGGGCGGCAACCGCGTAGGCGCCCACGCCATGCAGATTGCGAGTATCTCGGCGGTGCTGGAGTATGCAATTCTGATCCTGTTCTTTGTGATGATGGCCCAGATGGTGGTGCTGACGCTTCCGCGTGCTGCCGCGTGCCTGAACCGTGCGCAGCAGGTGTTGGAGATTGAGCCGAGCATCGTCGATGGTGAGCGCACGCTTGATGCGGCCGCGTCCGACTCAAAGGACGGGGCCGATGCGGTCGCCGTGTTCGATCATATGTCGTTTCGCTTTGACGACGCCGACGAGGACACGCTGTGCAATTTGAACTTTACTTGTCGTCGCGGTCAGACGACCGCAATCGTCGGCTCGACGGGTTCGGGCAAGTCGACGGTGGCCAAGCTCTTGCTGCGCTTCCACGATGCCACCAAGGGCGCCATTCGCCTGGACGGTGTCGATCTGCGCGAGCTTTCGCAAGATGAGATCCGTGGACACATCGCCTATGTGCCGCAGAAGGCGTGGCTGTTCTCGGGCACCGTGGCAAGTAATCTGCGCTTTGGCAACGAGGACGCGACCGAGACCGACATGCTTCACGCGCTTGAGGTTGCCCAGAGCACCTTTGTACTCGATCAGCCGCAGGGGCTTGATACCCCGGTGGCGCAGGGCGGCACGAACTTTTCAGGC
>CAJLLN010000021.1:0-17777 GCA_905207495.1 uncultured Collinsella sp. | reverse complement strand
GACGGTCGACGATGATCTCGAGGTGCAGCTCGCCCATGCCGGCGATGATGGTCTGGCCGGTCTCGTGGTTGGTGGACACCTGGAAGGTCGGGTCCTCCTCGGCGAGCTTGGTCAGAGCCAGGGACATCTTGTCCTGCTCGGCCTTGGTCTTGGGCTCGATGGCAACGTCGATAACGGGCTTAGCGAACTCGATCTTCTCGAGGACAATCTCCTTGCCCTCAGCGCACAGGGTGTCGCCGGTGGTGGAGTTCTTGAAGCCGACGCAAGCGACGATGTCGCCCGCGGCGGCGTCGTCACGGTCGATACGCTCGGCGGCGTTCATCTCGAGGATGCGGCCGAGGCGCTCGCGCTGACCGTTGGAAGCGTTGACCACGTAGGAGCCGGACTCGGCGCGGCCGGAGTAAACGCGGACATAGGTGAGCTTACCGACGAACGGGTCGGTCATGATCTTGAAGACCAGGCCGGAGAAGGGCTCGTCGAAGGAAGGATGACGCTGGATCTCCTCGCCGGTGTCCGGATCGGTACCGGTAACGGCCTCAACGTCGAGCGGGCTGGGCAGGTAGTCGACGACAGCGTCGAGCAGCTCCTGAACGCCCTTGTTCTTGTAGGCGGAGCCCACGAAGACGAGGTTGAGCTCGTTGGCCAGAACGCCCTTGCGCAGAGCGGCCTTGAGCTCCTCGACGGTGAAGTCCTCCTCCATGAGGATCTTCTCCATGAGCTCATCGTCAAAGCTGGCAGCAGCGTCGAGGAGCTCCTCGCGCTTGGTGGCAGCGATGTCGGCGAACTCAGCCGGGATCTCGTCCATCGGCTCGGGGTAGGTCATACCCTTCTCGTCGGCCTTGAAGTCCCATGCAGTCATGGTGACCAGGTCGATGACGCCCCAGAAGTTGTCCTCGGCGCCCATCGGGACCTGAGCGGCCACGGCGTTAGCGTCGAGACGATCCTTCATGGTCTCGATAGCGTTGAAGAAGTCAGCGCCCACGCGGTCATACTTGTTGATGAAGGCGATGCGGGGAACGTTGAAGGTAGAAGCCTGACGCCAAACGGTCTCAGACTGGGGCTGAACGCCGGCAACGGCGTCGAAGACGGCGACAGCGCCATCGAGGACGCGCAGGCAGCGCTCGACCTCGGCGGTGAAGTCAACGTGGCCCGGGGTGTCGATGATCTGGATGCGGTAGTCCTTACCGTCCTTGTTCCAGAAGCACGTGGTAGCAGCGGAGGTAATGGTTACGCCGCGCTCCTGCTCCTGAACCATCCAGTCCATGGTGGCAGCGCCCTCATGGACCTCACCGATCTTGTGGGTCTTACCGGTGTAGTAAAGAATACGCTCGGTCGTGGTGGTCTTACCGGCATCGATGTGGGCCATGATGCCGATGTTACGGGTATCGGAAAGCTTGTACTTAGGCTTAGCCATGTTAGTTCCTTACCTTAACTTACCAACGATAGTGAGAGAACGCGCGGTTGGCCTCGGCCATCTTAAAGACGTCCTCACGCTTCTTGACGGAAGCGCCCAGGCCGTTGGAAGCGTCGAGGATCTCGTTGGCGAGACGCTCGGCCATGGTCTTCTCCTTGCGAGCGCGGGAGAAGTTGACGATCCAGCGGATACCCAGAGCGGTGGAACGACGGGAGTTGACCTCCATCGGGACCTGATAGGTAGCGCCACCGACACGCTTGGGCTTAACCTCGAGCGTGGGCTTGACGTTGTCCATAGCCTTCTTGAAGGTAGCGAGAGCGTCGCCACCCTCGGACTTCTCGGCAACGATCTCGAAAGCGGTGTAAACGATGCGCTCAGCGGTGGCCTTCTTGCCGTCAAGAAGGACCTTGTTGATGAGCTGAGTCACCAGGCGGTTGTTGTAAACGGCGTCAGGCTGAACCTCACGACGATTAGCTGCTGCACGACGCGGCATGTGAAATCTCCTTAAGTGTCTACCGTGCGGCGCTTAGGCGGCACACGGCGAAAGTATCAAAACGTTATCTGGCTTATTTAGCCTTGGGGCGCTTAGCACCGTACTTGGAACGGGCCTGCATACGGTTCTGGACCGGAGCAGCGTCGTAGGCGCCACGGATGACGTGATAACGGACACCAGGGAGGTCACGGACACGACCGCCGCGGACGAGCACGATGGAGTGCTCCTGCAGGTTGTGGCCCTCACCCGGGATGTAAGCAGTAACTTCGATGCCGTTGACAAGGCGAACACGGGCAACCTTACGAAGAGCCGAGTTCGGCTTCTTGGGGCTCGTGGTGAAGACGCGGGTGCACACGCCGCGCTTCTGGGAGTTGTGCTGCAGAGCAGCGTTCTTGGACTTCTTGGGCACGGAACGACGGCCCTGGCGAACCAGCTGGTTAATAGTAGGCAAAGCGTACTCCTTCTCGAATGATTCCAGCTTTCTGTAAAGTGCAACGGCTTGAATCGAGGGGTCAGCATCCCCCTACGAAACACGCAGTTCGATAGGATACGTGGCGTTAGCTGTGCCGTCAACAGACCACGCCGCCGGGCGTATCCCAAAATGAGCACATTTCCGCAAAGCCTACACAAAAGGAATCCCCTTCTGTGCGCAGGGGCGGATTCCAGGGTCGGGCGACCCATCAAAATCTTGCCGCATACTTCCAAAATTCAGACGAATATCGCTCGCTTTAACCGCCAATTTAACTCAAAAGAGGCCGCTTCCCCTCTTGGGAAGCGGCCTAGACCTTACGAATAGACGATGGTAAAGGGTATTTCTGTTTCGGTCTCTCCTGTTGATGTGTACCTCGTGCCCTCAAGGGTTACCGAGACCACTTGATCGACATTGATCAGTTTTGTCGGCACCGAGATGTTCTCTCCGCTATTGCGCGTCAGCGAGACATAGAAATTGTACGCGCCCGCAGTATCATCTTCGATAATCTGCTCCGATCCATCCTTGTAGGTAACGGTCAACTTTTTCGTGACTGCGTCAATGCCCAGATCATCGATGTGCGTCTGGATGGAAAACGGGCTGATCTCGAGAGGCGAGTCATCGGAGCGGAGTTCCTTTGTATCGACGTACGCTCCGACGCTAAACTCGGGCGTCGATGCCTCGAACGGCTTCGCATCCTCGCCTTCGCCCTCTGTCCAGGAGATATTCCAAGTGACAGCGCGTCGTAAATCTCGATCGCGATTCCAAGATGCAAAGTACATCGTGCCGTTAATGACCGTGTCGCTTGATGTGTCTTTATCAATTGTGCAGCGTGTGTCAGCCCATTCCTCGCCGAAGTTCATGCTGGGCGTACCGATGCCTTGTTCTTCTTCACCATAGAGAACAAGTTCGCCTGTCTCTGCTGCCGGCTTGTAGTAGTTAACGCCATTTGGATTGGACAACGTAAACGTCACGGCTCCGCAGCCGTTTTGGTCAATAGCCATCTCATGGATATCGAGCGTATAGCCATTACCCTCGACGGACAGATCAACCTTCTGGACTGTGCCCTCCAGGCTTTGGGGCGCGATGCCGTCACCGAACTCTCTGGTGTAGGTATATTGAGTCCCCGATGAGCCGCCGTTGGTCCAGGTAATGGAATCCCCGTTGCCGTGGTTTCCCCAAGCTGAGGCAAAATAGCTGGAATTGATAACTGCGTAGGCGACCCCTCCGGTCGCCAACACTCCGACAAGACACCCGATTACGGCAACATAGAGAGGCTTCGCGTGGCCCTTTCGATGAAGCGGCTCACCCGCAGCAGTATTAAGGACGCGATCTGCAAGATTGCTATCGGCTTGGATGGACTCGAAGGCCTGCTTGATTTGATTGGATTTCACGGTCGCCCTCCTCTAGGATGAACTTGAGCTTCGACCTGCCGCGAGCCAAACGCGTTCGAACGGTCGCGGCTGGTACATGCAACAACTCGGCAATCTCTGAGGTCGAAAAGCCCAGATAGTAATAGAGCACGATGGGAACGCGGAATCGCTCCGGAAGTCGCATAACGTCTGACAGGACCGCCTTGGTCTCATCCTGCGCCGCCGAAAGCGAATCGGCCAGGTTCTCAATATCCTCCACACGCCTCCATGGCTTTCGAAAGAGCGATTTGCATTCATTGATCGTGACCCGGATAAGCCATCGACGAAGATGTTCCCAGCTTTCAAAATGTCCATCGCTTTTAAGCAGCTTAAGAAAGACATCCTGGGCAACATCGTCGGCGTCGGCACAATCGCGCAGGTACGTCAATGCGATCCGAAACACGACATCCCGGTGATCTTCGACCGCCTGTCTAAATGCCTGTTTTTCCATAATCACCTCCCGGTGATGCTGATGTTTCTTGCTGAGGCCCTCACCATAGATACGCTTTGACCGAACGGAATGTTTCAAATTCAAGCAGTAAAAACCTACCAAATTAAACCTGTCCCTTATTGGCAAAAGGAATCCCCTTCTGTGCGCGGGGGCAGATTCCCGGAACGGGCCGCCCGCTGTTTAAGTTTGCTGCTCTACAGTCCTGCGCAAGACGGAAAGCACATTAAGTGCTTTCCTTTGCGTGCGAAACTCGCGACAAACTTAACCCCCGCCCTCAGCCCCGGAGACCCTCCCTGCCGTCACATTGTTCAATCAGTTTTGCGGGCGTGCGCCGCTGCGCGGCTAGCCCGCATGCTCCTCGGCGGGGTTGGTCTGATGGATCTTGTTGAACTTCCGCCTTTGGCTCAAATGGAAACGGGGGACGCATCTGCATCCCCCGTTTTTGTTGTGATTACTCTAGGTCAATAAACTTAGTGCTTAGGATCTTGCCGTCTTTTACTAGCATTCTGGCCATGGTGGGGCCTCTGGTGCCTCTGGGGTAGCTGGCGCTGCCCGGGTTGAGGACTAAGCAACGGCCCACTTGGGCTTCTTTGGTTACGTGGGTGTGGCCGTTGATGGCTACGTCTACGGATCCCACCGGAAGGTCTTCGCGGTAGTGGGCTACGGCGAATTTGAGGCCTTCGTAGGTAAAAAGCGCAAGACGGTCTACATCGGGGCCGTAGTCGCGGTAGTAATCGTTGTTGCCCAGTACGGCCCGCACGGGGGCGATGGTGCATAGGTGCTCGTAGTCCATCTCTGACGTGAGGTCGCCGGCGTGGATAATCAGATCTGCGCCCTCAAGCTCATCCAAGAGCGCAGGCGATAAATAGCCGTGGGTGTCCGAGATGATGTCGATGCGCTTGGCGCTTGCGCTGTTCATGGGATCCTTCCGCAAAAAACGATTCGGCAGATACATACAAAAAAGCCCCACGGCTCCGCAGACGATGGGTCTACAGGGCTGCGGGGCCAGTGTGCTAGAGACTCAGAGCCTTCTTGAGCGGCACGACGCGGCGGCGCGAAACCGGCACGCGTTCGTCGACGCCCGTAATGCCCAGCTGGATGGCACCCGAGGGCACCGTCTCGACGTCCGTGACGCACGCCAAGTTGACGATATAGCGACGGTGAACACGGAAGAAGCCAAAGTCGCAGAGCTTGGCCTCAAACTGCGCCAGCGAGGTCGTCGACAAAAAGCGATCATCGACGGTATAGATGCAGGAGTAATCGTCCTTGGCCATGATAAAGCGAATGTCGTCCACGGGAATGAGCACCTTGCGGCCGCCCTTTTCCACCGGGATACGCTCGATGGTCACCTTGCTGTCCGTAACCGGCTTGGTGCGTTGCATGACCTTCTCGATCGCGCGATCCAAGCGAGCTTCCTCGACCGGCTTCATCAGATAATCGACGGCATCCACGTCGAATGCCTCGACCGCATGGTCACTATACGCAGTCACAAACACGATCGCCGGCGGATTTTTGAGCTTATGCAGCGCCTCGGCAAGTTGCAGGCCCGAGGCACCGGGCATCGAGATATCGAGAAACACGACATCCACGCGACTTTCCATAAGCATCTCGATGGCGGAGCGGACGCTCGACGCCTCCGTGATCGTGCCGATCTTGCCCGTTTGCTCGAGCAGGAAGCGAAGCTCCGAGCGAGCCGGCGCCTCATCATCCACAATCATCGCACGCAGCATAGGGATAAAACCTTTCGTCAACTAACTACGCCGGGCATCCGTCGCATGACGTTGAGCCCGTAGCCTTTTATTTTACTCTTGAATGTCAAAGATGCTCTCTGACAAATCAAGATGAAGGAGCACTTTGGTGCCCTTGCCCGGCGCCGATTCGACACGCGTATAGGAGTGCGGCCCATAAAAGCGATGGATGCGCTCCGAAATATTGTGCATGGCCACACCGGCGCCGCCACCCTGGGGAGAGCTGGCGTCGGGACGGGCAGAACGCTCGTCAAACAGTCTGGCGGCGGTACCCTCATCCATGCCCACGCCATTATCGGCCACGGCAATCAAGATTGCATCCTCGCCGTCTTGGTGAACGGTCACGTCGATCCTCAGGGCGTCGTCATCGCCCATACCATGACGTACGGCGTTCTCGACAATCGGCTGGATCACGAACGCCGGCACCAGCGTATCTTCCACGTCCTCGGACACATCGAACGTCGCAAGCACGCGGTCCTCGCCAAAGCGGGCCTTCTCAAAGGTAAGGTAGCGCTTGGTCTGTGCAACCTCGCGCGAGACCGGAATAAGCGATCCCGAGTTGTCGAGCGTGGCACGATAGAACGATGAGAACTCACGAAGCAGTTCGCGGGCCCGCAGCGGGTCGGTGCGCGTAAACGATGCAATGGTGTTCAGCGTGTTGAACAGGAAGTGCGGGTTAATCTGCGCTTGCAGTGCACGCACCTCGGCGCGCGCCGTGAGTTCCTTTTGCACCTCGAGCTCGTGGATGGCGAGCTGCGTGGACAAGATCTCGGCAAAGCCCGAGGCAAGCGCGTACTGGGTACGGTCGACGGCGCGCGGGGTCTTGTAGTAGAACTTGAGCGTGCCGACGGTACGATCGCCCACCTTGATGGGGGCGATAATGCCGGCGGGGACTTGGTTGTGCGAGCCATCCGAGCCCACGACATCCACCATACGGTTGAACGACTGCACGATGCCATGTTCGATAACGTAGCGTGTGGCAAGCGTGTGGATGGGAGAATCTGGCAGTAGTTTTTCCTCAAACTCGCCTGCGCAGGCCAACACGTTGCCCTCGTCGGTGATGGCCACCGTCATGGCGCGCGTCTCGGGCAAAATGCGCCGGCACACCAAACGCGCCGACTCCTGCGTCAGACCGCCCTTAATGTCCTCAAGCATGGCCGAGGCCACCGAGAGCGTCTCCTCGGTGTACTGGGAGCGCACCGAATCGGGATTGAGCGTCAAGAAGATAAAGATGCACAGAAAGATGCACAGCAGCGCGCAGGCAATCACCGTGGCGATCGGCTCGATACCGGTCACCAAGGCAAAAATAAAGTACACCAGCACGCAAATGGCGCAGGCAACGGCAATGATGCGAAAGATTGATATTGAACTATCGCGCTGGGCGCGGCGGTCGATCATTCGGCCCCCTCCAGGATACTGATCAGTTGTGCGTCACGCCAAAGCCCGTCCATGATCTTGGGCCAAAAGCTCTGGAAACGCAGGTAGCTTGCAGCGTTTTGGCGCGCATAGGCCTTTGCCTCGTCGATACCATGGCGCCAGATGCGCAGGTAGCCCTCATGCTCGCGGGTAAACACGCTGCGGACCATAGCGGTCTTGCGCACGCGGTCGTCGAGCTCGCGCGAAATCCACGGGCCCGGGTAGGGCATGAGCGATGCCGCCGTAACGGGAATGAGCTCCTTTTGATGCGCGGCGAATGTCAACTTTGCCCTTTCGTAGTACCAACGGTATACATCCTGCATAAAGCGCGGTGAGCGCTTTTCGGACTCCGGAGGCAGATGGCGCACGGTCCACTCGTTATCGAACCACACGTCGTAGCCAAACATGCGCATGTTAAAGAGGTAATCCAAGTCCTCGCCGCGGGTGATAAACGGGTCAAAGGCCACACGCGTAAAGGCGCGGGCGTGCAGGGCCATCAGGCCGCCGCACACGTAGTTGGAGCGCGAGATGCGAGTGCCCGAGAGCGCCTTTTTCATCCAACGGTTGAACTCGATGCGCTTGGTCCACCAACGATGGCAGATGCCCGCCTTGTCCGTGGGAGCCAGCGGCGAGCCGTCGCGATCGTAGAAATAGCCGCTCTTGACCAAGATCGGCAAGCCCTGACGTGTCTGCTGCCCCAACGCATAGGTCGCGCGCTTCATAAAGTCGGCGTCGATGACAGTCTCATCGTCATCCAAAAAGATAACCGCGTCATGCCCCAGCACAGCGGCACAGGCTAGCCCCATGTTGCGGATGGCACCGTAGCCTCGCAGGCTCACGCACTCGCCCGAACCCTTGGGCGCGATCTGAGCAACCCGGTCTGCGATGCGCGAGGCCTGGGTGTTGGTGACAACGGTGACCTTGAGCGTGGGATGCGCGTCGACAATCTCGCGCACGCGCAGCGACACATCGGCTGTGGCAGAAACGGGACAGACCACCAAAAGGATGATGCGCGGGATGTCACGTACCTGCTCAAGCGAGGCCAGGCAGCGGTCGAGTTCGGGATTGTCGGCGTTGAGTCGCGTCGAATGATCATAGGTGCCAGGGGCGTTTGCGCAAGCGTCATCGCCCGCCCAATACGTTGGAATCACGACCGCGGCGTTCATGCCTTACCCTCCCTGCAACACAAAAACGGGACGCCGCCAAACACAGGCGACGCCCCGCGACCTAGCTGATTCCATCATACCCACTTGGGCAAATCATTGCTCGCAAGTCGCAATGTTTATTGCGGATAACCCCAAAAGAGTACCGTGGACAGGCACAATAGCCGCTCGCTCCTATGCGGCATGCTCTGCCGCCCGAGTCATGCGGGACAGGCGGACCAGCAGCATAAAGCCAACGATCAGCAGCACGCCAATGGAAAGGACGCCCAGCGACGGGTTGCCGGTCAGCGAGGTGACGACCGACACCAGGAAGGTGCCCATAACGCTTGCATAACGACCAAAGATGTCAAAGAAGCCGTAGTACTCGTTGGACTTTTCCTTGGGGATAATGCGGCCAAAGTAGCTACGGCTGAGCGCCTGCACGCCGCCCTGGAACAGGCCGACCATAATGGCAAGCACCCAAAACTCAAAGGCGGTCTTTAGGAAGAACGCGGCGAACAGCACAATGCCCATATAGGCGGCGACTGCCACCAAGATCATGTTGAGCGTGCCCACGCGGCCGGCGAGCTTGCCGTAGATGATGGCGGACGGAAAGGCCACGAACTGCGTAACGAGCAGCGCCAGGACCAACTGGGTCGAATCGATGCCCAAGGCCGATCCGTAGCTGGTTGCCATGGAAATGACCGTGTGCACACCGTCGATATAGAAGAAGAACGCGATCATGTAGACCAGCACGGTCTTGTTGTGGGCGATCTCGCGCATGGTGTGTCCGACCTCGGAGAACACACCGCCCACGATGTGGCCGATAGTGTCCTCGGGACCGCGCTCGCGACCGTACTTTTGCTTATAGGTGCGAATGAGCGGCAGGGTAAAGACGAGCCACCAGGCACCAGTGATGATAAACGACAGACGCGTTGCCAGCATGGTAGGGACGCCAAGAGCGGGGCCACCCATGATGAGCGCCAGGCAGATGACGAACGGCACGGTGGAACCGATGTAGCCCCAGGCATAGCCCGAGCTGGACACGGCGTCCATGCGCTCGTCGGTGGTAATGTCGGGCAGCATGGCGTCGTAGAACGTCATAGAAGAGTTAAGGCCGATGGTGCACAGCACGTACACGGTCAAAAATGCCATGGCGGACATTGGGATAGCCTGCGCCAGGCAAAGCACCAGGCCCGTGAGGAAGAAGCCCAAGAAGAACTTGATCTTGTTGCCGGCGTAGTCGGCAAGCGCGCCCAGAATGGGCATGAGCATGGCGATGACCAGCGAGGCGATCGTCTGCGCATTGCCCCAGGCGACCACCAGGTCGGCCGAAGAAGCGCCGGTATTGATGGCGTTAAAGTAAATGGGCACCACCGAGGTATTGAGCAGCACGAGGGCCGAATTGCCCACATCATACATAACCCAGTTACGCTCGAGCTTGGTGTATTTCATGGACAGGGACCCTTCGTATTCGCCCGATATGCAGTTAGTTCATCGTACCCCAATTGTCCAGAACCGCCGGTAAGGATTCGGCAAAGGGGCACGCACGGGCCCTATTCCTCGCGGTCGAACTCCTCATCGGCTTCGAGCACGCGACCGCTGTAGTTGACGTGACTGGTCACGGCATCCATGTCACCAGTCTCGATGAAACGTGCGACCGTGCACTCGTAATCGACCAGCGCGCGATCAAAGACCTCGGGGAAACTCTCGTTCGAGACCTCGTCGGTAAAGGGATTCTTCCATGTCAGATGGCCCAGGTTACCGGTGCGCTCGGGCAGCTCCGTCGTCACGCGATGGGCAAGGCCGTCGAGCAGCGAGTAGTCGTGCACCAAGCCCTCAACCAGCGAGATCGCGCGCGTCTTTGCGGAGCCGGCCGGCTCAATCGCGCGGTAAAGTCGCTGCATATTGGCAACGGCAGCACCGTACTCCCCTGCCGGAATGTCAATGCCGTACACGCGTCCGGCAACATAGCTCATCAGCACGCCGGCCACGCGATTGATGCGATCGGTGGTGACGATCTCGCCCGCCGGCGGATAATCGTCGACCGTAGCGCCATCGCGTTTAAGCTGCAGCATCAGCACATCCAGGTCGCTCTCGATCACGGCATGGACCTGACTGCTCGAGTTCTCAAGCTCTGAATCGGACTCCACGATGCCAAACTGCTGCTCATAGACAAAAGGATGGGCGTTGCGGTCGAGCACGTAATGAGACAGCAGGCCCAGCGCAAAGGCGCGACCCAAGCTGGCGTCGCGCGGCAGCAGATGCGACACGCCGTCGCGCAGGCACGCGAACTGGCGAGACACGCGCGACCGATGCATGACCTGCGCCAGCAGCGTGCAGTCGGAAACACGCGGTGTCAGAATGTGAAAGAAAAACGGGTCGGGGCCTTGGTTGCCCAAGATAAAGGCAATGCGCTCTTCATCGGACGTGATGACGCCCTGCGGAAGACGGTCGATGCTTTCCTCGCCAAACAGATGATGGGTGATAAGCGCGGGCATAATGATCCTTTCGATTTCATTCGATGCCACCCATTATGCCCACCGCGCGCCCATGCCAAACCTGCGATGGTAAACGACGGCACGCAGACCGTCTACGCAAGCCCCAAGTGTGCTTTAACCTCGGCAGCGCGACGGCGGGACACGGGCACCGTCGAGGTTACGCGATCGAGCCTGAGCTCCATAAGACCCGTGGAACCGATCTCGACATTGTGCACGTCTTCCAAATTGACCAGATAGCTGCGATGAACGCGAATAAAGCCCTCGGAGACCAAGCGACGCTCGAGCGAAGAGATCGACTCATTGATCAGGTACGTTCCCTCGGCGCAGATGGCGTTGCAAAAATCGGCGCGCGCCTCAAAGTAGCAGACGTCTGCGGCGGGAATGAACACCTTTTTGCCCCCGCGGTCCACCGTCAGACGCAAAGGCTGGCGCGGAGCGTGGATAACACGACGGACACCCAAGGCTGCCTCGATCTTGTCGAGTGCCTTTGACAGGCGTGCGTCCTCGACCGGCTTGACGACATAATCGACGGCATCGAGGTTATAGGCATCAGCCGCATACTCGGCAAACGCCGTCACAAACACAACCACCGGCGGCGTCTTTAGGTTCTGCAGCGTCTCGGCAAGCTCAATTCCCGAGCGACCGGGCATGGTAATGTCTAAAAACAACACGTCGGGCTTGTTCGACAGAATCGACTCCACGGCTTCGGTGACATTGCCCGCCTCGGCAATCTGACCCGCACGCGCATCCTTTTCCAACAGATAGCGTAGCTCAGCCCTAATGGGAGGTTCGTCATCAACCACCAAGATGTTCCAGCCTTCGGACATATGTGCTTCCCCTCTTTTTCTCTCAATCCAACCGCGTGCTACGCCGTCAACGGCGCGGGCTCATGCGGCTCGCCGTTCAGCTCGACGATGACCTGCGTTCCCACGCCCTCCTGGGACTTCACGCGCATGCCGGAATCTTCTCCGTAAAAGAAATGGATGCGCTGAAGCACGTTGAAGAGCGCCAGGCCGCAACCTCGCTTGACGGAGCCGTCGGCGGTAATGCTCTCGGGCTCCTCCAGGCGATGCTGCTCAAACAGATGCGCGCAGACTTCTTCGCTCATACCGATGCCGTCGTCCTCGACGATGATCTCCAAACCGTCATCGGTCTCGAAAGCCCTAACATGAATAGAAAGCGGCTCGGTCTCGCGCTGCGCGTGCTTGATGCAGTTTTCGAGCAACGGCTGCAAGATAAACGGCGGCACCATGCAATCGCGCACCTCAAAGTCGATATCGACCGAGACGCGCAGACGGCCGTCGCCATAACGAGCCTGCATAAGGTTGATATAGCGAGTGCCCTGTTCCACCTCGTGCTCGAGCGTTGTGAGGGTATCGGAATCAGAGAGCGTCTGACGGTAGTAGTTGGAAAAGTCGATCAGCAGCGATCGCGCCTTGTCGGGCTCGGTTCGAACGAGCGACACGATCGTGCTAATGGTATTGAATAGAAAATGAGGATCGACCTGCGATTGCAAGGCGCGCAGCTCCACGCGGGCCGTAAGCTCGTCCTGGCGCTCGAGCTCAAAGCTCGCAAGCTGCGTGGAAATGAGGTCGGCAAAGCCCGAGGCAAGCGCCGTCTGGCGCATATCGATGCTGCTCAGACGGGGATAATACAGCTCGAGCGTGCCCACGCAATGCCCGCGCACGGTAAGCGGTGCGACAATACCGGCGCGCAGGCGCGGAAAGTAGCCACCCGTCTCGGTCGAGGCATCGCGCGAGAACACGCTTTGCTCACCGCTGTTGATCACGTTGAGCGTAGTCCGCAGTACCACCGGGGTGCCCGCGGGGCATTTTGCCGAGTCCTCGCCCCAGCTCGCCAGCACCTGCTTGCCGTCGGTAAAGCAGATGGCAGAGGCGATAGTTTCGGACAGGATGATCTTAGAGGCGCCCAGGGCAGCTTCGGGCGTAAGGCCGCGCGACGTGTAGGCGAATATTTTTGAAGCGATGGCGAGCGTGCGGTCGGTTGCGCTCGATGTGAGGTCGTCGGGAACGACAAAGACGTACGAGAAGAAGAAGCACAGCATGACCAAGCCGGCAATGACGACAACGGCCGGAACGGGATTGGGATTATCGGTTAGATCCCAGATGAGCAGCAGGATAAGCAGCGGAACGACAATACCGAGCAAGATGGCTTGAACCACATGCTGAGCGGTACGAAAGACCTTGGTAGAGTTGTAGCTCTTGCCCAGAATCAGCCTATTGAGATCCACCGTCATCTCCTTCTTACTGACGCACCCCATAGCAATAAAGAGGGCCGCAAGCGACCCTCTCCATTGCATTATGCAATCAAATACTGTGTTTTACATCAAGCCATCGATGAACGGTAGCTTAGGCGCTGTACTTGTTTGCCTCGCCGAAGGTGCCGGCCTCGACAATCCAGCCGTCCTTCATGATGACGTCCATGTTGTCGGTGTTGAGCACGTGGATGTCGGCGGCGACGTCACCGTTGACGACCAGCAGGTCGGCGCACTTGCCGGCCTCGATGGAACCGGTCTCGTCCTCGATGTGGCACATCTTGGCACCGTTGAGGGTGGCACAGGTGATGGTCTCGACCGGGGTGAAGCCGATCTTGTCGACGAACTCGTACATCTCCTCAATGGAGCAGGTGCCGTACGGGGTGACGAAGGAGAAGGAGTCGGAGCCGATCGTCATGACGACGCCGCGCTTCTTGGCCTCGCGCAGGCAGTCGTAATTGCGCTGCAGCTCCTTCTCGACCAGGGTGCCCTCGTACTTGTCGTGCAGCTCGGGGACGTAGACGGGCGGATAGGTGGCGTACCAGGTGGGCAGGAAGGCGATCGTCGGAGTGAAGAAGGTGCCCTGCTCGGCCATGAGGTCCATGGTGCGCTCATCGATATCGAAGCCGTGAATCAACTGCTCGCAGCCAAAGCGAACGGAATCGTAGGCAGCGGCGTGGTTGTTGTAGCAGTGGCTCCACACGGGGATGCCGACCATCTTGGCCTCTTCGACCACGGCCTGAATCTCCTCGGAGCAGTAGTGCTGGTCGCGGCCGGAATCCCAGCGCCAGATGCCGCCACCGGTAGCCCAGATCTTGATGGCATCGGGGTTCTCGCGCAGGCGACGACGGACGGCCTTGCGCAGATCCCAAGGACCGTCGACCTGATCGCCCCAGGGGTGCGATTCCTTGTTGAGCTCCTGGCTGCAGTGGTGGGAGTCGCCGTGGCCGGCAACGCGGCAGAAGCCAAGGCCGGTGGCCAGAACGCGCGGGCCCTTGAAGACGCCCTTGTCGATGCAGTCACGGATCTGGATACCAAAGCGGCCGATCTCGCAGACGGTGGTGAGGCCGTGGGTGAGGCAGTCGTAGGCCTGCTTGACGGCGACGGCCTGCTTCTCGAGGAGCGGCTGCATGACCCAATCGGTGTCATCGTCAGTCAAGTTGCCCGAGAAGTGCAGGTGGGTGTCGATCAGGCCGGGAAGGACGGTCTTGCCGGCGGCGTCGATGACCTCAACGCCCTCGGGAAGGTCCTGCATAGCACCGGCGTACTCGATCTTGCCGTTGTCGTCGACGAGAACGAGGGAGTTCTCGACCGGCTCGGCACCGGTACCGTCGATGAGCTTGCCGCCAACGATTGCATACTTAGTGGACATGGTTCCTCCTTATGGATCCATATATGTGGGCGAGGCCGTGTTGGGTCGCGGCCTCACAAAGCTACCCAAGTGGTGCCGGGTTCGGTGCGCGGAAGAGAGGGTCCCGCGCACCTGGTCCGCCCCGGCTAGGCGTTACTTTTTGCGGGAATTGGTGAAGGCCATGAGGGCCAGGCCAATAGCCAACCAGCCGATCACGATGCTCCACTCCACCATGTTGAGGGAGGCGGGAGAGAACGGAATCACGAGCAGGCCGATGATGATGGCGCAGGCACCGATGGCGAGGCAGATACCAAACTTGCCGCCGGGCACCTCGTAGGGACGAGGCAGGTCGGGCTCGGTGAAGCGCATGCGCAGGCAAGCGAGGGCGACCATGCCGCAGGAGAAGATGAAGGCGAGAGCCGACACGTTGGTCAGAGGGATGAGCATGTTCTTGCCCAGGAACGGACCGACGACGGTGATGACGCCCAGAACGACGCAGGCAAGCTTGGGAGCGCCGGACTTGGGGTCGACCTCGGCGAACTGCTCGGGCAGTTGGCCCTTGCGGCCCATGGCGAGCATGATGCGGCTCGTGGCGCCGTAGAAGGAGTTCATCGGACCCATGGGTCCAAGCGTGGCGATGACGAGCATGGCCAGGTACAGGAGCATGTTGATGCCCTTGAGGCAGGCGAGCGCGGGAACCGGACTCTTAACGAACTCATGCCAGTCGAGGATGGTGCCAAACGAGTAGATACAGACCATGTAGAAGCCGCCGGCGGCCAGCAGTGCCAGGGAGATGATCTTGCCGAACTTGTTCCAGTTGAGGCCCTCGGCTGCTTCCTCAGCCTGCTGAGGAATGGTGTCGAAGCCGGCGTAGAAGAACGGGGTCAGTACCAGGACCGACACGATGCCGGCGAACAGGCTGGTGCTCTCGGTAGCGGCCTTGCCGCCGCCAGCGCCGGTGACCTGGGAGAACACGGGCATGGCGTTGTCCGGCGAGCCGGTGAACAGCGAGACGCCCATGGCGAGCAGCATGCCGCAGAGCAGAGCCTTGGTCAGGAAGGCCTGGAGCTTGGCGGCCGAGCTAGCGCCGCGGAAGTTGAGGAAGATGACGTAGACTGCAAAGCCGAGCGCGATCAGCGTCGGGAACAGGTAGACGTCGGCCCCCAGTATGGTGTAGAGCTTGACGGCGCGCAGCCACTCAAGGCCGGGCAGGCTGCCGAACATCTCGGACACGAGGGTCGAAATGGCGATGGCCTCCCACGGGCACAGGATGCCGTTGCCCAGGGCCAAAAGCCATCCGGTGATGTAGCTCAGCGTACGGCCAAAGCTACGATCGACATACTCGACAATGCCGCCCGAGATGGGGATAGCAGCCGTGAGCTCACCGAAAACAGCTCCGACGGGCACGAGGAAGATTGCACCCAAGAGGAATGCGATCATAGCGGGAACGGGACCGCCGCCCACGACCATCCAGTCGCCGACCTGCAGAACCCAACCGGTACCGATGATGGCACCGAAGCCGATGGTGAAGAAGTTCCAGAGCGAGAGCGTTTTCTTCATGCCGCCGTTATCCTCGACTGCAACTTCTGCGTTCTTGTCCGCCATTGTTCCCCTCCTTTCCTATTTGACGCCCTTGGCGTCACCCCTTGCGCGGTCCGTTTTGCCGCGCGCTTTTATTCCATGGCTTTAAGATACGGCCTTGGCGCAGCAGCGCCGCTCGCAGCTCGACCGAAGGCAGAACTGCAAAACGAGCGGCACCGTTTTTGGGACGAACGGCGGGAGACGTCATTCGTCTTGGACGCTTTCATCTTGTCTGCTTTTGAATACCTGTTGCCGTGACGCTTGGCGCGCGGCGCGGCAACGTTCATACCATTTGTCAGGCTTTTGGCGCACATACCCATGTGTCGTGCATCTTTTTATGTAGGATAGACAAGTTACACATGAGGCAAGGTGATTCGAATGGCATACGGATACAATGACGGCGACCAACGGCCACAAAGCGTGCGCCTTGCCGGCCGCGCCACGCCAACGCCCAGAATCACCTCCGTCAACGACAACCCGCAGCGCCCCCAAGAGCAGCTCGGGGCTTCTTCGCGGCAACAAAGCCGTACCGTGCAGCAGTCAGACCGCGTGAGTACGAGCACACGCCAACGCCAGACCGACACATCGCAGCCACGCCGCTACGATCGACATAAGACCGACTACTACGTCAAGCGCTCCTTTTCGCGACCTCAACGCGATCGCGGCAATTCCGCCCCTCACCCCGCGTCACATACCACAAGCCACGCGCTTCCGGCCCGCCGCCTACGCCTTGCGCTCTGCTCCATCGCCGCCTGCCTCGTCTTTGTGTTTTTGGGATCCTGTATCTCCCACGGATCAGCCGGTCTTGAGCCCACTGCCGAGGACAAGCTGCTTAAAGCTCCCGTCGCGCCCGGTTACTCCTTTGCGTTCTCGACCCCACGCTCGCAATGGCAGGCCGGCACCATGCCCCACATCTACCAAATTGACCCCGCATGGTCGGAGCTGCCCTATGCCGGTGGCACTATTCGCGAAAACGCTTGCGGTCCCACTTGCCTCACCATGGTCTATATCTTTAAGACCGGCCACACCGATAAGACGCCGGTCGATATATGCGCACTGGCCGAAGCCGGCAACTACGCCCCCACCGGTGCCACCGAGTGGTCGTTTATGACAGGCGGTGCGTGGCAGCTGGGGCTCAACGGAACACAGCTCTATAACGATCGCGAATCGATTACCCAAGCACTTCGCTCGGGTGTGCCCGTCATCGCCGCAGTGCGACCCGGTACGTTTACCAACGTAGGCCACTACATCGTGCTCTACGGCATCGACGACGCCAACCAGATTGGCGTCTACGACCCCAACTCGGCCAGCCGCAGCGCCCGCCGCTGGGGCGTCGTAGAGGTCCTCGACGAAGTCGAAGCCATGTGGGCCTACTACTAGTCATTGGGGACAGACTTAAATGAGTGGTCATTGGGGACGCTCTTGTTTGACTAGTCATTTAAGAACGTCCCCAATGACTAGGTGAATAGCAAAAGCCCCGCAGTCGGAGCGGACTGCGGGGCTCATGAAGAGAGGCTAGTCTGT
>CAJLLN010000020.1:0-18388 GCA_905207495.1 uncultured Collinsella sp. | reverse complement strand
CAGCAGCTCGTTCAGCCCCGTGCGGACCAGATCGAAGGCCACCTTGAAGATGAACACCGCCACGACGAGCGCCGCGATGGGGTCGGCGATACGCCACTTCTGGCCCAGAAAATAGGCGCAGGCGATGCCGACGAGCGTCCCGTTATCGACCATATGGACCTGTCCATCAAGCCCGGGCAGACCATCGCTTTGGTTGGCCCTTCGGGCGGCGGCAAGTCCACGACCTGTTCGCTGCTGCCGCGTTTTTATGACGTGGCTACCGGATCCATTAGCATCGACGGCCAGGACGTGCGCGATGTGACGCAGCGGAGCCTGCGCCGCGCCATCGGCCTGGTGCAGCAGGATGTCTATCTATTTGACGGTACGATTGGCGAGAACATCGCCTACGGCAAGCCGGGCGCTACGGCAGAAGAGATCGCCGAGGCCGCCCGTCGCGCCAACATCGATGCCTTTATCGAGTCGCTTCCGCAGGGCTACGACACCGTGGTGGGCGAGCGCGGCAGCCGTCTTTCGGGCGGACAGAAGCAGCGCGTTGCCATCGCGCGCGTGTTTCTCAAGAACCCCAAGATCCTTATTTTGGATGAGGCGACGAGTGCTTTGGATAACGAGAGCGAGGAGGCGGTGCAGGAGTCGCTCGAAGAGCTGGCACGCGGCCGCACCACGATCATCATCGCCCATCGTCTCTCGACCATTAAGCACGCCGATGAGATTGCGACCGTTGAGCATGGTCGCGTTGTGGAGCGTGGCACGCACGAGGAGCTTCTCGCCCGTGGCGGCACCTATGCCCGTTACTATCGAATGCAGTTCGAAGGTGCGCGTGCGCACGAGCTCGACTGATTGATATGACAGGAAGTTTATGGCTGACAAGAACCCTTTGACTCCGGAAGAAGTGACGGAGTTATTCTCCGAAATCGATGCATCCGGCGTCTTGGATCCCACGCTTGCCAAAAAGCGAACCGAGCGCATGCGTGAGAAGGAGGCTGCGGCCAAGCGCGGTGACAAAGCGGCGCTAGCGCAGCTGCGCAGCGAGGACCGCGCGAGCCAGGCAAAACATATCGACCCGCTGTCCGAGGACGATCCTTCGGGCTCACAGGTGAGCCATACCATTACGAAGACCGCGATGGCCGTGGTCATTGGTATTTTGGTGCTGATCGTGGGCATGCAGATTGGCTACGGCGTGATGCGTCGTCTGAACACCGCCAACCTGTCCGAGAGCGTTTCGGTCGATACCGTCTCGACCGCGCTCAAGGGTGGACTTGAATGGGGCAACGGCTTTACGCAGTTCCCGCTCGACTTTACCGTCGATGAAGCCGATGAACGCACGGGCACGGTCGAGGTGACGGTGTTGGACACGTCTTCTGCCAACGAGCTCGAGCTGTTGTCCAACGGGCAGATTCAGGCCGCGGCGCTTGCGACCAACGCGTTGCTCAACGATAAGATCGACCGCGTGGTGTATAACGTTCACGCCTATATCGACGAGAATAGCAACATTCAGCACGATTCCTTCTTTGGCATGTTCCCCGCGCGCGGCCACCAGAGCGCCATTTTGACGTTCGTGTGGACCAAGAGCTCATCCAACGCCACGAGTATCGACTGGAAGATGCGCATCGTGAGTATGGATGACACCATCGCCGAGCGCATTCAGAAGCAGGTGAACTCGGTGTCGTCGTTGATTGAGGACCCGGTGGTGAGCCAGACCAAGATTGACGAGGAAAAGGCCGAGCGCGATCTGGAGCATCGTCTGCATGGCCGCGAGATTTTCCGCGGCGGCAAGCCCGATCGCACACCGTCCGAACTGCTGGAGCAGGACAAGAAAAAGTAAGAGGCCATCATCCCGCGTGAGCCACAAGCCCCGCGGGATGATTTTTAATCCCCGTCCCAGAGAAATTATTATGCATAGAAAGTCATAATTATCATTTCGTAAACATTTCGATGAAATTAACGCCATGAGGCATGCTTGCGGTTACAATACCGCGAGGCCTAACTACACACCTTTAAGCCGGTCCTGTGAGACCGGGAAGGAGAATTATGGCGAACAACCATACCGCGGGCGCTGCCGCCCGCACCTTCGCGCCCAGCGAGCTTTGCCAGCGTATGCTGGCCAAAACCAGCAAGGGCACCTGCGGTCCCTGCATCCTGTATCTTGAGGATGGGACCATTTTTTATGGACGTGCATGCGGCGCCGAGGGCACCGCGACCGGCGAAGTCTGCTTCAACACCTCGCTCGAGGGCTACTTTGAGGTCATGACCGACCCGAGTTATGCCGGCCAAATCGTAACCATGACCTATCCGCAGATCGGCAACTACGGTATCGACGAGACCGACGTCCAGTCGGCCTTCCCCGGCGACGCCGTGCGCCCTGCGAGCGCTCCGGCTATGCGCGGCATGATCGTTCGCGACATGTGCGCCACGCCTTCTAACTGGCGCTCGGCCGTCAGCGTGCCGGAGTACCTGCGCGCCCACGGCATCGTCGCTATCGAGGGTGTCGACACCCGCGCTCTGGTGCGCCATCTGCGCGACAATGGTTCCAAGATGGGCATTATCTCGACCGAGATCTTCGACGTCGACGAGCTTGCCGAGCGTCTGGCCGCAGCGCCCACGCTGGTAGGCGAGAACCTGGTCAAGACCGTAAGCTGCCCCGCGCCTCACGAGTTTGTGGCCGCCGACCTGCCTGCCACGCATGACTTTGCGCTTTCGGCTGCCGCTCCTGCCCGTCACAAAGTGGTCGCCTACGACTGCGGTGTGAAGCGCGGCATTCTGGAAGGACTGGTCCGCGCCGGCTGCGACCTTACCGTCGTGCCGTGGAATACGCCCGCGAGTGAGGTGCTCGACATGAATCCCGACGGCGTCTTTTTGTCCAATGGCCCCGGCGACCCCGACGCCGTGGTGGAGACCTACGAGCAGGTGCAGCAGCTGATCGGCAAGGTGCCGGTCTTTGGCATTTGCCTGGGCCATCAGATGATCAGCCTGGCCTGCGGCGCCCAGATGGAAAAGCTTAAATTCGGTCACCGCGGTGGCAACCAGCCGGTCATGAACCTGGTAAGCCGTCGCGTGGAGATTACCGCGCAAAACCATGGCTTTGGCCTGCTGTTCCCCAGCCTGGGCAAGCTTGTCCCCGAGCTTTCCGGCGGCGAGACCGAGCATGCGGCCGATGGAGATCTGCGCGTCTGGGTGCGCCGCGGAATCGCGCCGGTCGTGATGAACGAGCGCTTCGGCCGCATTCGCCTGACGCACGTGAACCTCAACGACGGTACCGCTGAGGGCATCCAACTGCTCGACGCCCCGTGCTTCTCGGTCCAGTACCACCCCGAGGCCTCGCCTGGCCCCACCGATGCCCACTATCTCTTTACCGCCTTTACGCGACTCATGGGCGGCGAGGAGAACTACCTGGACATCGATACCGCGAAGGACCGCCTTGCCGGCTGGAACTTTGCTGAGTCCGAGCCCGCTGAGACCGAGGAGAACTAACATGCCGAAACGTACTGACATCAAGCGCATCCTCGTCATTGGCTCGGGCCCCATCGTTATCGGCCAGGCCTGCGAGTTTGACTACTCCGGTGCCCAGGCCTGCAAGGTGCTCAAGGAGGATGGCTTTGAGGTCATCCTGGTCAACTCCAACCCGGCGACCATCATGACCGACCCGGGCTTGGCCGACCGCACCTATGTCGAGCCCATCACTGCCGAGTTTATCGAGCGCGTAATCAAGAAAGAGCGCCCGGACGCGCTGCTGCCCACGCTGGGCGGCCAGACCGGTCTGAACGCCGCCGTCGAACTGGCAAAGGACGGCACGCTCGACAAGTACGGCGTCGAGATGATCGGCTGCGACCTTGCCGCCATCGAGCGCGGCGAGGACCGCAAGCTCTTTAACGAGGCCATGGCCGAGATCGGCCTGGAGGTCGCGCGCTCGGGCTATGCCTACAGCGTGGCAGACGCCGAGGCCATCGCCGAGCGCGTGGGATATCCCTGCGTGCTGCGTCCGAGCTTTACCCTCGGCGGCGCCGGTGGTGGCATCGCGCATACTCACGAGGAGCTCGTCTCCATCGTGAGCCAGGGCCTGGAGCTCTCACCTGCCCACGAGGTGCTGGTCGAGGAGTCCATCGAGGGCTGGAAAGAGTATGAGATGGAGGTCATGCGTGACCACGCCGGCAACGGCATCATCGTGTGCTCCATCGAGAACCTCGACCCCATGGGTGTGCATACCGGCGACTCCATCACCGTGGCGCCGGCGCAAACCCTCTCCGACCTGGAGTATCAGCGCATGCGCGTGGCCTCGCTCGCCATTCTGGAGAAGATCGGCGTCGAGACCGGTGGCTCCAACGTGCAGTTTGCCGTGAACCCCAGCACCGGTCGCTTGATCGTCATCGAGATGAACCCGCGCGTGAGCCGCTCGTCCGCACTGGCCTCCAAGGCAACGGGTTTCCCCATCGCCAAGGCCGCCGCGCGCCTGGCTGTGGGCTACACGCTCGACGAAATCGTAAACGACATTACCAAGGCAACGCCCGCCTGCTTTGAGCCCACGATTGACTACTGTGTGGTCAAGGTGCCGCGCTTTGCCTTCGAGAAGTTCAAGGGTACCGACCCCACGCTCACCACGCGCATGAAGGCCGTGGGCGAGATTATGGCGATCGGCCGCACCTTTGAGGAGGCCTTCGGCAAGGCTATGCGCTCGCTGGAGGACGGCCACCAGGGCATTTGCGCCGGTGGCAAAGAGGGTGCCGGCAAGCTGAGCGACGATGAGCTCGCTCAAGCCGTGGCAACGCCGACCGAGCATCGCATCTTCTTTGTGGTCGAGGCCCTGCGCCGTGGCTGGGACATCGCTCGCATCCATGCCATCTGCGGTATCGATCCGTGGTACCTCAACCGTATCAACGATATGGTGCAGGTCCAGGAGAGCATCCGCGACCTGCGTGTGGAGGATATCGACGCCGACGCGATGCGCCTGCTCAAGCAGTACGGCACGAGCGATGCCGAGATCGCCGCGCTGACCGGCTCGGACGAGCGCTTTGTGCGCGCCTACCGCAAGGGCCTGGGCGTGGTTCCCAGCATGAAGACGGTCGATACCTGCGCTGCGGAGTTCTCGAGCGCCACGGAGTACCACTACAAGACGTACGAGAACATCTACCGCACGAGCCCGGATGCCAAGAAGTGCGTGGCTCCCGACGAGACCACGCCGGTGGACAAGCCCAAGGCGATGATCCTGGGCGCCGGCCCCAACCGCATTGGCCAGGGTATCGAGTTCGATTACTGCTGCGTGCACGCGAGTTACGCGCTGGCGGCCCGCGGCTTTGAGACCATCATGGTCAACTGCAATCCCGAGACCGTCTCGACCGACTATGACACGTCCGACCGCCTGTACTTTGAGCCGCTCACCTACGAGGACGTCATGGACGTTATCGACGTTGAGCGCCCCGACGGCGTCGTGGTGACGCTTGGCGGCCAGACCCCGCTTAAGCTGGCGCGCATGCTCGAGGAGAGCGGCGTGAACATCATGGGCACCAAGCCCGATGCCATCGACTTTGCCGAGGACCGCGAGCGCTTTGCCGCTCTGCTCGACAAGCTGGGCATCATGTACCCGCCGGCGGGCCAGGCAACCTCGTTTGAGGAGGCCGAGGCCGTGGCCGCGCACATCGGCTACCCGCTGCTGGTGCGTCCGAGCTACGTGCTGGGCGGCCGCGGGATGATGATCGCCTACGATGCCGAGCATCTGCGCGATTACATGGCCGAGGCTGCGCGCATTAGCCCTGACTACCCGGTGTATCTGGACCGCTTCCTGGAGGGCGCGATCGAGTCCGATGTCGACGCCCTGTGCGATGGCGAAGAGGTCTACATCGGCGGCATTCTGGAGCATATCGAGGAGGCCGGTATCCACTCTGGCGACTCCGCGACCTGCATTCCGCCGTTCAGCTTTAGCGAGAGCCTGCAGGCGAAGCTCCGCGAGACCACGCGCCGCATCGCGATGGCGCTGGGCGTACGCGGCCTGGTCAACGTGCAGTACGCCATTAAGGGCGAGACCGTCTACGTGATCGAGGCCAACCCGCGTGCCAGCCGCACCGTGCCGTTTATCTCCAAGGCCACCGGCGTGCCGCTCGCCAAGTGTGCCGCACGTATCATGGCGGGCGATTCCATCTCGAGCTTGGGCCTGCCGAGCGACGAGCGTCAGCTGGACTGGTTCTGCATGAAGGAAGCCGTTATGCCCTGGGGTCGTTTCCCGGGCGCCGACGTTATCCTGGGTCCCGAGATGAAGTCGACGGGCGAGGTCATGGGTATCGCCAAGAGCTATCCCGAGGCATATGCCAAGACGCAGCTGGCGATTGACTACAAGCTGCCCGATTCGAGCTGCGGCAAGGTGTTCATCAGCGTGTGCGACCGCGACAAGCGTCATATCCTTTCGGTCGCTCGTATCCTGCGCTACCTGGGCTTTGATATCTGCTCCACCGAGGGTACGGCGCGCGTGCTGCGCGGAGGCAACGTGACGTGCGAAGTCGTGGAGAAGATCAGCGGCCCGCACGACGGCGAGCGTCCCAACATTGGTGACCTCATCGCCGATGGCAAGATTGCGGTGATCGTCAATACGCCGTACGGCCCGGGCTCGCGTGGCGATGGCTACCTGCTACGCACCGAGGCCGTCCGTCGTGGCGTGACCTGCGTGACGGCGATGTCTGCGGCCAACACGTACGTGAGCGCCATCGAGGCCGTGCGCGAGGACGAGCAGGGTCACGGCAGCGCCAACGACATGGGCATGGACGTCATCGCCCTGCAGGACCTGCCGCAGTACGCGGTGTAGTTGACCTGGCCGGCCGGGGCGGGAGGGGCCGAGATTTCCCCCTTTCGCTCCGGCTGCAAGCAGAGTCGCTCAGGAGGAAACTCGGCCCCTCTTGCCCCGACGCACTGTGTCTAGACGGATTGCACCTCCTGTTTTTAGAGATAAATACCATTTAGCGGTGATATTCAACCGTTCAAGATATTATGTAATGGCATATTACGTCATATGACGTAATATGCCATTAGCAGTCAAGGATGATTGTCTGTGTTCAAGTCGAGAAAGGGGCAAAATGATTAAACTGTGTCGCGTCGATAGCCGGTTAGTGCATGGGCAGACCGTGTTCTCTTGGTATCCAACGCTTGAAGCAAACGCTATTCTTGTGGTTTCAGATGAGTACGCCGCAAGCAAAGAGCGAATTCAAGCGCTGCGAATTGCAAAACCCGCTGATGCCAAATTGGTTGTCAAAAGTGTAGAAGATTCCATCGTGGCCCTTAACGGAAGCGCGGTGGATAAATACGAGCTAATTGTTGTTGCGGGAAATGTACATGACGCCTGTGAAGTTGCGCGTGCGTGTCCAAAAATAACGTCTGTGAATTTAGGCGGCGCTCGACCGTTGGGGGATAGCGTAAAGGAGCTTGGCCCTGCTGTGCGCCTTTCCCAATCCGATATTAATGAAATTAAGAAAGCCATGGCTGATGGAATCGAGTTCGAGGTAAGGCAGGTTGCTAGCGAGAAAAAACGCATCGTAACAAGTTTTGATTTGTAGGAAGAGGGAGAAATATGCTGCTTCAAGCTTTTCTGGTTGGTCTTGCCGCTGCGATAGGTCAATCGGATTATTTACTCGGTACTGCGATGGTCGAGCGGCCGATTGTCCTCGGAGCGATTGTCGGTATTTTTTTGGGTGATATTCCGACTGGCGTTATTGTTGGTTTCCAGCTCGAACTCGCGTTCATGGGGGTCTGGCAGGTTGGTGCTGCCGTGCCGCCCAACGTAATTGTTGGTTCAGTTTTGGGAACAGCCTTTGCGATTACTATGGGTGCGGGTCCCGAGACCGCTCTGACTATTGCTATGCCCACTGCGGTGCTTGCCGGCATGTTTGACAGCCTTATGTATAGCGTTGTTACGCCTCCTATGGCTGTCTGGGCTGATCGTGGCGCCGAAAAAGACGACCCCAAAACGATTGCAGCCGCTATGTGGACCAATGGAATTCTCTACATCATTGCGCTTGGCTTGATTTGCGGCGTGGCTTTTTACGTTGGAAATGATGCTGTTCAGGCACTGATTGACGCCATTCCTGATTGGCTTACGAATGGGCTTACGATCGCAACGGGTATTCTGCCCGCGCTTGGATTTGCGCAGCTTATGTCAATCCTGTCCACCAAGGAGCTGAGCTTCCTATTCTTTGGAGGCTTCTTGCTGAGTGCCTATCTAAACATTCCGACGATCGGTATCGTGGCGTTTTCGCTGATCCTGATTGGGATTCTCAATATGGCTCACATTTTTATGCCTGCCAGTGCGGCGGTCGCTAAGGAGGTTGACGATGACAACGAATTCTAATGATGTTCTTGAGCTCTCGCCGGAGTCAAATAAATCGACCGATAAGAGAATAACCAAGAAAGACTTAAAGGCGTTATTTTGGCGTAGCTTTCCACTCAACATCATGTGGAGCTTTGACCGACAAATGAACGTTGGTTTCTGCTACGACATGATTCCGGTAATCAAGCGGTTATACGATAAGCCTGAAGACCGGATCGAGGCATATAAGCGTCATCTTGAGTTCTACAATATTCAAGTTACGTTTAATCCTCTGGTCGCCGGCATTGTGGCCTCCATGGAGGAGGAGAACGCCAACAATCAGGACTTTGACACCGCCTCAATTAACGCCATGAAAGCATCGCTTATGGCTCCGCTTTCCGGTATTGGAGATTCACTGATTGCCAGTACGCTTCGCATGATTGCGACGGGCGTTGTGACAGGACTTTGCCTTTCGGGCAGTCTGCTCGGCCCAATCCTGTTCCTGCTTCTTTATAATGTCCCAACGATCCTGATCCGCTGGTTTGGGCTTCAGTATGGTTATTCGCTTGGCAGTGGCATGATTTCGAAGCTGAACGATTCTGATGTAATGCACAAAGTTACGTCCGGCCTGGCGATTGTGGGACTAATGGTAGTTGGTGGAATGGTGGCGACCACCGTTGCAGTTACCACTCCGCTCGCTCTTAACTTCGGCGACACCGCGTTTAAGTTGCAGGAAACGCTCGATGGGATATTCCCGGCTCTTTTGCCGCTCTGCGCGTTCGGGATCATGTGTCTTTGCAATAAGAAACAGGTCAAAATTATTTGGCAGATTGTGGGCATTCTCGCTGCGGGTATTGTGCTCGGCGTCCTGGGGATTTTGGGCTAGAGAAGGCGTCCATCTTTTGAGATGCTGAACTCGAAGGACGATGCGTCTGCTCGCCAAACGGTTTTTGAATAGTGGAGCGGCATTTCATCGCAGGCATATGTGACGTGCTCGACAACGCTCACGGGGGCTCCAACGATATAACCGAGAAGGTTTGCTTCTTGGAGCCCCGCTATTCCTGCGGTGATTTTGAGCTTCTCAATACCGGTTGCGATGCTGTAATGGTTGGCGATCAGGTCGAAAAGACTGGCATTGTCTGTGAGAAGCTCCAGTAGTCCGGGCAGAGTGCCCTGCGTTGCATAAACGGTGTCGATGGCGCAGGGGGCATTTTCGATATAAACCAAGCGCGCAACTCGTTGCACTACGGTTCCGTTGTCAATTTTGAGCTCCCGTGCAATGTGGGCATCAGCCTTGATCAAGCCTGTTTCCAAGATGGACTTGGTTGTTTTATCGCCGTATTGGGGGTCGGAGCTCAAATTGAAAATGGTGCTTGTTCCTCGTTTCAGGGTGAGCTTCGATGGGTTTACGAATGTTCCCTTGCCTCGCAGGCGGTAGAGCAAGTTTTGGTCAATGAGATTCTGTACGGCGCGTCTTACGGTGATCCTGCTTACTTTGTATTGCTTGCAAAGCTCGGTTTCGGTGGGAATCTGACTGCCGCCGGGGAGTTCGCCAGAAACTATTTTCTTGAGGATATCGTTTTCAACGGTCTGATAGAGAAGCTCTGGCTGAGTGAGCTCGTCTTTTGCTGCAGGCATGGTGGACCCCTTGGTCTTCAGTTTCTTTAGTACATAGATATACGACAACTGAGGACATCATAAGCCGTTATCTCAAAAGTTATGGAAATATCGATTTGGCGTTATCGCCGAGAGGGGATTTAAGATGGGCAGACAATACGACGAGGCGTTGATTGGCGCCATCTCCGGTCGCTCGTTTATAACCGAGAAGAGGGGGCTCGAGGTTCAAATTCGTCCGGTTCCTGATGATGAAAGAGAGCATGTGCTTGACCCACGAATTCTCGAGGTATCTCGCAAGAAGATGCGGAATGTTAGCATGTCTCCGAGCTGGACGAGCCTTATTGGAATGCGCCATCGCCCGGATAAGCCGACATACCGCCTACTCGATGGTGAGGTTCAGCGCGATGAGATCCTCATGGAGGCGGCCGATCGCTATATAGATTTATTCGTCTGGACGCCACCAAATCATAAGAAGGCAAGTCCAGCGCTTGTTTACCTGCATGGCGGCGCGTTTATGGCGGGGAATGTTCTGCAATTTGAACATCAGCTCGAGTTCATCGCCGAAAAGTCTGGTGCAGTGGTGGTTTATCCAGAATACCGCTTGGCGCCGGAGACGGCATTTCCCGGGCAGATCGAGGATTGCGTTCTTGCTCTTGATTATGTGTGCGAGCATGCCGGGGATCTCGGAATCAATCCTCATAAAATAATGGTCGCCGGCGACTCCGCAGGAGGAAGCCTTACTAATGCGTGTGTTCAGCTCAGGGGTGCTGGAGCTGTAGCCCATGCCTTCGAAATCTATCCTGAAGTCGACCTTGCGGGCGAACAGGGCGAGGGATATGAGGATTTTCCTGCGATAGCCGATCAAGAGGACGTTGCGCGTTTTCGCATCGACCATCTTCGCGATTCGGACGGCCCGATGGTCGAACTTTGTGCACACGGAAAAATGTCTCCTCATGACCCGTTGATTTCTGCGCTAATGCTTGAGGACTGCACTGATTTCCCCCCGGTGACTATCGTGACATCCGAATACGATCCGCTTCGTATCCCCGATGAAAAATGGGCTACAAAATTACGGTCTTCAGGAATCGATGTCGAGGTCATCGAATATGCCGGATGTGACCATGGTTTCTTCGATCATTTTGGCGTGTACCCGCAATCGGAAGACGTGTGTTTGTTGATGGCTGAGAAGCTTAAAGAAATGGCTGCACAATAACGTCTTTCGGCGATAAGGGACTGAAGTCGCCTGTGTTTCTGCATTCGTGGTTCTCAGTCTGATTAAAAATGAGGCTTGCTCCTTGCCCGAGTGGGTGGGGAGCAGTTTGTTTTTTGTAGCGATGCGAGGCGAGTGCCGCGCACTTTAGATCGCCATTTTGCTTCGCTGTATACCACTTGACGTAATAAAAGAGGCAAGGGCGGTGCGAGGGCCAACAGTCATTCTAAGCTCGGATTCGTATTCTAAAAAGGTTGTTTCGGTTGCGCGGTACAATATAGCAAAAAAGAATGATAAAATGAATTCGAAAAAGAATTCATTTTTAGGAGGTATGTATGCCTGCTTTACAGATGCTCGACAACCTTGTTCCAATTAGCGATTTCAGCCACGGTAAGGGCTCGGCTGCATTTTCGAAGGTTGGGGACGACAATCCTGTTGTGGTTCTCAAACACAACAAGCCAGCGTTTGTGATTGTTACACCCGATGAATATAGGGAAGCGAAGCAAGCGGAGGAGGACCTCACCTTGTTAACGTTGGCGCTTAAGAGAATGGCTGTGGCAAGTGACGATGCGCTTGTTTCCCTGTCTGATGTTATGGAAGAGCTGGGTGTGAGCCAGGACGAACTCGATCAGATGGATGAGGTCGAGTTTGAATGAGTGGGTACGAAGTCGCTTTCTACCCGGATGCTCTCAAGGATATTAAGCGTCTGGACGGCTCCCAACGAAAGATCGTCCTTAAGGCTATAGAAAAAATCAGAACGAACCCATTGCCGCAGAACGAAGGTGGATTCGGCAAGCCTCTTGGAAACAAGGCAGGTACGGATTTGACTGGCTTTATGAAGATCAAGCTCAGGGGAAGTGGCATTCGAATCGTGTACCGCCTCATCAGAATTAAAGAAAAGATGGCCATCGTAGTGGTAGGCGCTCGCGAAGACATGGAAGTCTACCGAACTGCTCAGAGACGAGAACTCGATTTCGAGAAATGGGCGGAAGAGAATATCTAGCTTTAACGATGAACGACGAGTGAGCGTTGGTGGGGCCCTGACGAATTAGATTCGTCAGGGTTTTTCGCTGAACCAATTGCCTTCAGCCTCCGTTGACCTTTCCTTCCAATTCATCAGCCAACGTACGTCATAGCAATCCCCGGTAGGTCGCAGGGCGCTTCGCGGGCGGGCCAGGCTTTATCTGAACGACTTTGCGAAGCAACCGGAGTGAAGATAAAGCCTGGCCCGCCCGCGAAGCGCCACAAAGACCGCAGGGACGGGAGCAGCTATACTACTCTCAGTAGTTAAGGGTCGCGGATCCGCCGCGTCGCCGTTCTCAACAGGAGGTCTTTGTTTATGGCAGATCAGAAGCCGGTTGTCGGGATCATTATGGGCTCCAAGTCCGATCTGGGCGTTATGGAAGGCTGCACCGCCGAGCTCGAGGCGCTCGGTGTGCCCTATGAGCTTGTCATTGCGAGCGCACACCGCACGCCGGCGAAGGTCCACGAGTGGGCCTCGACTGCTGCCGATCGCGGTATCAAAGTGATTATCGCCGCCGCCGGCAAGGCCGCTCACCTGGGTGGTGTCGTGGCTGCCTTTACGCCGCTGCCGGTCATCGGCGTGCCTATGAAGACGAGTGACCTGGGCGGCATGGATTCGCTGCTGTCGATGGTGCAGATGCCTTCGGGTGTGCCCGTGGCCTGCGTTGCCATCAACGGCGCCAAGAACGCCGCCATCTACGCCACGCAGATTCTGGGCGCATGCGACCCCGAGTACCGCAAGGTTATCGAGAAGATGAAGCAGGAGATGGCCGACGCCTAGACGTTCCGCCGTTTCACCGCAGTATAAGGAGAGCCATGTCCGACTATCAGGGAAAACGATTCAAGGCTTCTCAGATTCCCGATCCGTCGAAGCCGGGTGCTGCCCATGCGGCGCAGCAGGGTCGGACATCCTCTCCTCAGCAGCCGCGCGCGCCGCGCCCCGTGACACCGGCGACGCATCGTCGACAGGACGCGCCAGCCGCATATCGACCTTCATCTTATAGCAACGCTAAGAAGCCGCCCCGGTCTTCATCGCATGCCGCGCCGTCGGATTACACCGAGCCGCCGCGCAAAAAGCGCCGCTCCATTATTCCCATTCTGCTCATCATCATCGGCATCGGTCTGATTGTCGCCGCCGCCGCTATCTTTATTAATGCTCAGATTGGCTATAAGCAGGCGAGCGAGTCGTATCAGAAAATCGAGAAGCAATATGTAAGCGATAAGGACGCCAGCGGCGTGCCGATTATCGACTTCGATGCTCTTGCTCAGACAAACCCCGAGATTATGGGTTGGATTTACGCGCCCGGCACCAACATCAACTATCCCGTCGTGCAGACCAACAACAACTCCAAATACCTCAACACGCTGTTTGACGGTACGTCCAATGCATCGGGTGCGATCTTCTTGGACTGCGACGATACCGCGCCGGGCATGGTGGATCAGCAGACCACGATCTACGGCCACCACATGAATGACGGGTCGATGTTCAACGTGATTTCGGACACCACTGATCAGGCGACGTTCGATAGCATCGAGTTTGTGTATTACATCACACGGGATGCTACGTATAAGCTGCGCCCGCTGGCGACCAAGGTGGTCGAGGACACGTATGCCAAGGCGCGCACGACCAATTTTGAGGGCGACGACGGGCTCAAGAACTATCTGTCCGAGATGCTCGACGGTGCCTCTGCCGTGGCGAGCGATGCCACCGATCGTGCCGCTTCGGCAACCAAGGTCGTAACGCTTGTGACCTGTCGTTCGTTATCGCTGAGCAACACGCGTGCCGTCATGGTGCTCACGCCGGTCGAGGAATAGATAATGGGCTACTCAATGACGGTGAAAGGGGAAATGATGCTTGAGAATGGCAAAACGATGCCTTCGGTTGATGCCTGGCTGCGTGAGGCCAAGGCCGATGCTTCGGCGGCAGGCTGTGGGATGTATCTGACGCATAACGGCGTGGTGCGTGCGACGCCCAAGTCCGAGGTCCGCGGGATCGAAACCGATGGCGTAGCTCCCGGGCGCAGGGTGGGCGGCATGGTGTTTGGCTTCGATGCTCAGAAGGTGCAGGCTGCTATCGAGGCCACGAGCGCGATGCCGGGTATTGGCTATGTGCGCGTGTGGCTGGCAAGCGGCGAGCTCGCCGTGGGTGACGACATCATGCTCGTGCTTATCGGCGGGGACATTCGCCCGCACGTGGTCGATGCGCTGCAGGCGCTCGTTGGCACCATCAAGAACGAATGCGTAAGTGAGGTCGAGCGCGAGGCGTAGAGGCTTGCGTCGATAGAAGACTCGTTTATAAAAATGCCCGCCGGTACGTGTGATACCGGCGGGCATTTTGCGTTTTGGACGCGGTTGGCGCTACACGCGCGTCGCATCCTTGGGGCTCATGGTCATGCTCTGGAAGCGATTCTCCATAAAGTCATTATCGAAGTACTTGCCGTAGAACTGCGCAACGGGAATATCCGGTTCCGTGCCGTTGACGCGCTGATACCAATAATCGAGCGACTGCAGCGTCATAACGCCATCGACCAGCATAATGATGGTGAAGATGACAGTAGCCGAGTAGCGACTCTTCCACGGAATCATGTTGATGAGCTTGAGCAGCCTCGGCAGCAGCAGCTTGATCCAGATGAGTCCGCCCAGGCCCCACAGGCAGGCAAAGCCCGTGCAGGTGCGTCCGCCCGTAAGGACGGCGAGCGGGTCGGGCATGCCGAACAGCTTCATGTGCGAGTAGCTCCACGAGACCACTCCAAACGAGGTCTGCATAAACCAGCCCACGAACACCTCAAAGCTCGCGCCGAGCAGCGCGCTCACCAAAAAGATAATGATGGGGTTCTTCTTGTAGAAGCGGTTGAGCACCATGGTCATGAGTACGGCGCCAAATCCATAGATGGGGCTGAAGGGGCCAAACAGCATACCGGCGCGGTTCTGGTAGACGCCGGGGTCGTCGACCGTCATGTGCCAGATGTCCTCGGCGATCAGGCCGAGTATGCAGCAGACAAAGAATACCCAGAACAGGTTGAAGTAGTTGAGCTTGATGTAGCCTTCGCCGGTTTCATCGCGCCCGAGCATGCCCTCGGCGGCGGCGTCGCGATCGAGCATTTCCTGCAGGCGGCGTTGCAGCTCGCGCTCCTGGCGCAGCGTGGGGTCGACGGTGGTCGAAAGCGCGACGAGGATGCCGAGCTGGATGGCGGGGCGCAGCAAGAAAGGCCCGATGCCCTGGAGCATCACGTCAACCAAAAGCTCGACGACGGTCAATGCGATAAGGATATAGGACAGACGGGCGGCATTGCGGCGCTGGTTCTTGATGAGGTCCAGGCCAAAGATGATCAAGATGACGGCACTGGCAGCCGAGAGCATGATGCCGGCGACAATCAGTCCGACCGCGACGAGCGTGTTGTCGCCGAGCTTGGCGGCGGCGTTGCCGTTGATGAGCGCGGTGATGACCTGCCACATAAAGGCGCCGACCGACGGGAGCGTGCCCACGCCGGACAGGATGCACAGGACGGCGTACACCTTAATGATGAGGGGGATCTTCTTGACCTCCGTGGCGCTGGGGACGCTGGGGTCG
This sequence comes from uncultured Collinsella sp., assembly GCA_905207495.1. GTDB lineage: Bacteria > Actinomycetota > Coriobacteriia > Coriobacteriales > Coriobacteriaceae > Collinsella. The sequence continues at coordinate 2,689 of CAJLLN010000020.1, read as the reverse complement.
AGTTCGTTTCGATCCATACATAACCTTTCTCGTTTTGCTGTAGGTACAAGGATACGCCGCCGACCTGCCAAAAGACAGGACGAACGACCCAATTGCAGCAATGTAAGCCCTAGCGGTGGACGAGACGCGTCGCGACGGAAGCATGCGGGATCGTCGGTCCCGAGGCGCCTGCCCAATAAAATGTTTGGCTGCAAAACGGATTATAAGCTCGGTGGGCTTTTAAAAAGCGCTGTTCATGCGCGGGAGTGCTTGTCTTGCCGTGCGTATAATAGGGCAAGTAACGCCAAATAACGAGGCTCTGAGGGGATGCCATGTCTCAAGAAACCATCCGCGCGGCCGAGCGTGCCGCGGGACAGGTGAAGACCATGTCGACGTATGATCCGGACTCCGACCAGCTGCATGAGGAATGCGGCATTTTTGGTGTGTGGGCACCCGATCGCGATGTGGCTCGACTGACGTACTTTGGTCTGCGCGCGCTACAGCATCGCGGCCAGGAATCGGCGGGAATCGCCGTGGGTGATGGCGGCACGGTTATGGTCCGCAAGGATCTGGGCCTGCTCGACCGCGTGTTCTCCAACGCCGACCTGTCGACACTCTCCGGCCAGCTGGCCGTGGGCCACGTGCGCTATGGCACTGCCGGTGCCAAGAGCTGGGAAGCCTCGCAGCCGCATCTTTCTACCATCAACAGCGTCATTATCGCGCTCGCGCACAACGGTACCCTCGTCAACACCGACGAGCTGCGCCGCCAGCTGATCGAGCTGGGCGTGCCGTTCCTTTCCAATTCGGATTCCGAGGTCGCGACTAAGCTTATCGGCTACTTTACTCAGCGTACAGGCCATCTGCGCGAGGGCATTCGCAAGACCATGGAGCTCGTGCGCGGCGGCTACGCCATGACGCTCATCAACGAGCAGGCACTCTACGCATTCCGCGATCCGCACGGCATTCGCCCGCTCGTGCTGGGCAAGCTGGTGGACGAGGGCCTGGACCAGGCCGATGCCGCATCCGTTTCGCAGCTGCCGTCGCAGGACGGCGCCGCGACGGTCGACTCCGCCGTCCATGTCACGCGCGCCGGCGGCTGGGTCGTTGCTTCCGAGACCTGCGCACTCGACATCGTGGGTGCCGAGTACGTCCGTGACGTCCGTCCCGGCGAGATTTTGCGCATCAGCGCCGAGGGTCTGGTATCCGAGCAGGGCGTGCCTGCAGCCGAAGAGCCCGCAAACTGCATCTTTGAGCAGGTCTACTTTGCCCGCCCCGACTCCATCATGAACGGCAAGAGCGTCTATGCCTGCCGTTACGACATGGGTCGTCAGCTGGCACACGAGGAGCCCGTCGAGGCCGATCTGGTCATCGGCGTGCCCGACTCCGGCCTGCCGCCCGCGGAGGGGTATTCGCACGAGAGCGGTATTCCCTTTGGCGAGGGCCTTATCAAGAACCGCTACGTGGGCCGTACGTTTATCGAGCCCACGCAGGAGCTGCGCGCCATGGGCGTGCGTATGAAACTCAACCCGCTGCGCGACAACATCGAGGGCAAGCGCCTGGTCGTCATCGACGACTCCATCGTGCGCGGCACCACCATGGTGCAGCTCGTCAAGATGCTACGCAACGCTGGCGCCAAGGAGATTCATATCCGCATCAACTCGCCCGAGGTCATCTGGCCGTGCTTCTACGGTATCGATACCGACGTGCAGTCGCAGCTTATCAGCGCCAACAAGACGGTCGACGAGATTTGCGAGTATATCGGCGCCGATTCGCTGGCCTTCCTTTCGGTCGAGGGCCTGCTTAAGGTCATGCCCAAGGGCGGTTACTGCGATGCGTGCTTTACCGGCCGCTACCCCGTGGCGATTCCCGAGAGCTTTGGCCGCGACAAGTTCATGGAGGGCTTTAAGCCCCGCAACCTGGACAAGCCGCTGCACTTTGACGACGACGCCGTGGTCGAGAAATACGACGATCGCAGCTGGGAAGAGGAACATGGCGAGGCCTAAAACCTGCCAAAAAAGGGACAGGTTTATTTTGGTAGGTTTTACCTACTGTTTTGTTGATATGACGGCGCGCGTTGTTATGGCGCGCGCCGAAATGAACGCAACTATGAGCACCGTTTGGCGCCCGGGCGGCGGACGGTAGTGGGAGAGGAAGGCTCAGATGAGCGACAGCAAGCATGTGACGTATGAGGATGCCGGCGTCGATACCGCCGAGGGCGGCCGCGCCGTCGACGCTATTAAGCAGATGGTTAAGGACACCAACCGTCCCGAGGTCATCGGCGGCATCGGTGGCTTTGGTGGCCTGTTCTCGGCTGCCGCGCTTAAGGATATGGAAGACCCGATTCTGATTAGCGGTACCGACGGCGTGGGCACCAAGCTCGTGCTCGCCCAGATCATGGACCGTCACGAGACGGTGGGCCAGGACCTGGTCGCTATGTGCGTCAACGACATTCTGGCTTCGGGCGCCGAGCCGCTGTTCTTCCTGGACTACGTTGCCATCGGCCACATCGAGGCCGAGCACATGGCAAAGATCATCAAGGGTGTGGCCGACGGCTGTAAGCTCGCGGGCTGCGCGCTCGTGGGCGGCGAGATGGCCGAGCACCCCGGCGTCATGGCTCCTGCCGACTACGACCTTGCCGGCTTTACCGTGGGCGTCGTCGACCGTCCCAAGATGCTCGACCCCGCAAACGTCCGCCCGGGCGATGTGATCC
>CAJLLN010000019.1:0-18464 GCA_905207495.1 uncultured Collinsella sp. | reverse complement strand
CCCGAGGCTCAGACCCGCTGGGAGGCCCTCGATGCCCTGACGGCGCTCGCCACCACCTGCCCCGAGCAGCTGGGCGATGCCTTTGAGGGTGCCGAGACCGCACTGTTCGACGAGATCTCCTCCACGCTGCGCTATGCTGCCTTCCGCCTGCTGTGCGTGTGGGGCGCCACGAGCGTCGAGCGTTCGCGCGAGGCTTGGCCCATCCTGGACGAGGCCATCCAGTGCTACCACGGCGACCTCGAGTATCGCGACATGCTCGGTTGCCTGTACGAGTTTGGCCAGGGCGAGATTGACGCCGAGGTCGCCGAGAAGCTCGCGCTGCGCCTTAAGTTCGACGCCGAGAACGGCAAGGGCAGCTATCTCAAAGCCCGTTCGAGCGAGATTTGCGAAATGCTTGTTAAACGCTTTGACCTTGATCTCTCCAAAAAGAAGAAGCGTGCTAGCGTTAAAAAATCTGACGACGCCGAAAACGAGGAGTAACAGATTATGGCGCACGATGTAGTCCTGATTCCCGGTGACGGTATCGGTCCCGAGATTACGCAGGCCATGCGCCGCGTGGTCGAGGCCACCGGTGTCCAGATCAACTGGAACGTCCAGGAGGCCGGCGCCGGCGTCATGGACGAGTTTGGCACGCCGCTGCCCCAGCACGTGCTCGATGCGGTCGCCGAGACCAAGGTTGCCATCAAGGGTCCCATCACCACACCGGTCGGCACGGGTTTCCGCAGCGTTAACGTGGCCCTGCGCAAGCACTTCGACCTGTACGCCTGCGTGCGCCCCTGCCTGTCGCAGCCGGGCGACGGCTCGCGCTTCCGCGATGTCGACCTGGTTATCGTGCGCGAGAACACCGAGGACCTCTACGCCGGCATCGAGTTCGATGAGGGCGCTGCCGAGGTCGAGGAGCTCTCGCAGCTTGTCGAGCGCTCGGGTCAGAAGGCCTTCGCCGCGGATTCCGCGATCTCGATCAAGCCCATCTCTATCGCCAAGAGCCGCCGTATTGTGGAGTATGCCTTTGAGTATGCCCGCCGCTGCGGCCGCAAAAAGGTGACGGCCGTGCACAAGGCCAACATCATGAAGGCGACCGACGGCCTTTTCCTGCGCGTGGCGCGCGAGGTGGCCGCCAACTATCCCGATATCGAGTTCAACGACAAGATTGTCGACGCCACCTGCATGGGCCTGGTCCAGAACCCCAACGACTTCGATGTCCTGGTGCTGCCCAACCTGTACGGCGACATCGTGAGCGACCTGTGCGCCGGCCTGGTGGGCGGTCTGGGCATGGCTCCCGGCTCCAACATCGGTGCCGACTGCGCCATCTTCGAGGCAACGCACGGCTCCGCGCCCGATATCGCGGGCAAGGATATCGCCAACCCCACAGCCGAGATCCTCTCTGCTGCGATGATGCTCGATCACTTGGGCGAGAACGACGCGGCCAATCGCATTCGTGCCGCCGTTTCTGCCACGCTCGACGAGGGTGAGCAGGTTACCGGCGACGTTCGTCGTGCCCAGACCGGCTCCGTTGAGGGCGCTGTGGGCACGCAGGCCTTTGCCGATGCCGTTATCGCGCACCTGGCCTAAGGCATGCAGACTGCAAACGCCTAAATAGTACTTAAGTGTTTGCGTATAACCTGAGAATCAATACGCCCGGCGCTCTGTCGGGCGTATTCTATTGCGGACTATGTTTCCTAACAAGGAGTAACCGATATGGGTCTGATTCAAAAGAAGGACGAGAAGGACGAGATCGACGGCATCCAGATCATCGAGCGCGGCGAAGGCCCCGACGGTGATGAGGACGAAAAGATCGACCTGGTCGCCGGCACGTCTGCCGAACATATTGCCGCTGGCACGACGGCCGAGGAGGAGGACGCCCGTCTGGAGGCTCAGATTGCCGCGGATGCCGCTGACGAGAATCTGATGCCCGAGGCCCAGGATGAGGACGACGATATCCTGGGTTCCGATGAAGACGATCTCGTATCCAAGCACAAGAAGACGATGATTGCCGCCTTTGTAGTTGCAGTCGTGGTCGCTGCGGTGGTCGGCTTCTTTATTGGCAATGGCGGCTTTGGCGGCAAGGGTGTTGGCTCGGCGACCCTGACCGAGGACCAGCTCGATTCGACCGTGGCAAGCTATAGCTATAACGGCAAGAAGAGCGACATCACCGCGCGCGAGGCCATCGAGAGCCAGTACAGCCTCGATACCGTCAAGGATAGTGATGGCAACTACACCGCTCCTTCTGCCGACGTCATCCTGTCCTACGTGCGCAACAAGATCCTGCTCGATGCTGCCGAGGACGAGGGCATTACCGTCTCTTCCAAGGAGATGAAGAAGTACGCCGAGGATTCCATCGGCACTTCGGACTACAAGACCATGGCCACGCAGTATGGCGTGTCCAAGGACCAGGCCAAGCAGATCGTCCGCCAGTCCGCGACGCTGCAGAAGCTCTACAAGAAGAAGGTGGGCGATAGCTCCGCAAGCATGCCGACCGCTCCGACCGAGCCTTCTGACGGCAATGAGGACACCGCGAGCAAGGATTACGCCGACTACATCATCAACCTTGCCGGCGACGAGTGGGATAGCGAGAAGGGTACCTGGAAGGATGCCGACAGCACCTATGCCAAGGCCTTCGCTGACGATGCCTTTACGGCCGATAGCGCTACCTATAAGCAGGCCATGACCGCCTATTACACCGCCTACCAGCAGTATTCCTCGCAGGCTTCGAGCGCCAGCTCCAAGTGGACCGAGTATGCTAACGGCCTCTACGCCAAGGCCAACATCAGCATCTACGGCCTGTTTGCGTAAGGTTTGCCTGCACTACTGCGCGTTAATCGATCACCTGATTAAGCCCGCTAGAACGGACAACGTTCTAGCGGGCTTTTTGTTGTCGAAACCACTAGGGTAGGACTCGCATCCGCACAGGTGCTCCATTGTGTTTCCCTAATTCATCTGGGAAAACGACTGCAAACGATTGCAAGTAACCGGTGAACGGTCGAAAACTACCGTTCACCGATAATCTCAAAACTGGTTCTAACTGGTATTAAGTCAAAAAGACCAATTCACATATCTTCACAATGACCTGCAATTTTTCTACACGCTATTTTTAGCCGCCCTGCGTTGTTTAGACACAGGAAAAGATCCGATCTTTTGCCAAAGCATTTCGAAACGGTTTCAAAACCGCAGGTAGAAGTGTTAACGACCGGTAAACGGTCGAAATATCACCGTGAGCGGTGCAAAAACGTTTTACCGTATGAATCAACGAAAGCGACCTCTTCTGGGGTGATATAGTGACAACAACACATCACGTGGTTACTACCAGTTTAGAAACCACTGGTCTTCAAAGAACGCTTTCTAAGAAGCTTTAAGGGCGAGCGCCCGCTGGCTTCCGAAAATCATCGGACTCAGATCGTACACACCTTCGGAAGGGAAATTTGAATGGTTGGCTTTATTCTTACCGGTCATGGACAGTTCGCACCCGGCCTTGCAAGCGCTATCGCTATGGTTGCCGGCGACCAGCCCGCTTTTACCGTCGTTCCTTTTGAGGGCGACCAGGCTGCTTCCTACGGTGAGGATCTCCGCGCCGCTATTACCGCCATGCGCGAGGAGTGCGATGGCGTGCTCGTCTTTACCGACCTGCTTGGCGGCACCCCGTTCAACCAGTCGATGATGATTGCCCAGGATGTCGACAACGTCGAGGTTCTGACTGGCACCAACCTTCCCATGGTTATTGAGCTTCTGTTCCTCCGCGGCAACGCCACGCTCGCCGAGCTTGGTGAGCAGGCCGTGACCGTTGGCCAGACGGGCATCACCGCCCAGACGGTCGCATCCGTTGCCGGCTCCGAGGAAGAGGATATCTTCGGCGACGAGGACGGCATCTAATGGCCGATTTCGGAGCCAACGTCCTGAGCTCCTCGGTTGCCCTTTTAGGCCTGCTTGTCATCATGGGCTTGATTTACACCATCTGGTCGCAAATCAACATGAAGAAGAAGCAAAAGTACTTCAAGGAGCTGCACACCGAGCTCAAGCCGGGTCAGGAGGTTCTTTTCGCCGGCGGTATCTACGGAACCGTCAAAGGCATCGAAGGCGAGAAGGTCCAGATCAAAGTCCGATCCGGAGCCGTCGTAGATGTTTCGCGTTACGCGATTCAGGAGATCAAGTAACTGTCGTCAGCAAATAACGAAAGGAAGCTGATCAACATGGCAGAACCCAACATTCTTCTTACCCGCATCGATAACCGACTGGTTCATGGTCAGGTTGCCACCCAGTGGAACTCCACTCTGGGCTCCAACCTCATCCTCGTCGCCAACGACGACGTGGCGTCCAACACCATGCGCCAGAACCTCATGAAGATGGCCGCTCCCGCCGGCGTCGCTACGCGTTTCTTCTCCCTGCAGAAGACCATCGACGTCATTGGCAAGGCGAGCCCGCGCCAGAAGATCTTCATCGTGGCCGAAACACCGGAAGACGTGCTTACGCTCGTCAAGGGCGGTGTGCCTATAAAGAAGGTAAACATCGGCAACATGCACATGTCGGAAGGAAAGCGCCAAGTCGCCACCTCCGTCGCAGTTAACGACGAGGATGTCGCTGCGTTTAAAGAGCTGCAGGAATTGGGGGTGGAGTTGGAGATCAGGCGCGTTCCGAGCACGCCTGTTGAGGACACGAGCAAGCTCTTCTCGTAATCCTCGTGATCCACGTTGTCAGGAGTGAAACCCTGACGTTCTGTACGTGATATCCAAAGTGCGTACATACATTTTGAAAGGAGGAGCAAGATGGAATACTCGATCATCCAGATCGCTCTGGTCTTCGTCGTCACGTTCATCGCGGCAATCGACCAGTTTGACTTCCTCGAGTCTCTCTATCAGCCCATCGTCACCGGCGCCGTCATCGGTCTTATCCTTGGCGACCTCAACACCGGTCTTCTCGTGGGTGGTACCTATCAGCTCATGACGATCGGCAACATGCCGATCGGAGGCGCTCAGCCGCCTAACGCCGTCATTGGCGGCATCATGGCAGCCATTCTCGCTATCGCCACGGGTCTCGAGCCCAACGCGGCAGTCGGCCTCGCCATTCCGTTCGCTCTGCTTGGTCAGCTCGGCGTTACCCTGGTCTTCACGCTTATGTCCCCGCTTATGTCCACGGCCGATAACATGGCTCACAACGCGGACACCAAGGGCATCGAGCGCCTGAACTACTTCGCCATGGCCCTGCTCGGCCTGATCTTCGCTGTCGTCGTCACCCTGTTCTTCATCGCTGGCGCTACCATCGGTCAGACCATCGCTTCCGCCATCCCGACTTGGCTGCAGACCGGTCTGTCCGCTGCAGGCGGCATGATGCGCTTCGTCGGCTTCGCCGTCCTGCTCAAGGTTATGATGAACCGCGATATGTGGGGCTTCTTCCTCATGGGCTTTGGCCTCGCGCTCATCACCGTTGCCAACGATTCGCTGGCAACCCCTGCTCTGCTCATCCTCGCTCTCATCGGCTTCGGCATCGCTTTCTGGGACTTCCAGCAGCAGACCGAGCTGAAGGGTGCAGCTGTTTCTGACGGAGGTGACTTCGAAGATGGCATCTAATGAGTATGTGATCCCGGAGCACTACGAGGATCTCACTCCTGCTCCGCAGCTCGACCAGAAGACCCTCAACAAGATGGCTTGGCGCTCCTGCTTCCTGCAGGCATCGTTCAACTACGAGCGCATGCAGGCCGCTGGCTGGCTCTACTCCATCATCCCCGGTCTGGAGAAGATCCACACCAACAAGAACGACCTCGCGGCTTCCATGAGCCACAACCTGGAGTTCTTCAACACCCACCCGTTCCTCGTCACCTTTGTTATGGGCATCGTGCTTTCGCTCGAGCAGAACAAGGTTGACATCCCCACGATCCGCGCCGTCCGCGTCGCCGCAATGGGCCCGCTCGGTGGTATCGGTGACGCCCTGTTCTGGCTGACGCTCGTGCCTATCACGGCCGGCATCACCTCCAACATGGCCATCAACGGCAACGCCGCTGCACCGATCATCTTCCTGGTGATCTTCAACGTCGTCCAGTTCGCTCTGCGCTTCTGGCTCATGAACTGGTCCTACAAGCTTGGCACCAGCGCTATTGACGCTCTGACCGCCAACATGCAGGCCTTCACGCGTGCCGCTTCCATCATGGGCGTCTTCGTCGTCGGTTGCCTGGTCGTCACCATGGGTGGCACCCAGATCAACCTCCAGATCCCCAACGGCACCACCCGTGGCCTCTCCGCTACTACCGTGATCGTCTCCGAGAAGGAGGCCGAGAACTTCACCGGTATGGAGGGCATCGATACCGAGACCGCTGAGGCCGGTACCATCGCCATGACCGATGAGGACGGCAACGCCCTCACCGCTTCCGATGCCGACGGCAACGCTGTCGAGTGCGGCGTCACCGATCTGGGCAACGGCATGGAGTCCGTTACCTACGGCACCGTTACCGAGGATCCGGTCAACTTCTCTGTTGCCGACACCCTCAACACCATCGTCCCGAAGCTCGTCCCGCTTATGCTTACGCTGCTGCTTTACTACATGTTCGCTAAGCACAGCTGGACCCCGACCAAGGGCATTCTCCTGCTCTTCGTCCTTGGCATCCTGGGCGCTGGCCCGCTTGGTCTCTGGCCGAGCATCTGGTAAGGCTCTAGCTTGAGGGGTGTGTCCCTACGCGGCTCACACCCCGACCCCTTAAGCCATGTGTATGTTAAAAGCCGCGTGCTCGAAAGAGCGCGCGGCTTTTGTTTTCTTGATGATTCGGGTGTGGCAGACAGATAATGCTAAACACCCTAGGTAGTTAGCCGAATTCGAGCAAAAGGGAGGATAGGATGGCGATCGGAGCGCGTAAGCAACCGCTGTACGATCAGCTGGTCGATATTCTGACCGAAAAGATCGACCATGAATATCGCGCCGGTGACATGATTCCTTCCGAGCGCGAACTTTCGGAGCGCTATGGTCTCTCGCGCACTACGGTACGCTTGGCTCTGCAGGAACTGGAGCGTTTAGGACTGGTGGTTCGGCAGCACGGTCGCGGTACCTTTGTGACTGACCGTTCGGCAAAAGCAACCAATCTTATGCAGTCCTACAGCTTTACCGAGCAGATGCGCGCGATGGGTCGCGACCCCGAGACCACGATTCTCGAGTTTTGCGAGATGGAGGCCGATAAAAATCTGGCCGAGCATATGGGATTGCGTATCGGTGATCGCATTTTTAAGCTTAAGCGCCTTCGTTCTGCCGACAACATGCCCATGATGGTCGAACGCAGCTATCTACCAGTTCGTCAATTTTTGTCCCTAAAGCGACCGCTGCTGGAGCGTAAGCCGCTTTACGATGTGATTGAGCAAGACTTTCAGCAAAAGATACGCGTGGCCGAAGAGGAGTTCTATGCGAGCATAGCCCGTCCCACCGACGCCCACCTTTTGGGAATTGTCGAGGGCTCGCCTGTGCTCGATTTGGTCAGGACTACGTATAACGAGTCAAACGAGGTTGTGGAGTACACACTCTCGGTTGCTCGTGCCGATCAGTTTAAATACAAGGTTTACCACCAGCGTAGCGACTAGTGTTCGCATCGTTTCCATATGATGATTCTTTGCATTTAACTGGTTACTACCAGATAACCAACCGAAGTGTATAATTGCACGTCAGAGGATTACTTCTAGAGAGAGGTATTAAAAATGTTCGAGAAGAGTGTCGAGGAGCTCACCGAGCTCGGCGCCCAGATCACCACGGCCGAGATTGCTCAGCAGCCCGAGCTTTGGCGTGATACGCTCAACATCTATCGCGAGAACAAGGAGGCCATCGAGGCCTTCCTGGCCGAGGCTCGCGCTATGGGCGAGGGCCGTCTGTCCGTTGTCTTCACCGGTGCCGGTACGTCCGACTATGTTGGCGATACCTGCGCCCCGTACCTGCGTCACGCTGGCAACACTGATCTCTACGACTTTAAGCCCATCGCCACGACCGACATCGTGAGCGCCCCGCGCGACTTCCTGCGCGCCGAGGATCCCACGCTCGTGGTTTCCTTTGCCCGCTCTGGCAACAGCCCCGAGAGCCTTGCTGCCGTTGCCGTTGCCAAGGAGCTCGTCCACAACGTCAAGTTCCTCAACATCACTTGCGCTCCCGAGGGCAAGCTCGCCGTCGAGTCTGCCGATGATCCCAACGCGCTGACGCTGCTCATTCCGCGCGCCAACGACAAGGGCTTCGCCATGACCGGTTCTTATTCCTGCATGACCCTGCTCTCCACCCTTATTTTCGACACTGCCTCTGACGAGCAGAAGGCCGAGTGGGTCGAGACCATCGCCAAGATGGGCGAGGAGGTCATCTCTCGTGAGCCCGAGATCGCCGATTACCTGGCTGGCGACTTCAACCGCGTGACCTACTTGGGTTCTGGCTCCTTCGGTGGCCTTGCCCAGGAGAGCCAGCTCAAGATCCTCGAGCTCGCTCACGGTCTGGTCGCTACTTCCTACGACACCTCTATGGGCTATCGTCACGGACCTAAGTCCTTCGTCGACGATAAGACGCTCGTCTTCGTGTTCGTCAACAACGACGCCTACACCCGTCAGTACGACATCGACATCCTCAACGAGATCGGTGGCGACGAGATCGCTCAGCACACCATCGCCGTTCAGCAGGAAGGTGCCACCGTCTACGAGGGCGAGTCCTTCACCTTTAAGGGCTACGAGGCACTTCCCGAGGGCTACCTTGCTCTGCCGTTCGTGATGTTTGCCCAGGCTATCAGCCTGCTCAACTCCGTGCGCGTGGGCAACACGCCCGATACGCCGAGCCCCACCGGCACGGTCAACCGCGTGGTTAAGGGCGTGACGATTCACCCCTTCACCGCTTAATCGCGTCCCCCTGTAAGGGCGCCCGTCCGCTCATAACGGCGGGCGGGCGCTTTTTGTTTTACGTGAGCTGGGTATAAGCATCACCACAGTCAACTGCTTTAGAAGCAAGGAGTGCATATGAGCACGTACGCAATTAAGGCTGACAAGTTCTTCTTGCCGGCAGGCCCGCAACTGGGCGGCTATCTTATGGTCGAGGATGGCGTCTTTGGCGCCTGGCAGGCCGACGAGCCCTCTTGCGAGATTAAGGACTACACGGGATCGTGGATCGCACCGGGTATGGTCGATACTCACATCCATGGCTTCTTCAACCACTCAACTACCGATAACGATCCCGAGGGCATCGATACCAGCTCGACCGAGCTCGCCCGTCGCGGTACCACCAGCTGGCTGCCCACGACGTTCACCGATGGCGTCGAGCAGATCAAGGACGCCTGCGCCGCTATCGCTCAGGCGGACGAGGGTCGCGGCCCCGACTTCTGCGGTGCTCGCATTCAGGGCATCTACCTGGAGGGCCCCTTCTTTACCATGAAGCACGTGGGCGCGCAGAACCCCGCTTACCTGATCGATCCCTCCGAGGAGGTCTTCGATCAGTGGCAGGAGGCTGCGGGTGGTCGCATCGTCAAGAGCGCCATGGCGGCCGAGCGCGACGGTGCCGCTGCTTATGCGGCTGCGCTGAACGCCAAGGGTGTGGTGACCAGCATCGGTCACTCCGACGCCACCTACGATGAGTGCATCGCCGCCATCAACGCCGGTGCCAGCTGCTTTACGCATACCTATAACGGTCAGCGCGGGCTGCATCACCGTGAGCCCGGTGTCGTGGGCGCTGCCATGTCCACGCCCGAGACCTACGCCGAGATCATCTGTGACGGCAAGCATGTTAACCCTGCCGCCATCAAGGCGCTGCTGCAGGCAAAGGGCTGGCAACACACGGTGCTCATCACTGACTGCCTGGGCTGCGGCGGCATGCCCGAGGGCAGCTACACCAGTGGTGGCATGGACGTCATCATGAAGGACAACCTGTGCTGGCTCGCCGACGGCAAGAGCATTGCCGGCTCGGTGCTCACGCTTGCCCAGGGCGTCAAGAACATCGTCGACTGGGGCATCGCCAGCGCCGATATCGCCATTCGCATGGCAACCGAGGTGCCGGCACGCTCCGCGCACATCGAGGATAAGTGCGGCAGCATCATGCCGGGTCGCGACGCCGACTTTGTCGTGTTCGACCATGAGCTTACCCTCGTCGAGACGTATGTTGGCGGCCAGAGCGTCGGCAACGCCTTTACCGAGTAACGATAGAAAAAGACGGCGGGCCCGAATCTGCTCGGACCCGCCGTATGGGTTAAACGCTCAAAAGCGCCTTCACAGTTACAGCTTGTTAGCGATCTTCTTTGCCGTGCGCTTGACGCCGGCCACCAGGCCTCCTGCAGGATGCTCCTTCTCGTATGCTAGGCGCTTCTCACGCTTGACGTACTCTTCGACGATGATGTCGCCATACTCGTCTTCGATCTTGTCGAAGAAGTCGACGGCGCCCTTAATTTCCTCAGCGGTTGGGTGTCCCTTTTGGACACCGCCGGCGAGTTTGAACGGCCCCCACGTATCAAAGCCGGGGCAGCCGTAGACACCCATAAAGATGGCCTGCCTCATGCGGCAGATGCCATCGATATCCTTGCCGTACCACTTGTTTTTGCCACCGTAGGTCATAAGGCCAAACACCTTGTCCTGCGGCTGCAGCACGTTCGTGAGCACTCGTGCCATGTCCTTGTCGATCTCGGAGTAATAGATGCCCGTGGCGACACCGATCAGATGATATTCGTGCAGGTCGGGGTACTCGTTTTTACCGAGTGACTTCACGTCGAGGGTATCGATCTCGGGGTGCGCCTCGACGATGGCGTCCACGAGCTTTTTCGTATTGCCGTGATGGCGCGACGCGTAGAGGATGATGGTTCGCATAAGAAGGCCTTTCAGCTGTAATTGCATCAATGTCTGTATGGTACCCCGTTACATGGCTGGGATACCGGACGCATCGATGAACGTGCGGGTTTGTCCTTTGGTCAGGGCCGAGACGGGTACTTGCGAGCAAAAAGCAGTTGTTCGAAAGGATAGGCAATGGAATACGCTCTCTCCAACGATTCGATTTCAATTAAGGTGTCCACGGCAGGCGGCTCGTTTACCTCGATTGAGGCTGATGGTCGTGAGTATTTGTGGCAGGGTGATCCCGCCGTGTGGTCCGGCCAGGCACCGATTTGCTTCCCGATTTGCGGAGGCCTGCGCGACAACAATGCCATGACGTTTGCCGGACATCATGTAAAGCTCGCCCGTCACGGGTTTGCGCGCAAGCAAGAGTGGAAGCTGCTGAGCCAGAGCGAGAACGAGCTGGCGATGTGTCTGGCTTCGGAGGATAACGCTGCGTTGCTGAGCGATTATCCGTATCCGTTTAAGCTTGTCGCCCGCTATACGCTCGAGGACGCTGCTGTACGCGTTTCCTATGAGGTGACCAATGAAGGCACCGAGGACATGCCGTTCTTTATTGGCGGTCATCCCGGCTTTAGGTGTCCGCTCGATGAGGGCGAGGCCTATACGGACTACGAGCTGCGCTTTGAGAAGGACGAGGCTGCTGAGCTTTGCACTGCCGTCCCCTCGACTGGCTTGATTGACGTGACCAATCGCTCCAAGAACCCCATGGTGGGAAAGACGCTGCCTCTGTCACATGAGCTCTTTGATTTTGCGGAGACCATCTTTGACGTGCTCGAGAGCCGCCAGGTCACGCTTTCTAAGAAGGGGGAGGACAAGGGCGTCCGCCTGAGCTTTGAGGGCTTCCCGTATCTCATTGTGTGGAGTAAGCCCGAGGGCGATTTTGTGGCGGTTGAGCCCTGGGGCGGCCTTTCGACCTGCTCCGATGAGGACGACGTGCTTGAGCATAAGCGCGGCTGCCTTGTCGCCAAGCCCAAGGAGACCGTCGTTCGCTCGTTCACGATTGAGATTCTGTAATTCCGTTTTGTCGACTCGTATCGCGAGGCACAAGGAGCCTGCGAGATAAGGAGCTAAAAATGATCCTCACCGTTACGATGAACCCGTCTGTCGATACGCGCTATCAGCTCGATGAGCTCGTTATCGACGACGTTAACCGTGTGACGCCCGAAAAGACCGCTGGCGGCAAGGGCCTCAACGTAGCCCGCGTCCTTGGTCAGTTGGGCGACGACGTTGTGGCAACAGGTCTGCTCGGCGGCCACATGGGCGCCTACATGGCTGAGCTCATGGACGCCAACGGTATTAACAACGACTTTGTGCCCATCAAGGGCGAGACTCGCATTTGCCTCAACATCCTCCACGCCGGCAACCAGACCGAGCTGCTCGAGAGCGGCCCGACAATTGCCCCCGAGGAGCTCGATGCCTTTACCGCCAAGTTCGCCGAGCTTGCGAGCAAGGCCGATGTCGTTACCATCTCGGGTTCGCTGCCCCGCGGCGTCGAGGCGGACTACTACGCCAAGATCACGAGCATTGCCGAGAACGCCGGCGCCAAGGTGTTGCTCGATACCTCGGGTGCTTCGCTCGAGGCCGCCCTTAAGTCCGAAATTAAGCCCGAGCTGGTCAAGCCTAACCTGACCGAGATCAACGGCCTTCTGGGCACGAGCTTTACCACCGACGATGTGGACGAGCTCCGCGCCGCGCTCGCCTCTGATGCCCGCTTCTCCGATATCCCCTGGGTCGTCGTGTCCATGGGCGCTGCCGGCTCCGTGGGCTTCCACAATGGCCGTGCGTTCCGCGCAAAGACGCCCGATATCCCTGCCGTTAACGCCACGGGCTCTGGTGACTCCACTATCGCTGGCTTCGCGCATGCCATTGCTGCTGGCGCGGACGACGAGACGGTGCTGCGTACCGCCAACACCTGCGGCAAGCTCAATGCCATGGATCCTATGACTGGCCACTTGGTCATGGATCGTTGGGACGAGGTCTACAACGGCGTTGTCGTGACCGAGCTGTAGGAGCTTGTGCTGCGGCCCCGGCATCGCTTGCTAGCTCATGTCGACGACAAGTGCAGTAGCATTATGCCGGGGCACGATTCCGACTTTGTCGTGTTCAGTCCCGACCTTACCCTGGTCGAGACGTATGTGGGCGGCAACAGCTTTGGTAATGCGTTTGCCGAGTAGCCGCCAAGGAAACGATCCGAGAGGGGATTTAGATGATTTACGGTGCACTGGGTGATATCGAGGAGTACCGCGGAATGCTCAAGGGCCTCGACGTGCTGATCGACTGGCTCGAGGAGAACGATCCGGCGGAGCTCGAGGTCGGCAGCCATCCGATTCTGGGCGACAAGGTCTATGCGAACGTCATGGCTCCCACGACGCGTCCTGAGGCCGAGGCTCACTATGAGACGCATCAGCGCTATCATGATCTGCAGATCGACGTCGAGGGCCGCGAGGCCTTTAAGGTCGCTACGGGTAGCCTGACACTGGTCCAGGAGTTTGACGAGAAGGACGACTACGATCTGGTCGATTCCGACGCTTCGATCGCCGGCGATCTTGCTGACGATAAGTTTGCGCTGTTTGTTGCCGGCGAGCCTCATATGCCCACGCTCGAGTTCCCGGGCGATGGCGCGCAGCCGGTCAAGAAGATCTGCTTTAAGCTGCTTGCAGATGCTTACTGGGAGGAGTAACGAGCCGCTCGGCTGAGCTGTTCGTATGCTGGCGTGATTCCATTGAGGAGCGCGCTTGAGCCCCGTTAATCGCGGTTCCCTTGGGGATTGTGGTTGGCGGGGCTTTTTTGTTGAGTAGGGGAGTTGCCGGCGGCGTTGTGCTTGGATTTATTTGCGAAGAACATCGGCTAGCCGCAGGATTGAAATCGTCGACCGATAAGTGAGTTCCACTTTTTCGCCCGCAAGCAGTCGTTTCGAGCCAATCTCATCTAGCCCCACAAGCCGAGAAAACAGCGGGCCGCTCATCGTGCCATCGTCAATTGATTCCCTTATGGTCTTCAAAACGTCCGTATCATGAAGCGATGCCGAGCTGTAGGGGGCAACACGAGCGGAACTCTCAATTAACGACGAGACAAAAGGATGGAGATGCTTTGGACATAGTCCATCAAACACCACATCCCCATTGTCGTTCGAGCCGACCAGGCGCCAAGTATAATGATCGACCCAGTCATCTCCGTCATATATGACGTCCATGAGCAACTTCCCGTCTAGAGAGAGAAACCTATTTGGACATCGGGGCGCAAGACCGCAATCCATATCGGGCCTGCAGCAGCTCCAACCCAACGCACCACATAGGTTCCCTTTCGTACATGTGTATCAATTTGCCCCGAAATGCCGGTGAATGCAATTCCAGACCCGTTTGTCGGATAGCAATCGACGTATTTTTGTTTTCCGCTCACAACCTTGTATAGATATATCGTTCCAGCAAAAGAGAAGGTATCGTGACTATTTTAGATCTATATGGCCAATTCGAGCCCTCGCCATGGCAATTGTTGCAGCTGGGTTTCTTTTCATTAAAATTTCACTTTGGTAAATCCCCGCCCCTAAGCATTAAACCCGAAGTCCACCGAGTGGGCGAATTCCGGCGGATGTGCGCCTGAAATCGGTAACAAAAAGCCGCCCGAAGGCGGCTATCTTGTGCAATGGAGCCAGCGACCGGGCTCGAACCGGTGACCCCCGCTTTACGAGAGCGGTGCTCTACCAACTGAGCTACGCTGGCGGCCATGTGGTGACGCAACTGAGGCGTCAACGGCTGTCTATGATACGGGACATCACAAATCCGCGCAAGTGTTCTGACGGCTTTTCTCACTTTAAATGCACTAATATTGGAGGCGTGATGTCTTGCTCTTACGGGTCTCAAGCAGAATGGGGCAGTGATGGCTCAACCCAGGATCCTTCTCACGCGTATCGATGACCGCTTCATTTACGGGCAAGACGTTGAGCTGTGGAACGAAGCCGTGGGCTCCAACCTTGTCCTAATCGTCAACGATGAGATCGCGGCGGATTCGCGCAAGTGGGCGCCTATGAGGGTCGCGGCGCCCGAGGGCGTGTGGACGCGGTTTTTCTCGGTGCAAAGGACCATCGACATCATTCATACCGCAACGCCGCGCCAGTTGATTCTGATCATGGTGGCCTCACCCGCCGATGCACTCGCGCTGGTTAAGGGTGGTGTGCCGATTACCAAGATCAGCATTGGCCATATACAGGCAGGGGAGGGCAAACGCTCTGTAACGCCCGCGGTCGCCATAGACGATGCCGACGTTGCCGCCCTCAAAGAGCTGCAAGAACTCGGCATAGAGCTAGAAATCCGCTATCTCCCCAGTTCCGCCCCCGATCCCATCGACAATCTGTTCAACTGATCCCTTGGGGACGGAGGAAAACGGATCATTTTGCCCTTGCGAGGGACGCGCGCGATGCCGCCTGTCAAAAACTATGCCCATTTACTACGTTTGATCGGTTATCGCCGAGCATGTCGAATTTGAGAAAAACAAAACCGCAGGTAGACGGCTCGCGCATTTAACAAAAACCGGTGCATGGTCGAGCATCCCGGGCTAAGCGTAGTAAATGGGCATAGTTTTGATATGTCACTCATACAGTCACAGCGAAAAAGAGCCCAAAAGATGAAAAACGCCCGTCGGCGGTGTGCCGGCGGGCGTTGCTGTGCGATATGTCGCGTTGTGGGCCTAGTGCCTCATAAAGTGGTATTCGATCACATTGCTGTAGGGATGACCGGGGCCCACGATGCCCTGGGGGAACAGCGCATGGTGCGGCGTGTCAGGATACATTTCGGCCTCGAGGGCAAAGCCGGCGCCCCAACCATAGTTGGCATCGTCTTTGGCGTGTTCGTCGCCCAGCCAGTTGCCGGTGTAGAGCTGCACGCCCGGGGCAGTGGTGTAATAGTCCAGCTCACGGCCGGTCCACATCTCCTCGACGTGCATCGCGCGGCGCAGATTACGGCCGTACTGATAGCCATCGATGCACAGGCAGTGGTCGTAGCCACGGGCCTGCTTAATCTGCGGGTCGTCGGCTTCCATGCCGGGCGCGACGGGGCGCAGCTCACGGAAGTCAAACGGCGTGCCCTCGACCGGAGCGATCTCTCCGGTGGGGATATTCTGCTCGTTGATGGGCAGGTAGTGGGCAGCGTTAGCAACAAAGAAGTGCTCACAGTCCATGCCGGCGTTGTGACCGGCAAGGTTAAAGTACGTGTGGTTGGTCATGGACACGTACGTGGCGCGGTCGCTCTCGCAGCCATACTCGATGCGAAAGACGCCGGTGCGTGTAACGGTAAACACGGCCGTAAAGGTTCGGTTGCCGGGCAGGCCAAGCTCGCCATCCTTAAGCGAGGTGGTCATGCGCACAGCATTGTGGGCCTCGTCGAGTTCAACATCCCATACGCGTTTGTGCAGACCATGCTCAAGATCGCTGTGCAGGTTGTTGACGCCCTCGTTGGCGGGCATATGCCAGTCCGTGCCGTCGATGGTGATCGTGGCGCCCGCGGTGCGGTTGGCCACGGGGCCGATGGTCGCGCCAAAGCAAGCGGGGTTGTCAAAGTAATCCTCGAGCTTATCGAAGCCCAGCACCACATCGCGCACGTTGCCGGGGATGTCGGGCACGTCGATGCCCAACACGGTGGCACCATAGTCCATAATGCGAACGCAGATCTCGGTCCCGTTGAGGGTGTAACGATGAACGGGGGTACCGCACGGCGCGGTGCCGAAAAGCTCGGAAGTGATCATTTGGTTCCTAACATCGAGGTATTTCCGACAAACTGTAGCGCGAACAGGCGAGATTATCACTACACCCCACTAAAGCAGGGGGTATTTTTCTCAAAAAAGTGATGATTGGAGCTGCGCGGGCGTTCATTTCTGACGCGCGCGAGTCTGATACAATTTGTTCGTTATTGTTTGAATTGACGTGAGCGTGGAACAGCGAGGACTCATCGTGATTAAAGCGGAGCGACAGGATAAGGTTCGGCAGCTGCTCGAGGAACAGGGAACGGTCTCGGTCAAGGAGATTTCGGATGCGTTAGGTGTCTCGGATATGACGATCCGCCGTGACCTTGAGGAGCTTGCGAGCCTGGGCGAGATCGAGCGCGTGCACGGCGGAGCCCGCAGTGCGCAGAGCCGTCCACACGCTATGCTGCGCCATGAGTATTCGCACAGCGAAAAGCGCACAAAGCATGCCGAGGAAAAGTTGCAGATTGCGCGCCGTTCTGTGGAGCTTATCGAGGAAGGCTCGACTATCTTTTTGGGCACGGGCACCACGGTTGAGCAGATGGCCTCGATGCTGCCGGCGTTTCGCCTGCGCATTGTGACCAATTCGCTTTCGGTGTTTAACCTGCTCGAGGCGCGCGAAGACTGCGAACTGTGCCTGGTGGGCGGCGTGTACCGCCGCCGCACTGCCGCCTTTGTGGGCCCCACGGCCGAGGATACCCTGCGTGCGCTGGGCATCGACGCGGCGTTTATCGGCGCAAACGGCATTTTGGACGGCGACGTGTCTACGTCTAACATGGAAGAGGGCCGCATCCAGCAGCTCGCCTTTAGCAAGGCCGACTCGCGCTATCTGATCGCCGATTCCAGCAAGATTGGCAAGCGCGACTTCTACACCTTCTGCCGTCTGGACAGCCTGGACGCCGTGGTGTGCGAGCCGGGTATTGCCGCCGAAGATCGTGCCGCCATCGAGGAGCATACACAGGTCATTTGCTAGCTAGCGCTACGGGATTGCCAACGGGCGATGCGGGAGGACTTTTACCTCCTGTCATTGTGGAAACCAGCGCGTCAGCGCTACGCGATATGACGCGCAAATGAGGACTCCACTATCAAATTGTCTCAACCTGTGATATCTAGGCGGCCAAATGCGAGTCAGATGTTATAGATCGAGATTTTTGGCTCGGCCTATTCCGTTTGTCTCGATCTGTAACAGCTAGGACCGAAAAATTCAGCTAGTTGTTACAGATTGAGATTGAGATTGAGAGGATTGACCTGTGCATTCATCTCAATCTGTAACATCTAGACGTCCAAAACCGGTCTTAGTGTTACAGATTGAGACAATTCGGCGGGTCTACCTTGTTTGTCTCGATCTGTAACGGTTAGGACTTAAAAACTCGGCTACGTGTTACAGATCGAGACAAAAGAAAAAGAACATTAGGACTTGAAAATAAAGTTTTGATAAGGGATTCGCCCAGTTAAGACGGTGCGGCAGACAATTGAAATTAGTTTGCCTCCGGAGTCGTAAGAATAATGAGTTAGTTCGATGACCGGAAGTTTTGCAACACCATAATTGCTGGCTTCGGAATCGCTAAGCTCACGTGCTCTATAGCTTTCTCTAACAGATTGGATAGACTTGGACAAGTCGTCCATGATTCTGCTAAATGCCTGAAAATCTAACTGGTTATTCGGAACGCGCGACTTTGAAATGAAGAACGTATCAGCGCCTATGAAGCTGCCTTCAAGTTCGTAGGTCAATTCAAGACGCTGAATCTCATCGCGACTTTGACATCCAAATTGTTGGAGCATCATTACGGAAATTGGACGACCTGATGTGAGGCCGCCGAAATGTTTGGTGATGGCATCCGGATCAACGCCATCGCAATGGCTTGCAAAGTCAAAGTCTAAAAGTGAATTGAGCTCGCTAACGCGTTTCGGTGCGACAAACGATCCCTTACC
>CAJLLN010000018.1:0-18868 GCA_905207495.1 uncultured Collinsella sp. | reverse complement strand
ACCGTCGACCGTGCCGAGCTCGTCCGCATCGCCACCGAGGTCGAGGGGCATCCCGATAACGTCGCTCCCGCCATCCTTGGCGGCGCCGTCTGCTCCTTTACGCCGACCGATTCGCTCCCCCAATGCCTGCGCTACGAGGTGAGCGATCGCTTGCGTTTTATTACCGTGATTCCGCCCTACGAGGTACATACGAGCGAGGCGCGCAAGGTCGTGCCGCAGGAGATTCCGCTCTCCACCGCCGTGTGGCAGATGGGCCGCATCGCCGGCATGACGCGCGGCCTGGAGACTGGCGACCTTGACCTGATTGCCGCCGCCAACGACGACCGCATCCAGGAACCCTATCGTCGCCGTCTGATTCCTGACTACAACGCCGTGCGCGACACCTGCCTTAACGGCGGTGCCAAGACCATCTGGATCAGCGGTTCGGGCTCGACCCTCATGGCTGTAACCGACGACACCATCGTGGCAAAGTTCCTGCAGGTCAAGCTGCGTGAGCAGTTCCCTAAGTGTGATACGCACATTCTGACGTGCGACACGGAAGGCGCCCAGATCGAATACCTGTAGTCGCCGTCCTGTATACTCGCCGGTGAGGCCAGGGGCTTTGCCCCCAAATCGTCCTCGGACATGGCAGGACCCCCGCTGCGCACTTCGTGCGGCGGGGGTCCTGCCGTCCTGCAGAAAGATTTGGGGGCAAAGCCCCTGGCCTCCCCTACGTTAACTTCGCTGGCGGCGGCTACAGGGACCTACGCTCTGTAAAAGCGCCGGGCTGATAGTTGCTTTTTATTGGTAGGGGCTCTTGCTAGGTAGGGGCACTTACTAGTTACAGGCTTCGGCTGTGTGCTTGGGTTAGGCGGCGCTGGTTTCTTTGTATTCGAAGACTGGTTCTAGGAGGTCCTCGATGTTGCAGTGGAGGGCTTTTGCTATGGCTCTTACGCTTGTAACCGAAGCTTCATTGATGTTTCTCTGGCGCTGCTCGTACATTTGGATTGAGCGGAGTGACACACCCGATTCGTATGCCAGGTCTTGTTGGGTTTTCTTGAGCCTCTTTCTTGCTAACGCAAGTTTGGTTTGCCTGGACGCTTTCTTCGCCATATCGCAGACGAGACGGGCCACGCGTTCCTCCGAGGCTTCGTGCCAGGGGTAGTACAGGCTGCGCAGCGCATCAAATGGAACGATATGCAGCAAATCTTCGAAAGACTCTCCTAGGCGCCACTGAAGGTATGCCAATATCCAGCCTGTCCAATATTCCGGTGTCTTTTCGAATCGGTAGGTTCGATTTGGCATCGGCCTTGATTGATAGCCGGACCTTTCGGCAATGAGCGCGAACAGCTCAACGCCCGATTTTCCCGACACTACCCATGCGTTGCCGCGTTCGAACTCGCGGGCTAAGCCGCTCAGGCAAAAGAGTTCAGCAACTTCCGATCCTTCTGCCCCATAATCGTTAACGGCATAGTCAAAGCAGTCGCCGAGGTTGTTCATTGCATCCTCGAGGTAGTAGACGGGGTATGTCCTACTCGGCCCACAATCCGTTAACTCTTGGATCATTTAAATCAACCCTTCCTGCCATCAAATCCCTAATGTCGACACCATCAGAGTCAAATCCGTTTACCGTATCCAGGTACTTTCGTCGAGCGTTCTGTTCTCGCTCAAATCGTTTGGGATAAAACTCAGCTCCCGAGGCCTGCTTCCAATCGCGGAACTTAATCGCCGAGAATGCACGCTCACTCATAAGCGCATATTGAATGCCCAAATCCCCCAAAAACATAATGCGCTGCAATTGCCTGAGCGAGATCATGCCGTTGACAAACTGTCTTGCAAACGAGAAATAGGAATCGTCTGCACGATAGCCTCGAATAACGTCATAGGGAGAAATATCAATCAGGCAGTTATCCAGCAGATAACGAAGCCCCTCGCGTGCTACTGGCGTTGATACATTGAACTCTCTGTTATTCGCCAGAATTGCAAGCCAGTTGAGAATCGAGAACTCACCTGATTCCAAATCCAAAATCGCAAGGCCATCTAAATCAAGCTCATATCGATTGGCAATGCCATCAGACTCGGTCCGACATGCCCACTCCATTGCCATTTCCTCATGCGGTGTGCAATAAAACCCGCGCCCATAGTCATTGAATTGCCTGCATTTATCCAACGATGGATGATCGACAACAACGTCCGACCCATGCCAAAGCTCCATATCGACCTCCAAAAAAATATCAACTCAGTGATAGTTTACCAATAACTATCACTGAGGTGATATAGATGAGAGCTTTTGAGGGGCCGCGGCCTGACTAAAGGCAGGCCGCGGCAATGCGGCGCTTGAGTTCGTCGATGCCGGTGCCGGTCTGGGAGCTTGTGATGATTACATTTTCGGCCGGGACGTTGAGCTGCTTTTTGATGGCTGCCGCTTGACGGGCCTGCTGGGTACGGCTGAGTTTGTCGGCCTTGGTGAGGCAGACGATAAAGTTGAACTCGTTGCCCTGCAGGTAGTCAATCATGTCGTGATCGAGCTTGCTGGGGTCGTGACGAATATCCACCAGCGACACAACCAGGTTAAAGCTACGCTCCGAGTCGAAAAAGTCGCCGATGAGCTCGGCCCAGCGGTCGCGCTCGGCCTTGGAACGACGGGCGAAACCGTAGCCCGGCAGGTCCACAAAATGCACGTCGTCGGCCTCAAAAAAGTTGATGTTGCTCGTCTTGCCCGGCGTGCTCGAAACCTTGACCAGGTTCTTGCGGCCAAAGAGTTTGTTCATAATGGAGGACTTGCCCACGTTGGAGCGGCCGACGAAGCTCACCTCGGGACAGGTTGACTCGGGAATCTGCGAAACCTTGCCGTAGCTGGCGACGAACTTGGCAAGCTGGTAGTTAATTGAATCGGCCATGGACACTCCTTGGTCGTAGGTTTTTACAAAACGGGCGTGCTATTGCGCGGCGGCGATACGACGAACGATGTCAAGCGTGATGCCGCTCGCGGTGCGAGCGTACTCGTCCAGATCGAACTCGCGCTCGCAAAACGCGTCATATGCCTCGTCACAATTATCGCTGATAGCGCGCAGTACCAGGCAATCGACACCATTCTTGGCCGCGATGTGCGCAATTGCCGCGCCCTCCATCTCGACGCAATCGGCATGCGTGGCCTCAATCGCAGCGTTACGCATGGCGTCACCCGTAACAAAGCGATCACCCGTGGCGATAGTGCCACACAGGAACTGCTTGGGGTCCTTCTCCGCAGAAGTCTCATCCGCCGAGGCATCCACAAATCCATGCCCGGCAAGCACGGCGGCGGCAACATCAGCCAACGCCGGCGTCGAGACAAACTCCTCGAGCCCCGGCGCGGACTCGGCGATGAGTGCCGTGTCGGTATCGAGATAGCGCAGGCACTTGCCTATAACCACGTCGTTAATATGGAGCTTAGGGTTTAGGCCACCCGCAATGCCCGAAAACACAACGGCCTGCGGGGCATATTTGCTGATGAGATGCTGCGTTGCCGCCGCGGCGTTTACGGTTCCCATGCCAGCGGTCGTAGCAACAACGGACAAACCGTCGAGCTCGCCGCTGACAACGGTCAAGCCCGCCTCTTGTGCCACACGAGCGCCGTTCAGTTCTTCTTTAATCTGCGCAACCTCTTTTTCGAGTGCACCGATGATTGCGATGGTAGGCATACCATCCCCCAAACCCGTGAAAACTGCTATCCACGGTATGGTACCAGCATTTCGACTCAACCGTGTCAGCACCAAGCCGTTAGGCCAGTACAGCTCGGGTATCATTTAGGGGCAAAAATGACTTGCTAGCCGATGGCGTTTTTTAGCTCCGCGCGGCGCTTTTTCATGCCCGTCATGACAGCGTTGCGCAGCTCGGGCATGCGCGCAGTATCCATCTGTGGAACGCCCTCAAGCTTATAGGGAATCCCCAGCTGCTCATACTTGACGACGCCCATCGTGTGATACGGCAGCATTTCCAGGCCCACCACGTTGTGCCATGGAGCGATGAGGCGACCGAGCTTCTCACACTCCTCCACCGTGTCGGTAATGCCCGGCACAACCACGTGGCGGATAACGACCTTGATCTTGCGACGCGCCAGCTCATCGCCAAACGCCAGAATGCGCGCAGGATCGCATCCGGTCAGCTTTTTATGCTCAACCGGATCGGCATGCTTAATGTCGAGCAGCACCATGTCGGTCTCGTTGAGAACGGCATCGAACTTCTCGGGGTGGTTGGGGTCAAACGCATATCCGCAGCTGTCAAGGCAGGTATGCACGCGGCCATCGGGGTTGTTGTGCATTGTACGGAACAGGTCGGCCAAAAACTCGGGCTGCAGAAGCGGCTCGCCACCCGAAACCGTAATTCCGCCGCTGCGGTAAAACTCATGGTTGCTCTGGAACTCGTCCATCAGATGCTCGACGGTCACCATGGTGCCGCCGTTGACCGACCAGGTATCGGGATTGTGGCAATACGCGCAGCGCATGGGACAGCCCTGAACAAACACCACAAAGCGGATGCCAGGTCCGTCGACCGTTCCCATCGTCTCGATTGAATGCACGCGGCCCAGGGCAAACGCAGAGTCCTCGGGACGAGCGTCCACACCCTCAAGCGTCATTTCTGCCATTCGCGCTACCTTGCCTCTCCTTGGATGCAACCAATTAAAATGCCAGAGCCATTCTAGCCCATGCGTTTGCGTTTAAACGTCTCGGGCCAGAATGGCACGTTTTAACCTATCCCCCATCACCATGGCTGGGGGCTACGTCGAGATGTCAGGCCGAAGAACGCTCGCCTGCGGCCTTTACGCCTTAAACGTGAGCACCGCACCGAAGGCGGTCGGGCCGCAATGGCTCGAGATGACGCCGCCGACCTGAGTCCAGGTAACGTCTTTAAAGCCCAGGTCATGCGCATAGACTTCCATGTCATCGCGCAGCTCCTGGGAAAGGCCCACCGAATACGCCAGGCCAATGTGCGAGTAGTCAATCTCGCCCTTCGCAACCATGTGGTCAATAAAGGCGCGGGCGCACTTGAGCATAGAGCCGCGGAACTTCTTGGTCGCCACGAACTTGCCGCCCGTCACCTCAATGCAGGGCTTAATCTTGAGCAGATGGGCGCCAAGGAATGCCACGTTGGACAGACGACCGCCTGCCTTAAGGAAGGCTAGGTCGGTAGGAACAAAGCCCAGCAGCACACGGTCCATGACGGAGTTCGTGAAGGCGAAGATCTCGTCGACGGTGGCATCGGGGTGAGCCTCGATGTATTTGGCAGTCTCGACGACAACGAGCGACTGGCCCACCGAGACAAAGCGCGTGTCCATGGAGTAGACGTAGTCGCGCCCCTTGGCGGCGATCTTCGATGATTGATGCGAGCAGGTCGTGGCCTCGGAGTACGCAAGATGCAGAATGGTCGCATCGGGCTGCTCGGCATGGATACGGTCGTACACGTGAGCAAAATCCGCAGGCGCGCAGCCGCTGGTCTTGGGCATTACGCCAAACTCGTTGCAGCGCGAGTAAATCTCGAGCGGATCGATCGAACCGTCCTCGACGGTCTCGTCACCAATCGTGACATGCATGGGCACGCGCACGATGCCGTAGCGCTCGCAAAGCTCCGGCGTCACATCCGACCCAGACTCAACCACGATTACGTACTTGCCCATTATTATCACGACCCATCTCAACATTGGCTTTTCAATACATGGCACGCGCCGCCGCACTGTTGTACAACAGTGTCCAAGCACCAAAGAGACGCCGCCCCTTGCACACAACAAAGGACAGCGTCTCCCTGGAAAACTCCGTGCTTATCTAGGATTCCATACGGTTTATTAAGGAGGGTTACTTATTCCGCAAACGGTCGCTATATATGCGGTAAGCGGTAGTTGGCCGCGACAACTGCGACACATTCCGTCCAGTAAATCCAATCGTGCTCCACGCACGGTTAATGCACGAGGCGGTAGAAATTCATCGATGCCGCACCCTCGGCGTGCAGCTCCATCGCCGGAACCGCCGGCGAATAGGTACGGCTCGTAAGTGCCGCCTCGCCGCCATTTGCAAAAATCTCGACCATCGTAGTGTCCGAAAGCACGCGTAGGTCGCGAAGCTCGCCGAGCTCAATCGACCTCTGGTCGCGCCCATAGCCTTCGTCACCCATATCGAGGGTAAGCATCCCGTCCGTATAACGCACAAAGACACCCTTGCGGATTTCGAGCTCGACCATCTTGGCGCCCTCGCAGGAAACCACAAGATCAAACAGGCGGCCCGGCTCCTCAACGGTTTCACCGCCTGTCGCGCGAACGCAGTCGCCGCGCATCCTCTCAATCTCGTGCGCCGGCTGCTGGCAGAGCTTACCATCGCGCATGCTCAGCTCTCGCGGCACCGTCAACGCGCACTGCCACCCGCGCGCCACCGTCGGGTTTTCCGCCGTCGCATCGGGGCAACCCGACCATCCGATCATCAAACGCCGGCCTGCAGCATCCTCAAAGGACTGCGGAGCATAGAAATCAAAACCGGCATCGACCATCGGGGGCATGCCCTGCCTGACGATTTTAAAGCTCGGCGCCTCCCAATCGGCCTCGATAGGGAACCACACGCACTGATGCGGATTGCGGTAACGCCAACCATCGGCAGGCACACCCTGCGGACAGCAAACGAGAATAAGCTCACCATCAAGCTCAAACAGATCAGGGCACTCCCACATAAAGCCAAACTTCTCGCCCAGCTCAATGCGCGTCGCATAGCTCCAGACCCCTAAATCACGCGAAGTATAGACAAGCACGCAGCCACGGTCGTCTTTCGTACGAGCGCCCAGAACCATGTAGTAGATACCATCGTGCTCAAGGATCTTGGGGTCGCGCACGTGCGTACCGATATCGTCGGGGTAATCGACTGGTCCAACAGCCATGCGCTTCTCGCTCAATTCGTCGGGATTCTCGGCAACCATATGAATCTGGTTTTGCTCACGGCCCGTCAACACGTAGTCGTAATCATCGCGGTCAAAATGCTTGACGTTGCCGGTATAGAAGTAGTGAATCTTGCCATCACGTACAAAGGCAGAACCAGAATACGCTCCGCTCGAATCCAAATCGGAATCGGGGAACAGCACGGGGCCGTGATTCTCGTACGTCACAAAATCCTTTGTCGTCAGATGGTTCCAAAGCACTGGACCGCCATGCGCAGCATCGAACGGATCGTATTGATGATAGATGTGATACGTATCACCAATCTGAACCAAACCGTTGGGGTCGTTGAGCCAGCCAAGCTCAGGCTCCACATGGAACAGAAGCCTATCGGGGTCGGACGCGATGCGAGCCGCCGTCTCATCCTGTCCGACACGCCACTGCTCATAGTCCGCGCGTGTCACCTTGTTTTTTTGATTTAACATCGCCGTTGACTTTCTCGTCTATGGGGAAGGACGCTCGACTCACACGAGTCGAACGCCCTTCCTCAAATGGACTTATCCTCAGATTACACTGAACGGCTCAACTAGAAGCTAACGTCGAAGCCAGCGCCAGCGCCCTCTTCATCGGTGGTCGGCACGCCCTTTGCCTTGTTGTAGGCAAAGATCAAGACGATCGGCACGATAAAGGCGATGAGATTGCCAGCCACATACCACACGAGGGTCTCGGGCGTGACGATGAGCAGGCCAAGCACGCCGGTCAGACCCTGACCGATAGCGCGCACCTCAAAGAGCTTGACGAAGGCACCGCCGCAGCCTGCACCGATGCATGCGCAGATGAACGGAATGATCGAATAGCGCATGTTTGCAGCAAAGATAGCGGGCTCGGAGATTCCGACCAGCGTCGGGATAAAGGACGACATGCAGATGTTGCGCTCTTTGGAGTGCTTCTTGTGAATGAGGTACATACCGATGGCGCCGCCGCCCTGGGCGATGATGGAAACCGACCAGATGGCCTGGATGTAGTTGAAGCCAGTCGTGGCAACAAGGTTTGCCTCGATACCCTGGATGAACT
This sequence comes from uncultured Collinsella sp., assembly GCA_905207495.1. GTDB lineage: Bacteria > Actinomycetota > Coriobacteriia > Coriobacteriales > Coriobacteriaceae > Collinsella. The sequence goes on along the minus strand of CAJLLN010000018.1, from coordinate 10,926 downwards.
GATGCGTACCGGTAACGACGAGCGGCTGCAGGAACGCGGCGAAGACAAAGGCACCAAAGACGCCCATCCTGTTGTACAGGATATCGATTACGCCGGCGAGGACGTCACCGATCAGGTTGCCGAGCGGGCCGAACACGGTGAACAGGGCGACGTTAGCAAGAATCAGGGTAACGGTCGGGACAAAGACGAACGAAACGACCTCGGGGATGTACTTCTGGGCAATCTTTTCGACCTTGGCCATAAACCAGGCAGTCAGGATTGCAGGGAATACGCCGCCCTGGAAAGCAACCATGGGAATGGATAGCGGACCGAAGTTCCAGTACTCAGCACCCGTCGGGTCCATAACGAACGTGTTGCGGTTCATAAGGCTCGGGTGAACCATGACGATACCGACGAGGATGCCCAGGATCGGGTTACCGCCAAAACGCTTGACCGCGCTGTACATAACCAGGACAGGCAGGTAGTCGAACGTGGTGGCGATAATGGCAAAGAAGCTTGCGAGGTTCTTGAGGAACTCGCTGTGATCGGCGAGGCTGCCTTCCATGCCAAAGAGGCCGTTGGCAACGATCAGCGACTTAAGGCCGATGATGATTGCAGCGCCGACGAAGGCGGGAATGATGGGGATAAAGATGTCCGAGAATACCTTGAGGACCGAGAAGAACTTGCCCTTCTTGTCCGCCTCAGCGCCCTTGACCTCGGAAGCACTGATCTCCTTAACGCCCGTCAGAGCCATAAACTCATCGTAAACCTTGTTGACGGTACCGGTACCGAAGATGATCATGAGCTGGCCGCTGTTGTACAGCACGCCCTTGACGCCATCGATGTTCTCGAGCTCGGCCTTGTTGTATTTGCTCGTATCCTTGAGCACCAGACGCAGACGGGTCACGCAATGCGTGGCGCCCTCGATGTTCTCCAGTCCGCCGACGTTGTCGACGACTTGCTGGGACACTGCCTTGTAGTCCATGTTCCTCTCCATTCCTTTTCTAAATCATAAAACGGTTCGTTGCCGCTACAGAGACGCGATCGTTGCGTTTGCGCACTTGAGCGCACCGTCGGTGACGGTAAGCGCCACACCCTGGCCCTGCTTGTTGCAGAAGCGAGCGTTGAGCGCAACATCATCGACAAAGATGGTCGCGATGTCGTCGTCGACGACCAGACGCACATGGTGAGTGCCCTCGCCCTTAAAGAACAACGGACGCTCGAGGCCCATGTTGTTGACCTGGAACCACGGGTACTGGGGAGCCGGCGTGAACTCGAGCTTGCCCTCGCGCAGGTTGGCGCGGAACTCATAGGCAAGACCGGTCTCGGCGTCCTCGGCGAACTTGACCGAGAAGCCGGCAGCGTTACCGCCGAGCTCAATGTCGGCATCGAGCAAGTAGGTGGAGCCGGCATCCGCGGCGAGCACCTGCTCGACCTTGCCCGACTCGCAGGAGAGCTCGAAGGCTTCGACAGCCTTGCCCTCGCCAAAGGCGCCGAGCATGCTCTCGGGAAGCTTGGTGCCGAGCGAACCGTCCTCGCGCTGGACGATCTCGAGGGGCATGAAGGTACCGCCCCACAGGTAAGAGCTGGGGTCGCCGCCCTTGTCACGCGTCGGGACCCAACCAAAGAGAACGCGGCGCTCGCCATCGAATGCGGTGCGAGCGGCGTAGTACGCGCGGCCGTCGAAGGAGTCGTCAGCGGGGGTAATCCAAGGACCGTTGATGGACTTGGACATGCGGTAACGGGTCTTGTTGCCGTCGCTGTACTCGGAGAACACCAGATACCACCAGTCGCCCATCTTAAAGAGATCGGGCATCTCGAACATGGTGTACAGGCCCGGATTCCACCAGTCGCCCTGGAACTCCCAGGTATTCAGGTCCTTGGAGGTGAACTTGACCAGACGACCGGTCATCAGACGCTTGTCCTCGCCCACACGCGTGCCGAGGATGAGCATGTACTCTTCGTTCTCCTCATCCCAAAGCACAAAGGGATCGCGCCAGTTGCGGTCATCGTAACCCTCCTGGGGCGGAAGCAGCGTCTCGGCGATGTTCTTCTCCCACTTGACGGCGTCGTCACTCGTTGCGTGAAGAAGAACCTGCTTCATCAAGCGTGCGCGGACCTTATCGCGATTGCAACCAGTGTAGAGCGCATGGTACTTGTCGCCCACCTTAAACACCGTGCCGGCATAAATGTACTGGTCGACTTCCTCGTCGCTGCCACGCTCAAGGCTCTCGCCAAAGTCCTTGTAGTTGACGAAATCCTTGGTCGTAGCGAGTGCCCAGCCAAACGGCTCTCCGAAAGGTTCGGGGTTACGCGTGTCACGCTGATGATAGAGATAGAACGTGCCGTCCTCGCCGTACGGCATGATGTCGCCTACCCAAATTCCCTCAGGCTGGTAATACACCTTGTGCATCCGAGACTTCCTTTCCACGACATACTAACTCGGTACAATGGCAAGATATGTCAATCGTTTTCATATGTCAAACGTTTTCATATCAATACGTCTTTTCGCAGTTCCAGTCGTCGGTAAACGGTTGACATATGCCGGCGAACGGTCATCAGAGGCGTTTGAGGAATTCTTTTGGTACGGGATGAACTACGCGGTTTTGCCCTCAATGAGTTCAACGGGGAGCTTGATATTCGATTCGGGATTATCGCCGTTAATAAGAGCGATGATGGATTGCGCCGCGAGCTCTCCGATGCGATCGATATCTTGACGTACGGTTGTTAAGTCAGGCATAAACGTCATAGTTCGGCGGGCACCATCCGCGCCCACGACCTTAATATCGTCTGGAGCGCTCAAGCCGCGCTGCTTCATCACGTTGAGACAGATGGCCGCCATCGTATCGTCTCCCGCAAAGATGCCGTCAATATCGGGGTTCTCATCGAGGATCTTCGCAACGACCGCGCCCTTTTCGTCGTCGGGCTTAACGAACTCAACCTCACGGACAAGCGCGGACAAACCGGCCTGCTCAACAACATCGAGGTAGGCATCGGTACGCTTATTGGCAGGCATGCGCATGCGGCTATTGCTGCGCAGGCACAGGATACGCCTGCAGCCGTCATCAATCAGACGGCGCGTGGCGAGCTCGCCAATGCCATAGCTGTCACTTGCAATCTGGACAGAGCCCTCGCCAAGATCGCAGTCGATGCCAACCAGGCTCAAGCCCATCTCGGCATATGCCTCGGCACCGATATTGAGGGAGTTGACGATGACGCCGTCGACCATATTGCGGCGGAGCATGTCAATATAGGAACGCTCAAGATCGGGTCGATTGGCGCTGTTGCACAGCAACATCTTAAAGCCGTTTTCCGCTAACGTGCGCTCGACCGCCTGCACAACCTGAGCATGGAACGGGCTGCTCACAAAGGGAACGATCATACCGATAAGATTCAGGCGACCGTTGAGCATGGCACGGGCGATATCGTTGGGCGTATAGTTGATGCGCTCCATCGCGGCATGGACCTTATCGCGGGTCTCTTGGCTAATATAGCCGCGATTATTAAGCACGCGAGATACCGTAGTAGGCGAAACCCCCGCCACCGCCGCAACTTCCTTGATGCCAGGCTTAGCCGTATCCTTAGAACGAGCACTCTCGCGAGCCATAGCACCCTCCCCCATCAACATGTCATACGTTTACATACGAACAAAGCATACCCCAACAACAGCGGGAAGACGGTAACAGTACAAGTAAGTAAACGACTCATCCAAATAATTAGGAGAGTTCCGCCTAAAGGGTGACTACACAGGACCCCAGCCGGGCCGCTTAGGGTTACTTTCCAAAACACTCCGCAGGACGCAAAGGGCTCCGCCGCGCGAAGCGCGCAGCGGAGCCCTTTGCATGTCCGAGGACGTTTTGGAAAGTAACCCAAAGCGGCCCGGCGATCCTGCGGGAGTTAAACCCCTTTAGAACTTGTTGTGGAAGGTACGCGCAATGACCTCGTCCTGCTGCTCCTTGGTGAGCGTGTGGAAGTTCACGGCATAGCCGGAAACGCGGATGGTCAGCTGCGGGTACTTCTCGGGGTGAGCCTGAGCGTCGAGCAGCGTCTCACGGTTGAAGACGTTGATGTTCAGGTGGTGGCCACCCTTCTCGGCGTAAGCGTCGAGCATGTGGACCAGGTTATCGGCCTGAGTCTCAGAAACTTCAGAAACCTTCATAATATGTCTCCTTCGATTAATAGGCGCCAGCCGAAACCGGCGCGCTAATCAGTAATCGTTATTGTTAGTATAGCACTAACAATAGTTACTCGCCCAGCTGATCAAGGTCGATATCGCCAAAGAACACCTGGTCCTCCTTGCCGAGCGCACTCGGGATGATGGAGAAGGTGTTGGAGATGCCGTCCTGAGCATCGCGGAACGGGAGCTTGGAAACCGAAGACAGCGAAGCGATGGCGCCGTGGCTATCGCGCTTGTGCATGGGGTTAGCACCCGGGGCGAACGGCTGACCAGCCTTGCGGCCGTCAGGCGTAGAACCGGTCTTCTTGCCGTACACGACGTTGGAGGTAATGGTCAGAACCGAGGTCGTGGGCACGGAGTTGCGGTAGGTGTCGTTCATGCGGATGTACTCCATGAACTGGTGCACAACGTCGTGAGCGATCTGGTCGACGCGGTCGTCGTCGTTACCGTACTTGGGGAACTCGCCCTCGGTCTCGAAGTCGACGATGATGCCGTTCTCGTCACGGACGGGGTGGACCTTGGCGTACTTGATGGCGGACAGGGAGTCAGCCACGACGGAAAGGCCAGCGATGCCCGTAGCGAACCAGCGGTGCACGTGCTTGTCGTGCAGAGCCATCTGGATACGCTCGTAGCAATACTTGTCGTGCATGTAGTGAATGATGTTCAGCGAGTTGACGTACACGCCAGCGAGCCACTTCATCATGTCGTTGTACTTGGCCACAACGTCGTCGTAATCGAGCGTATCGCCCTCGACGGCGCGATACTTGGGGCCGACCTGCTTCTTGGAGACCTCGTCAACACCGCCGTTGAGTGCGTACAGCAAGCACTTGGCCAGGTTGGCGCGAGCGCCGAAGAACTGCATCTCCTTGCCGATGCGCATGGAGGACACGCAGCAGGCAATGCCGTAGTCGTCGCCGTGATAGACGCGCATGAGGTCGTCGTTCTCGTACTGGATAGAGGAGCTGGCGACAGAAGTCTTGGCGCAGAACTTCTTGAAGTTCTCGGGCAGACGGGTCGACCACAGAACGGTCATGTTGGGCTCGGGGCTGGTGCCCATGTTCTCGAGCGTGTGCAGGTAGCGGTAGCTCATCTTGGTAACGAGCGTACGGCCGTCAACACCCATGCCGCCGATGGACTCGGTGACCCACTGCGGATCGCCGGTAAACAGGGCCTGGTACTCGGGCGTACGGGCAAACTTGACCATGCGGAGCTTCATGATGAAGTGATCCACGAACTCCTGGATCTGCTCCTCGGTGAAGGTACCGTTGGCAAGGTCGCGCTCAGCGTAGATGTCGATGAACGTAGAGGTACGGCCGATGGACATAGCGGCGCCGTTCTGCTCCTTGACGGCAGCGAGGTAGGCGAAGTACATCCACTGGATGGCCTCCTGCGTGTTGGTAGCAGGGTTGGAAATGTCGAAACCATAGGTCTCGGCCATCATCTTGAGCTCGCCGAGGGCGCGGATCTGCTCCTGCAGCTCCTCACGATCGCGGATGTTGTCGGCGGTCATGACCGTCGGGGTGGAAGCCTTCTGGGCCTCCTTGTCCTTGATCAGGTAGTCGACGCCGTACAGGGCAACACGACGGTAGTCGCCGATGATGCGGCCGCGGCCATAGCCATCGGGCAGACCGGTGATGATGTGAGCCGAGCGGCAAGCACGCATCTCGGGGGTGTAAACATCGAAGACGCCAGCGTTGTGGGTCTTGCGCTCGAAGGTGTAGCGCTCGACAACGTTCTCGTCGACCTTGTAGCCGTGCTGGCTGGCAGCCTGGCAAGCGATGCGGATACCACCGTTGACGTGCAGCGCGCGCTTGAGCGGCTTGTCGGTCTGGAGACCAACAATGGTCTCCTTGTCGCGATGGGCATTATCGATGTAGCCAGCGGGGTGGCTCACGATACCCGTGACGGTCTTGGTGTCCATATCGAGGACACCACCCTGCTCGCGCTCCTTAAGCAGCAGGTCGAGAACCTCGCCCCACAGCTCCTTGGTACGCTCGGTCGGACCTACGAGGAACGACTCGTCGCCCTCGTAGGGGGTGTAGTTCTTCTGGATGAAGTCTCGGACGTCAACCTCTCCCGTCCAAATGCCTTCCTTGAAGCCTTCCCATGCCTCCTGCATTGTGTAACCACGCTCCTAGTTACGTGTAATGCGGCGCTCTCTCACACCGCTGCTTATTGAATTCTTGAATTTTCGGCTTGCACTACCGGCTTCTTCCGTTCTTCACCACACGTTGGTGCAGGAAAAACGTTTGTCCACCTTGGAACTACAACCCAAAACCCAAGATTTCACCCGTCTGAGAAGGATAACATAGCGACCCTCTCCATCTGGGCTGTTATATGTTTCTTTTTTTATATCATAATGGCGTTTTTTACAAATCCGCAGGAAATGCGTGCGCGAACAACTACCGTTCACCGATTTGTTTGGTTTTTTCCTTGCCTTTGTACGACGTTCACCCTAGCTGTTATGCCAGCTTTAGCAGGGTAAAGTACCTCTGAGTAGGCTTTAGGACATGCCTAACGATCTGCCCCTAACTTTGCTGGCACCGACGGTGTACGGAGGTCGCCTAAAGGTAGTTTTCTAGGCATGTCCCAAAATCTAACGCATAGGGTGCGCGTGCAAGGGTATCATCTTTCACCGAAAATAGTTTCTAGTGTTAGGGGTTTTCGGTGGAAGATACCGATTTCCGTGAACTTGGGCGTCAGCTCCTTACCGAGTTCGGCAGCATGCATCAGCGCATCTCGCGCTTTGCGGACAAAGCCCTCGGCGGCGAGATGGCCGTTATGCGCGCCCTCATACTCGCCGGCGGTTCGCTCACGCCGAGCGAACTCGCTGATCGCGCCTGGGTCTCGAACGCCCGTATCGCCAATATTCTGCGCGCCCTCGAAGCCAAGGGCTGGGTCGAGCGCAAGCACTCAAAGACCGACCGTCGTCGCGTACACGTCACGGTGACCGACAAGGGATTCCAGGTCCTCGAAATCAAACGTCGGGAATTCGAGGACCGCACCGCGGCCTTCCTCGAGCAGCTCGGCGAAACAGATACCCAAGAGATGGTGCGCCTTCTAAGACGTGCCAACGAAATTATCGACCGCAATCAAGAAAGGAGAGATGCCGAGTGAGGATTCTCAGACTCTTTAAAAAGCATATCCTGGCACTGTTCGCAGCTATCGTACTTATCGTAATCAGCTGCAACGCCGATCTGGCGCTGCCTACCTATATGAGCGACATCGTCGACGTGGGCGTGCAGCAAGGTGGCATCGCCTCGCCCGTGCCCGACACCATCCGCACCGAATCGCTCGACGACCTCGAACTCTTTATGAGCGCCAAGGACGCCAAGGCTGTGGAGGCCGTGTTTAGCAAGGCAGACAATAACGGCATTCGAACGTACAAGGGCACCGAGGAGGAGCGCACCGACGGCGGCAAGATTGCCGACATCATGAGCCTGCCCGAGACCGTCGTGCTCGCCTTCAACCAGGGCATCGACGCCGACTCCATGGGCGACATGACCGGCACGTCCAGCGAGAAAGACAGCAACGCTGCCCAGGCCATGCCTGCCCCCGAGCAGATGGCGGCGATGACGCCCGAGCAGCTCGCCGAGATGCAGCAGAAGGCCGCAGCGGCGCAGAACATGCAAAAGCAGATTGATGCCGACGGCGGCAAGATTACCATGAAGAGCCTGCGTCTAGGCGTTGAAGGCGGCCTAATCGACCAGGGCAAGCTCGTCGAGGGCGCTAACGATATGGCGGACAAAATGGGCTCCATGTCGGGTTCCATCGTGACCCAACGCGCTGTGAGCTATGTGCAGGACGAGTACAAGGCGCAGGGCATCGACCCCGCCGACGTGCAGAACGCCTACCTGGGCCGCATGGCGACCACGATGTTTGGCCTGTGCCTGATCTCGCTGGTCGCCACCATCCTTACCGGCGCCGTGGCGTCGCGCACCGCCTGCTCCATCGCCCGCGACCTGCGCCGCGAGACCTTCAACAAGGTTATGCACTTCTCGCCGGCCGAGGTGGGCAAGTTTAGCCAAGCCTCGCTCATCACCCGCTGCACCAACGACATTCAGCAGATTCAGATGGCCGCAACCCTGTTTATCCGCATGTGCCTACTGGCGCCCGTCATGGGCATCGTCGCCGTCATGCGCGTCCTGGCCAACCACACCGGCCTGGAGTGGACCATCGCCGTGGCCATCATCGCCGTCTCGGCCGTTGTCGGCGTGCTTATGGGCCTCACCATGCCCAAGTTCAAGAAGATGCAGAGCTTTGTGGACCGCGTGAACCTTACCGCCCGCGAGCTGCTCGACGGTCTTATGCCCATCCGCTCGTTCAACCGCGAGGAGCATGAGCTCGAGCGTTTTGACAAGGCTTCGCTCGACCTTATGACCACGCAGCTCTACACCAACCGAGCCATGAGCTTTATGATGCCGCTCATGATGCTCGTCATGAACTGCATCACCGTGCTTATCGTCTGGTTTGGCGCGCAGGGCGTGTCCGACGGCGTGATGCAGGTCGGCAACATGATGGCGTTTATCTCCTACACCATGCAGATCGTCATGGCGTTTATGATTCTCACTATGGTTTCGGTCATTCTGCCCCGTGCCGAAGTCGCCGCCGAGCGCGTGGAAGAGGTCATCACCTGCCCCACGAGCATCAACGACCCCGCCTCGCCCAAACTGCCTGCCGCCAGCGCGCCGCGCGGTGAGCTCACCTTCCGCGACGTGAGCTTCCAGTATCCCGATGCCCGCGCCGACGTCATCAGCGGCGTGAACTTCTCCACGCACGCCGGTCAGATGCTCGGAATCATTGGCTCCACGGGCTCGGGCAAGTCCACGCTCGTGCAGCTGATTCCACGCTTGTACGACGTCACGGGCGGCAGCATTTCGCTCGACGGCATCGACGTGCGCGACATGACCCTTTCCGAGCTGCGCCGCCGCATTGGTTACATCCCGCAGCAAGGTCGCCTGTTCTCGGGCACTGTCGAGAGCAACCTCAAGTTTGCCGGCGACATGGTGAGCGACGAGGACATGCACGAGGCAGCGCGAATCGCACAGGCTGAGGACTTTATCGCCGAGCGCGAGGGCGGTTACGACTCCCCCATCAGCCAGGGCGGCTCCAATGTTTCGGGCGGTCAGCGTCAGCGTCTGGCCATCGCCCGCGCGTTGGCCAAAAAGCCCGAGGTCGTGGTGTTCGATGACTCGTTTAGCGCCCTCGACTACAAGACCGACGCGCGCCTGCGCGAGGAGCTGGCCAAAAACGTTACCGACGCCGCGCTCGTGGTCGTGGCCCAGCGCATCGCGACCATCATGCACGCCGACCAGATCATCGTGCTCGACGACGGCCACGTAGTGGGCACCGGCACGCACGAGGAGCTGCTGCGCAGCTGCCCGGCGTACCTGGAGATCGCACAGTCGCAGCTTTCCGCCGAGGAGCTGGGGCTTACCCAAGAAGAAATTGCAGCCGTTATGGAAGGAGGCGAGCACTAATGGCAGACGAGACCAAGACTCAGATTCCCAAGCCCACCCGCCGGCGTGGTCCCATGGGCCGCATGGGTGGCATGCGCCGTGGCGAAAAGGCCAAGGACTTTAAGGGCACCATGAGGCAGCTGCTCGGCTATATCGGCCAACACAAGATTGCCGTGCTTGCCGCCGTCGCCTTTGCCGTGTGCTCGGTCGTCTTTAACATTGTGGGACCCAAGGTGCTCGGCCAGGTTACGACCAAGCTATTCGAAGGCCTGGTCGCCAAGGTCAACGGTACGGGCGACGTTGACTTTGCCTGGATCGCCAAGACGCTCGGCTTTTTGCTCTGCCTGTATCTGGCAAGCTCTGTTTGCAGCCTCATCCAGGGCTGGCTTATGACCGGCGTCACGCAAAAGATCTGCTACCGCATGCGCAAGGAGATCGCCGCCAAGATCGCCGTCGTGCCGATGAGCTACTTCAACGGCCACAGCAAGGGCGACGTGCTCAGCCGCATCACCAACGACGTCGATACGCTCGGCCAGTCGCTCAACCAGAGCGTGACACAGCTCATCACGTCGGTGACGCAGATTATCGGCGTGCTCGTCATGATGCTGTCGATCAGCCTGCCGCTCACCGGCGTCACCGTGCTCACGCTGCCGGCAGCCGCGATTATCCTGACCGTGATGATTCACTTCTCACAGCCGTACTTCCGCGAGCAACAGCAAGTCCTGGGCACCGTCAACGGCATTATCGAGGAGGACTTTGCCGGCCAGAACGTCATTCAGGTGTTCGACCGCGCCGAGGCCTCGATCGAAGAGTTCGACCATCAAAACGACCGCCTCTTTATTAGTGGCTGGCGTTCGCAGTTCCTGTCGGGCCTGATGATGCCGCTTATGAGCCTGGTGGGCAACATGGGCTACGTGGGCGTCGTCGTGGTGGGCGCGCAGCTCGCGCTGACCGGTAATGCCACGCCCGGCGACATCCAGAGCTTTATCCAGTACGTTCGCAACTTTACGCAACCCGTGCAGCAGCTGGGCAACGTGAGCAACACGATGCAGTCGATGGCCGCTGCCACCGAGCGCGTCTTTGAGTTCCTGGCCGCGCCCGAGGAGGAGCAGAAGGCCGACGCGCAGATTCCCGAAAAGCGCCCCGGTCACGTGGAGTTTGACCATGTCAAGTTTGGCTACACGCCCGACAAGACCATCATCCACGACTTTAGCTGCGAGGCGCAGCCCGGCCAGACCATCGCCATCGTCGGCCCCACCGGCGCCGGCAAGACCACGCTCATCAAGCTGCTGCAGCGCTTCTACGACGTGG
>CAJLLN010000017.1:0-19606 GCA_905207495.1 uncultured Collinsella sp. | reverse complement strand
CGCCGCGGGCGATGGCGGTGCCGTGCGCCTGGGCGTGTCGATGATGTGCCCGGGGCGCCAAACGCTGTCGATGTGGTCGGGCATTCACGATCTGGAACCGTCGTTGCGATTTGAAATCGTGCCGGTGAGCGACCTCTATGACGAGCGCGAATCCGTCATGCGCAGCTTGGGCCGCGAGGTCGATGTGGTGCAGTCGAGTTTTTCTACCCCACGCTGGGGTGATGCCTGCCAAAAGCTCCGCATTGTCAACGTGCCGTTTTATATCGACCTGCCGCGCACAAGCCCGCTGGCGCGCAAGAGTCGCATTACGGTCGCCGACCTGGAGGGTATGCGTCTGCGCGTACTGCGCCACGGCAACGATGCCATGGACAGCCTACGCATCGACCTTTTGGCCGACGGCGGCGTGGACGTGATCGACGTGGACAGCTTTGACTTTGCGCTCTTTAACGAGGCGGAGGAAAAGGGCGACGCGGTGCTCACCTGCGGCGCATGGTCGGGCGTGCACCCGGCCTTTGTGGGCGTACCGTTCCTGTGCGGGCGAGAGGTGCCGGTCTTTTTGCACTACCCGCTCGAGCCCACCCTCCAAGTACAAAAATTCGTCAACGCTATGGCCCAACTCCTCAACTAGCTCATTTGGGACGGGGCTTTTTTTAACCACTCTCGCTGTCCTAGAAAAATCTCAGCAAACAAATGAGGTCCCGGCCATAAGGCCGAGACCTTACATGCTTCACCTTCAGTTTTACGTTTCGAGCGGAGCAGCGCAGGAGGCTGGGGCCACGGGGTATAACCTCCGCGCGCAGTTGCGCAGCGAAGCGAGAATGTTTGAGCACGGAGGTTATACCCCGTGGCCCCAGCCTCCGGTGGGAGCTACTCCAGCTCTACACCGGAGCGTTTGAGCTGGAGTAGCTCCCACCGGAGGACCCCCCGTCAAAACACGACAGCTTTTTCTAATGACATGAAAGATGCCGCTCGGGACATATAAGATGCCGCTCGGTAAACTCACCGCAGAGCACGGTTGTCTTTTCGGGGGGGGGGATACCATTTCTTCTACACGTACGTAGAAAAGGAGTGCCTATGCAGTGCTATTCAAGACGGCAGATCGTTAAACATATGGGATTGGCTGCAGGATGTTTGCTGCTATCCCCCTTGAGTGGCTGCTCAACAAACGACAGGCCAATCGATTCCGCAGATAACACTGCATCAGATAAGGAGCAGTTCGATTGGCTTGAAGCGACGGGGACGTATACGCCCTCCGACGCTTTCAAACAAAAGGGGCTTTGGTTCACTTTTGGTAATGACTATGCAGATGGACGTGAGAGCGTTGCTAAAGACACATCGATAACGGCAATCTTTGAATTTAACGGAGACGGAACGGTTACATGTTGGAATGTATACGACGAAACGGGCTCTTCGGTGATTCGATTTAGGGACCTTGAAGGTCTTTCGGATAAAGAAGTTCTCTCGATGGCTAAAGAGCATTGGCCCATATCGCAGGACGAATTTGAAAGCAAAAAGCAAAATGTGATCGATGAGCTCTCTTCTAGTTACGAGGACCTAAAGGCCGAGGCAGCGGATAATCCTGACTTGAATGTTGAAAATGCCTACTTCTCGCGTTTTTTTGAAGACCTTAAATCTATGTCGTTGCCAAAGGAACCAGAGGGTAAATCCTATTCGCTTAAGGTTCAAACAGACGACACAGGCAACAACACGGAATATGAGAAAGTATGCTTGCCGACATGTGGATATCCTGGGGTGCTTAGCCTTAGCGGGGGAGGTGCCGCAGCATGGGGCAGAAAGGAGCTCTGGTATTCACTCCTTAGAGCCGATGACGATACTAAGTACGAATCCATATCTAACTCGTACCTCAGCTGCTACGTCAATCGAGAGGTTAATCTCATCGAAAGCGACACCAGCGATGATGTATACAGCTCAACTTATCAAGGATTTGGCGGAATAGTTACCCGAACAGGTGGCTCAGCATCTTTTGTTCTTGATGAGCCAACTTCCGATGAAGTCGAAGCTGACTGATTATAGGCATTTCCTCTTTGCTCAAGCAGCTCCAGGGTTTCACGTTAGAACTAATATTTAATCTACGTCAATTAGTGCTCATTGCCACACGGGCAATGAGCACTTTGATTACGGGCTTTAGCCTGTGCGGGGCGCGCAGCGCGCCGCATCAGAAACCACCCGCTATGCGGGTGGGGCTAAACGGCTTTACAAAGCCGCCCCCTCGCCGGACACTTGCGATTGTTCAGGCCGCAAGGAATCCGAGTCGAGAGGGCGGTGGTGGCGTATGGCCCAGAAGGCCTACAGCCTGTCGCACACGAAGTGGATGTGCAAGTACCACGTCGTGTTCACGCCGAAGTATAGGCGCAAAGTCATCTACAACCAAATCAGGAGCGACATAGGGGAGATCCTCAGGAAGCTGTGCGAGTACAAGGGGATCGAGATAATCGAGGGGCACCTGATGCCCGACCACGTGCACGTGCTGCTGGCGATCCCGCCGAAGTACAGCGTCGCGAGCGTCATGGGCTACCTGAAGGGGAAGAGCTCGCTGATGATATTCGACAGGCACGCCAACCTCAAGTACAAGTTCGGCAACAGGAAGTTCTGGGCCGAGGGCTACTACGTGTCCACCGTCGGCCTGAACGAGGCCACCATTGCGAAGTACATCCGGGAGCAGGAGAAGGCCGACATCGCGATCGACCGGCTGAGCGTCAAGGAGTGCGAGGACCCCTTCGGTAGGGGGCCGGGGCGTAAATAGCGCCGGTTTGACCGGCCCGTCACGGGTCAATCTGCAGTGCGGCCCGAACCCCGTGAGGGCCGGCGCCTTTAGACGCGTGCCGGAAATCCAAGGGTTATACCCTAAGAGCAAACCACCCCTTTTAGGGGTGGTTTTGATTTCCAAAGACTTTGCATGACAAAGGGGCGTTCCTTTGCTGCGTCCACTGTTGACGGCTACACTCAGAGAGCGTCCCAAATTAGCTATCATTTTATTTGGCAAGCAATATCTGCAGGTAATCGCGCTTTCTGTGGAGGACGCGGTCGATATAGACCTTCTGGTGATAGCGGTAAAACGCGAGATAATTGTCACAGATCACGAACCGGTAATCGGAGCGTAGGGGATGGATCGATGAAAGTGGCGTGCCCGACTCCGGGAAGCTGGAGAGCAGGTCTATCCGAGCGAGGATGCCCTCTACGATTCTCTCCGCTGCTGCGGGATTGTCCTTTTCGACGGCAATATAGTCCCAGATGTCGTCGAGATCTTGCAGAGCCAGCGGAGAGTAGACGACCGCGCAGCTATGCATGGCTTGCGGCCTTGCGGCGGAAGTGCTCGGCGACGTTGTCCGACGAGACCCATCCGCTCTCATCACCCGAGCTGCGCCCGCGCTCAAGCTCCGACATCAGCGTGCTGATGGCGCAAAACCGGTCGTAATCTTTCATGTCGAGCACAGCGTAGCAACCGTGCCCATTTTTGGTCAGAAACACCGGGGAGCCCTCGTGGACATCGGAGAGCACCTCGTTGTAATTGCGCAAATCGGAAACAGGTTTAATGGCAGGCATGTAAGGCTCCAATCGATGTACGGGAACTTACGATAAATTATACGAATAATATACAGCACCTGCCAGCCAAAATACCCCCACACAAAACGAGCCCCTGGCCAATCGGCCAGGGGCTCACAATCTTTTATTCCGCTCTAAGTGACGGGCTGATTGTGCGCAGGAGGGTGCCCCGGGGGCGGCGGGGTATTTCCTCCGCGCGCAGTTTCGCAGCGCAGCGAGAATGTTTGAGCACGGAGGAATTGCCCCGCCACCCTCGGGGCGCCCTCCGTCAGTAACCGGTCCTACTCGAGCTCAAACGCTCCGGTGTACAGCTGGTAGTAATACCCGCGCTTGGCGATCAGCTCGTCGTGATTGCCGCGCTCAATGATGCGGCCGTGGTCCAGACAGATGATTGCGTCGGAGTTGCGTACGGTGGAGAGGCGGTGCGCGATGACAAACGTCGTGCGGCCCTCCATGAGCTTGTCCATGCCGGCCTGCACGATAGCCTCGGTGCGGGTATCGATGCTCGACGTGGCCTCGTCCAGAATCATTGCCGGCGGATCGGCGACGGCAGCGCGTGCGATCGAAATCAGCTGGCGCTGGCCCTGCGACAGCTGTGCTCCGTTGCCGGTGAGCATCGTGTCGTAGCCGTCGGGCAGGCGGGTGATAAAGTCGTCCGCGCCGGCGAGCTTTGCTGCCGCGATGCACTCCTCGTCGGTGGCATCCAGATTGCCGTAGCGGATGTTATCCATCACGGTGCCGGTGAACAGGTTTACGTCCTGCAGCACCACGCCCAGCGAGCGGCGCAGGTCTGCCTTGCGGATCTTGTTGACGTTGATGCCGTCGTAGCGAATCTTGCCGTCGGCGATGTCATAGAAGCGGTTGATGAGGTTGGTGATGGTCGTCTTACCGGCACCGGTGGCGCCGACAAACGCGACCTTCTGGCCCGGCTTGGCAAACACGGACACGCCGTGCAGCACCTCGTGGTCGGGCGTGTAGCCAAAGTCGACGTTGTCCATGACCAGGTCGCCACGCAGCGGCACGTACTCGATCTCGCCGGTTGCGCGGTGCGGATGCTTCCACGCCCACATGCCGGTGTGGTGGTCGGCTTCCTCGAGCTGCCAGGTATCGGGGTTCACCTGAGCGTTGACAAGCGTCACATAGCCTTCGTCGGCTTCGGGCTCCTCGTCGATGAGCTCAAAGATACGGTCGGCGCCGGCGAGGCCCATGACCACGGCGTTGATCTGCTGCGAGATCTGGCCGATCTGTCCACAGAACTGCTTGGTCATGTTGAGGAACGGCACCACGACGGCGATGGACAGCGCCATGCCCGAGATGCTCAGGTTGGGCACGCCCAGCGCTAGGAAAATGCCGCCGGCCAGTGCGACCAGCACGTAGAGCAGGTTGCCCAGGTTCATAAGGATGGGCATGAGGATGTTGGCGTACATGTTGGCCTTCTGCGAGACCTCGAAGAGCTTTTCGTTGCGCTCGTCAAAATCGGCTTCGGCGGCAGACTCGTGGCAGAATGCCTTGACGACCTTCTGGCCGTTCATGACTTCCTCGATATGGCCCTCGACAACGCCGAGCTCGGTCTGCTGCGCAATAAAGAAGCGCGCGGAGTTGGAGCCGAGCAGCTTGGTCATAAAGGTCATAAAGGCGACGCCGGCAATAATGACCAAGCACATCCACACGCTGTAGTACAGCATGATAAAGAACACCGTGACGATGACGATGACCGTCATGAGCAGGTTGGGCAGCGACTGGCTGATCATCTGGCGCAGCGTGTCGATGTCGTTGGTGTAGTGGCTCATGATGTCGCCGCGCTGGTGCGTGTCGAAGTAGCGGATCGGCAGGTCCTGCATGCGGTTGAACATCTTCTCGCGCAGCTTCTCGAGCGAGCCCTGCGTGACGATGGCCATGGCGCGGTTCCAGAAGAGCGAAGACAGGATGCCGATGCCGTAGATGCAGGCGAGGGTGGTCACGAGCTGTGCGATCTTGGGCTGTGCGGCTTCCCAATCGCCCGACTGCCACGATTCGCTAATAATCTGCAGGGCGCTCTGAAGGAAGGTCGCGCCGATGGAGTTGATGATGGCGCAGAGCACCACGCCGGCGACGACGAGGGGCAAAAGCACGGGGTAAAAGCCAAAGAGCGTCTTGATGAGGCGCGACATGGTGCCGCCCTTGCGGTTGAGCGCGCGCTCGGCGGTCGTTGCCTTACTCATGTGCCTCGCCTCCTTCCTGGGTCTGAGCTTGCGTTACGGATGCCTCGGTGTCGGCCTCGACGGCCTCTTCGCCCTCGGCAGACATCTTGTTCTGCGAGGTAAAGGTCTCGCGGTAGATCTCGCTCGTCTTGAGCAGCTCGTCGTGGTTACCGATCTGCGCGATGCGGCCGCCCTCCATGACGATGATGCGGTCTGCGTCCTGCACGGAGCTAATGCGCTGGGCGATGATGAGCTTGGTCGTGTTGGGCAGATAGCTTGCCAGCCCTGCGCGAATCTTGGCGTCGGTCTTGGTGTCGACGGCGCTCGTGGAGTCGTCCAGGATCAAGATCTTGGGGCGACGCAGCAGGGCACGCGCAATGCACAGGCGCTGCTTCTGACCGCCGGAAACATTGGAGCCGCCCTGTTCGATCCAGGTGTCATAGCCCTTGGGGAAGCCGTCGACAAACTCGTCGGCGCAGGCCAGATGCGCGGCCTCGCGGACCTCCTCGTCGGTGGCGTTCGGGTCGCCCCAGCGCAGATTCTCGGCGATGGTGCCGCTAAACAGCACGTTTTTCTGTAGCACCATGGCCACTTGGTGGCGCAAGGCGTCCAAGTCGTAGTCGCGCACGTCCATGCCGCCCACGCGCACGGTGCCCTCGGTGGCGTCGTACAGGCGGGCGATGAGGTTTACAAGCGTGGACTTGGCCGAGCCGGTGCCGCCGATGATGCCGATGGTCTCGCCGCTCTTAATGTGCAGGTCGATATCGTCGAGCGCCTGGCGCTTCGCATGCGCGGAATACTTAAAGCTCACGTGGTCAAAGTCGATGGAGCCGTCGACAACCTCGAGCACGGGCTCGGCGGGATCAGCGATCGTGGGTTCGGCGGCAAGCACCTCGGTAATGCGGTGTGCCGATTCGTCGGCCATGGTCACCATGACAAAGATCATCGACAGCTGCATCAGGCTCATAAGGATCTGGAAGCCATAGGTAAAGATCGAGGAGAGCTGGCCCACGTCGAACAGGGTGCCCTGGCTCGTGATGATGAGCTTGGAGCCCAGGTAGATGATGACGACGAACGCGCCGTTGACGCAGATGTTCATCATGGGGTTGTTAAAGGCGAGCAGCTTCTCGGCGCGGGTGAAGTCCATCTGGACGTCGCGCGCGGCGGTGGCGAACTTCTGCTTCTCAAAGTCTTCGCGCACATAGCTCTTGACCACGCGCATGCCGGTGACGTTTTCCTCGACGGACTCGTTAAGGGCGTCGTACTTGTGGAACACGCGCGAGAAGATGGGACGCACCTTAAAGATGATAAAGAACAGCCCAAAGCCCAGCAGCGGAATGATGACCAGGTAGACCATGGCGACGCTGCCGCCCATGATAAATGCCATGGTAAAGGCGAAGATCAATACCAGCGGCGCGCGCACGGCGATACGGATGATCATCATAAAGGCCTGCTGCACGTTGTTGATATCGGTGGTCAGACGCGTGACGAGCGAGGAGCTCGAGAACTCATCGATGTTGGCAAAGCTGAACGTCTGGATCTTGTAGAACAGGTCGTGACGCAGGTTCTTGGCGAAGCCGCAGCTCGCATGGCTGCAGGTGACGCCGGCAGCGGCGCCAAAAGCAAGCGACGTCAGCGCGATGAGCACCAAAAAGCCTGCGGTGGGAAGCATCTCGGCTACGGTGGTGCCGTCTTTGATGGCGTCGATCAGGTTGGCGGTGATAAATGGAATCAGCATCTCGCAGAGCACCTCGCCAAGCACGAGCAATGGCGTGGCAACAGTGACTTTCATATAGTCGCGGATGCTGCCCATGAGGGTTTTAATCATCCAGTTCCTCCCAGGTTACACGGATTTTCTCGAGCATTTCGGCGAGCTGCTCGCGCTCGTCGTGGGTGAGGGCACCAAAGGCCTGTTCTCTAAAGCGGATGCGGGCCGCCTGGTCGATGCGGGCGTTTTCCCGGCCGGTTTCGGTCAGGCGAATGGTGAGCTGCCGTCGATCCTTGGGGTTACGGCTGCGCTCGATGAGGCCGTTGAGCTCGAGCTTGGACAGGATCTCGGAAAGCGACCCCGGCTTGAGGTCAAAGTGCATGCCGAGTTCCTGCTGCGACATCTCGCCGCCGGGTTGCTTGGCCAGCAGGCAGATGATGGGCGCCTTGCCGGACACGCCTCCGCCATGAAAATGCATGTAATGGCCGCAAAAGCCCAGGCCATTGAGGATGCGCTTGGCAAGCTTGTCTTCTGAGCTAACCGCTTCGGGTGCATCCGCCGGCTGTGACGGGTCGCCGTCGGGCTCGTGCGAACAAAGGTTAAGAGGTTCATCGCACATGAATTAGTGTTGCTCCTTTCTTTAGTTAGGTAGTGGAATTGTTTTGTGCCTAACCAATCTAGGAGCATGAGAAATGAATGTCAAGGTACCAAACTAGTGGTTACGCGGTTTTACCAAACCGCGTAACGGCTCGACGCTGCAAACCCGCCAGAGCAGCAATCTGCCTTTCAACTTCGGCGGCATGACCTTATAGTTACGGCGTTTTACCAAACGCCGTAACCGGCCGACGCTGCAAACGCTCCTAAGCGGCAATCTGGCGTTCAATCGTCGGGCATGGCCACAAGGCCTATGCCCTCCTCTTTCACGCCACCTTGCTCGCCTAGGAGCGTTTTCGCTGTCCGTCCTCAACCTGTGATTCCGCCACGGTCCGCTTCGGTAGTCGTTGGGGACGTTCTTGTTTGACTAGTCATTTAAGAACACCCAACGACTAGCTTAGGGACGGAGGAAAAGGGATCATTTTCCGTAACCTTTCCGCAACAATTTGCCCTTCGTGCCGCTCGACTCCGCTCACAACGTTCCCTGCGCTACACTTAGTCGCACTGTGGCGCTGCCGCGCCGCGCCCGAACCAAGGGGGACACTCATGAAGAACACTCAGCTGCTGCTGATCAACGATATGTGCGGCTACGGCAAGGTCGCGCTTTCTGCCATGCTGCCGGTGCTGTCGCACATGGGCTACCGTATCCATAACCTGCCGACGGCACTTGTGTCCGATACGCTCAACTATCCCAAGTTCTACATCCACGACACCACGGAGTACGTGCGCCAAAGCCTCGCTATCTGGGAGGAGCTCGGCTTTGAGTTCGACGCCATCTCGACCGGCTTTATCGTGACCGAGGAAGAGACGCGTATCATCTCGGACTTTTGCCACCGCCGTGCGCAAAAGGGCACCAAGGTGTTTGTCGACCCCATCATGGGCGACAACGGCAAGCTCTATGCGGGCGTGCCCGAGTCCACGATTGGCCTTATGCGGCATCTGCTGGAGTGCGCAGACTACGCGGTGCCCAACTATACCGAGGCGTGCCTGCTCACCGATAGGCCTATCGCCGAGCAGATTACGCCCGATGAGGCCCGCGCCCTTGTGGACGCCGTGCGTGAGCTGGGTGCCAGGTCCGTGGTCATTACGAGCGCCGTAGTCAATGGAACGAACGCGGTTATCGGTTACGACCATGTGGCGGGGGAGTACTTTACGATTCCCTTTGAGCTCATTCCGGTTTATTTCCCGGGCACGGGCGACACGTTCTCGGCGGTGCTCGTCGGCCGCGTTATGGCCGGTTGGAGCCTTCAGCGCGCGACGAGCGATGCCATGCGCGTGGTAGCGGAGCTCATCGAGCGCAATGCCGACCAAGAGGACAAGTCGGCCGGCCTTCCCATCGAGGCCTGCCTGGATGTGATTGACCATGAGTAACGCCGACGAGAGCAGTACCGAGGCGGCGGGCGAGAACAAGCCGCTCGGTGCCCCGCGCGGCAGGCGCCCACGTATTCGCATTAGCTGCGTGGACCAGTTGGGCACATGCCGCTGCCATCACGGGCACAAGCCGGGCGACGTTTTTGACTTCGACCGAGATCGCGGCAAGATGTGCGCCATGGCCTGCCATGTGGGCTTTCCCTATATCGATATCTTGCGCTATGGCGGAACCGTGCCCGGCAACGAGCCTGGTACGGCAAAGTTCTGCTGTCCCGAGGTCGATACGCTGAACGTCTGGCTTGCCGAGATCGTCGACGAGTAGTCGAGCGCAATGTGACAAAGGGACAGTTCTTTTGTCACATTCGCCGGTGGTGCCCCTTCTATTATGCTTGTAATCTCAAATCTCTGCATTTCATCCGATTTTAGGTTCTAAAAATTCTGCGTTTCATCGATAATCAAGCGTATAAAACTTTGCATTTCATTTGATGACACTGAGGGGAGAGCCTATGCTGCGCAGGAAAATAGCTGCAGAGCTGGAGCGCTGGCTGAAGTCTGCCGAGCAAAAGGCCTTATTCATTACGGGTTCTCGCCAGATTGGCAAAAGCTATTCGATTCGCGCATTTGGCAAAGCCAACCATGCAACCTACATCGAGCTTAACCTCATGGAAAATCGCCAGGCAAAAGATGCGCTTCTCGAGGCGCGGGATGCCGATGATTTCATCAGTAGGGTGACGCTTCTTTCGGGAAAGTCGATTGCACCAGGCAAAACGCTCGTGTTTATCGATGAGGTCCAAGAGGCCCCCGACATCATGACGATGGCAAAGTTCCTTGTTGAGGACGGGAGGTGCCGCTGGGCGTTTTCGGGGTCAATGCTCGGGACCCAGTTCAAGGGCGTCAGGTCCTATCCCGTGGGGTATGTCCACGAGCTTAGGATGTTCCCGCTCGATTTTGAGGAGTTTTGCTGGGCAATCGGGGTGAGCGAAGGGGCTCGCCAAACGATACGCGACGCGTGCATCAACGAGAAGCCCATTCCTGGTTACATTCATGACGCGATGATGGCAAACTTCAGGACCTATACCGTTGTCGGCGGAATGCCAGAGGTCGTGCAGCGTTTCCTTGACACGCGGGGCGACCTTGCCTCTGTTCGTCAGCTGCAGTCAGAGCTCAACGAACAGTACCGACGGGATATCTCCAAGTATGCAAGCGGGCGAGCCCTTCAGGTGCAGAGCATCTACGATCAGCTCCCTATTATGCTCGAGGGCGAAAACAAGCGCTTCGTGCTCAATTCCATTGACCCCAAGGCTCACTACGAGAAGTATCAGCGAGATTTTGTATGGCTTGTCGATGCCGGCGTTGCTCTCAAAGCCGATATCGTAACCGAGCCAAAATCGCCCCTGCTCAAGACGGCACGGCCATCGCAGTTCAAGCTATATCAATCGGATACGGGCATGTTGATGGCGCGCTACCCCGTTGGAGTCGCCCAAGCGGCGTATCTTGATAGCAAGGAGCCCAATCTGGGCGGCATTTACGAAAACGTGGTGGCCCAGCAGCTGGCTGCCCAAAATCGCCAGCTTTACTACTATCAGACAAAAAAGCGCGGTGAAGTGGACTTTGTGGTCGATGGACCGGATGGGACGGCTGTTCCGATCGAGGTTAAATCGGGCTCCTATTACCACGCGCACGCTGCGCTCGGTCATGTGCTTGATACGGCTGAATATGGCGTAAGGCTCGGGATTGTTTTCTCGAGAGGCAACGTTGAGCGCGACGGAGCGGTTCTCTATTTGCCGCTATATGCGACCTGGGCCCTTTCGGATGTTTTGGGCGACTCCTGTGCCAAGGGGATTAAGCTGGAGGTCAAGCCGGTCTAGGGCCAGTCCCGGATGTGACAAAGGGGCAGTCCCTTTGCCACATTCATGAGCGTGGATTTTCTTCCGTATAGAGCGCACTTGAACGCTCAAAGTGGGAGAAAATCCACGCTCGTTTTATGCCGATGGTGTGGCCCGTGTGCCCGCGCCGCCCGAGCGCCTACAGCTGCTCGAGCATAGCGGTGCAACCGGCGAGTACATCGCGGTAGGTGGCGTCGAAATTGCCGGTGTACCAGGGGTCGGCTACGTCGCCGGGGCGATCGGTCCAATCGAGCAAGCGTGTAACCTTGCCGTCGGGGTCGTCGCCAAAGATGCGACGCAGGCCACGCGCGTTCTCAGCATCCATGTAGACAATGTGATCCCAGTTGCCATACTCTGCGCGACGCACCTGGCGCGCACGGTGGGCAACGACAGGAATCCCGACTTCGCGCAGCTTGGCGACCGTGCCATGATGCGGCGGGTTGCCGATCTCCTCGGTCGAAGTCGCAGCGGAATCAATGACAAACTCCGCCTCGCGTCCAGCGCGACGCACCAGCTCGGTAAACACCGACTCAGCCATCGTCGAGCGACAGATGTTTCCATAGCAGATAAACAGTACGCGTTGCATATGCGGTTTCCTTTCGATCGCCATCATCGAGCTCGAGTATCGCATCTACGCCTGCGTTATCGCCCTCTTGCGTTCCCAGCGAGCCAACTTAATCGTCACCAGCGTAAGCACCCAGGCCACAAGCGAGAACGCGGCACCCACTGCGCCTACATATGCAATGCCAGCTCCGCTTACCACGGCACCGCCCACCGCGGTGCCAAACGAAATGCCGACATTAAACGCCATGGGTTCTACCGAGCTCGCGAGTACCATCGATTTGGGATGGCGGCTGCGAGCCACGTCCATAAAGTGCGTGATGCACGACACCGAGAACAGGTACATGAGCATCGCCAAGCTAAAGACAAAGACCAGCGCGAGCGGCATGGTACCGCCCACAGCAAACAGCCCGAGCAACGCCACAGCCTGCAGCACAAACGTCACAAGCAGCGCCTTCATGCCAAAGCGCGCATCGATCCATCCGCCCAGGATGTTCGAGATCAGGCAGAACACGCCGTAGGCCATGAGCGTAGTACTGGCTTCGACCGTGCCCATACCCAACACCTGCTCCAGATAGGGCGTCACGTAGCCGTAGAACACATAGACCGACCCCACGCCAAACAAGAAGATGAGCATACCGGTGATGATGCTCGGCTCGCGTAGCAGACCCGCCTGCTCGCGAAAGGTGGCGGGCTCGTCGGTTTGCCCAGCGCGCGGCATAAACGCCACGAGCGCTCCGCAGATCAGAACGGCAAAGGTCAGCGTGCCGTACATGGCCACGTGCCAGTCGAGCGTGTCGGCCACAAACTTGCCGATCGAAGTGACAAAGATCATTGCCACGGAAAACGCGCCGTACACCACCGAGATGGCGAGTGAGGTCTGCTGCGGGGACAGCAGCTCGGGGATATACGTCACGCCCACGGCGAGCAGTGCGCCCGAGACGGAGCCCAGGATGATGCGCGAGATGAACAGCACCTGGAAGTTGGGCGCCAACGCCATGACCAGGTTGCCGAGCACAAAGACGATGCTGTAGCACACGAGCAGCTGGTAGCGGCGAAAACGCCCCGTGCTGAGCGCGAGCACCGGCGTCGAGATAGCGTAGATCAGTGCGAACACGCTAATAAGTTGGCCTGCGGTGGCAAGCGATACGCCGAGTTCCGTCGCCAAGTCACTTTCGATGCCGATGACCACGAACTCGGAGCAGCCGAGCGAAAAGCCTAACAACACGAGCAGCGCCAGGCAGAGCTTGGTGCGCGCGGGGGAGAGCGCGGCGGCGGTTGACTTACTTTTTGGCGTGGTTGCGGCGGTCAAGGTTGTCACTCCAATGTCGCATGAATAAGCGGGATTCAATCCCTGCAACTCTAACAGAATGTGACAAAGGGACAGTCTCTTTGTCACATTCGCGGCGTGGCTGCCGCCCAAACCGTCACAACATTCGGCGAAAATCTCGAAATCGAGGAAAAGCGTCGAATGTTGTGATGGTTTTCCTATCTGTGCCGGCGAGCCGCCGTGCCGTCTGGGGGTATAAGACTAGCGAGTGTTTATTTGCGAGGCCTAAGGGGCGCCCCGTATGGATATCGATAACTTTGAATGGTGGTATAGCGAGGGTGAGGCTCCGGACGAGGAGTGGGACGAGCCCACGTCGCGTGACGTGTCGAGCGACGAGGACGAGACCGGCAACGACGTCGCCGCCGACTCGGACGCCGCCCTCGACCCCGTTGAGCCCCTGACCTTCGAACAAGCTTGGGCCCAGGCCGAGGCAGACGAGGCCAAGGCCGACGCTACGGCCACGCTCGGCGAGCCAGCTGACATGTCAATCTCGCCGGCAAAGACCCCGCAGCCGCGTCACACCATCGACCCCGACAGCACGGCATCCTTCAGTATTCTCGACGTGCCCTCGCAGGGCGCTCAGGCGCCCGCGCCCACACGACGCCCCAATCTGTCTCGCGAGGAAGATGCAGGACGTCGCTCTCCGCTCGGCCCCATCCTTATCGCCTTCATGGCCGGCGTTATCGCCTGCTCGGCAATCGGTAGCGTTTGGAGCCATGTCGAGCAGCAGCGTCAAGACGCCGCCAAGGTCGAGATGTCTGTCGAGCAATCGCTCAGCCGCACGCGCTCGGTACATGTGTCGGTCGAGGTCAAGGACGGCGCGATGTGGGACACCGCGCGTGGCGACAGCCAAATGCTCATCCACATCGTGGGGCGTACGCTCAAAGGGCAGACGATTGACGAGTATCAATACGTCAATTCCGCTGGTGACGGCATCGAGCTCAAGCCCGGCGACTACGAGCTCACCGTCGACGAACCGCCCGTCGCCACCGACGGCACGCGCTTCCGCGCCTCAAAGCGCATGGTTCCCGTGAGCTTTAACTCGCAGGCGCCCGATACGGTCGATAGCACTCCGCAGGGCGGGTTTGACCTTTACGCTATTGCTCAATAACTGCGCCTGTCGCTCAACCCCGCCGCCAAGAGTGGGACAATAGCCCTCGACACTATTGTTTACTTTTGGAGGAAGTAGCATGTCTACCGTCACTACCATCAAGCGCGGCAGCCTCACCGCGGCCATCGATTCCATGGGCGCCCAGCTCACGAGCCTTGCCCTCAACGGCAACGAGTATCTGTGGCAGGGCGACCCCGCCTTTTGGGGCAAGCATGCGCCCATCCTGTTCCCCATTGTGGGCTCGCTGCGCAACAACACGGCGACGTCTGCGGCTGGCACCTGCGAGATGCCGCGCCACGGCCTCGCGCGCATCGTCGAGCACAAGCTGGTCGAGGTTTCGGAGGACGGCTCCTCGGTAACGTACGAGATCACCGACACGCCCGAGTCGCTCAAGGCCTTTCCGTTCCACTTTAAGCTCAACATGACCTATGCCCTGACTGGTGACGCCACACTTACCCAGACCTTTGCCGTCACCAATACCGGCGACGTGGACCTGCCGTTCTCGGTGGGCGGCCACCCCGCATTTAACGTACCTGCTCCCGGTGCCGAGGACGAGGCGTTCGAGGATTACGAGCTGGCATTTACCGAGGCTTGGACCAACGAGGCCCCCATCATCACGCCCGATGGCCTCATGACGTTCGAGGGTAGCTACAAGGCTCCCGATAACTCGGACGTGCTGCCCATCACGCACCGCAGCTTCGATAACGACGCCATCATGTTCACCGATACCCCGGGCTCCACGCTCACGCTGCGCGGCCGCAAGTCGGGCCACGGCGTCAAGATCGACTTTGAGGGCTTTAAGTACATTGGCGTGTGGTCTGCCGCCAACGACGCTCCGTTTGTGGCACTCGAGCCTTGGACCGGTCACACCACCATGGACACCGAGGACGACGTTTTTGAGCACAAGGCCAACACCATTACGCTGGCGCCGGGCGAGACGGACGTCCGCAGCTTTAGCGTCACTTTGCTCTAGAGGTTCCGCCGTTCTGACGAACGGCGGGCCGGTCGACGCTGCGCGCCACCCAGAGCGACAATTTGTCATTCAAAAGGCAAGGTATGACCAGAAGGTCCATGCCTTGCCTTTTTCATGCCTAGTCGCTGGGGACGTTCTTGTTTGACTAGTCGTTTAAGAACGTCCCCAGCGACTACCAATCGTTTTCTGTTCGTAAACTTGCATATATGCATTTATATATGCATTTGCTGGAGGTAGCGCTGAGCGGTATCCTGTTAAGTCGTCAGCATACGATTCAACAGGGAAGGCGGATTATGCATTCTCCCCAACAGTGCGATGCGCAGACCCAGCCGGTATGCAGCCGTCGCATCTTTTTGGGTAGCGCTCTCGCTGCGAGCGCTTCCGTCGTCGCCGGCGCGCTCGCCGGCTGTCAGCGCCCGTCCACGCTCAAGGTGGTTCAGCCCACGACGGGCGGCGGTCGCGACGACCTGTCCGATTCCGTGATCGGCAAGGACAAGATCCGCATCGGCATGGAGGCGGCCTACGCCCCGTACAACTGGCAGGTTTCCGAAGCCAGTGAATACACCATCCCCATCGACAACGTGCAGGGTGCCTATGCCGATGGCTACGACGTGCAGATCGCCAAGATCGTCTGCAAAGCCCTCGGTGGCGAGCCCGTTGCCGTCAAGCAGAGCTTCTCGGGTCTTATCGATTCGCTCAACAACGGCCAGATCGACCTCATCATCGCCGGCATGAGCGCCACGCCCGAGCGCGAGGAGTCTGTTGGCTTCTCCGATCCGTACTTTATCGGTTACTTTGGCCTGTTCGTAAAAGAGGGCTCGCCCTACCAAAACGCGACCAAGCTCAGCGACTTTAGCGGCGCTACGGTGCTCGGCCAAAAGGACACCATGCTCGATACCGTCATCGACGAGATTCCGGGCGTTGTCCACAAGAACCCGGTCGATTCGGTTCCCACGGTGTTTTCGAACCTGCTGCAGGGCACGTGCGACGCCGTGACCTATAACACCGAGAACGAGAAGGGCTATATGGCCCAAAACCCGGGCATCGTCCCCATTCATTTTGCCGAGGGCGAGGGCTTTAAGCAGGAGGTCGCGGCAAACGTCGGCTGCCGCAAGGGTTCGGACAAACTCCTTAAGCTCATCGACAAGACACTCAAGGGCATTAGCCAAGAGGAGCGCGACCAAATGTGGGACGCGTGCCTCGACCGTCAGCCGGCATAGGGAGGCAGCATGAAAACCATCAATCGCCTGGCCTCCTTTATCAAGGCCGACCACCGTTATGTATACCTAGGCACGAGCGTTATCGCGGCGCTCGGCCTGGCGTTTAGCCAGCGCAACCCCACGCCGCTGAGCTTCTTGGCCCCCACGGGCGTGTTCCAAGATTGCCTTTGGGCGATCCTGTGGGCCTGGCTCGTCGTGTCGACGGCGGCGCTGGTCACCAAGCTCATGCACTGGAGTGACTATCGCGAAAAGTCGCCGTTCGCATCCGAGCGTTTCCGTCGTGGCGCACGCTTAGGCAGCTACGTCGTGGTCGCCATCGCGGCGATCTTTTTCGTGGACCGCTGCGTCATGTCGTTTATCGATCTGGTGCGGGTGAGCATTGTCTCGGACTCCAATCCCAGCGACTTTCTGTCGAGCCTGGTCTACATGACCTACAAGAGTGGCGACTTCTTTATCCGCGGCATTCAGATCACCATCGCGCTCGCGTTTTTTGGCACCATCATCGCCTTCTTCCTGGCGCTGTTGCTGGTGTTCCTGCGTATCCAGACGTTCGACCGCGTGGACAATGACCTCACGCGCTTCTTTAAGAGCATCGGCCGAGGTTTTGCGACCGTCTACTCCACCATCGTACGCGGCACGCCCATGATGGTGCAGGGCCTGCTCATCTACTACGCGGGCTTTACCGTTCTGCGCGGCATGGGCTTCGAGACGGCGCAGGCCAACCAGATCTGGAGCACCTTTACCGCGGGCCTCGTCACCATTTCGCTCAACTCCACCGCCTATATGATGGAGGTCCTGCGCGGCGGCATCGAGTCCATCGACCCCGGCCAGGCCGAGGCGGCGCGATCGCTGGGCCTGTCGCAGTGGCAGGCCATGCGCAAAGTCGTGTTCCCCCAGGGCATTAAAAACGCGATTCCGGCGCTCACCAACGAGCTCATCATCAACATCAAGGATTCGTCGGTGCTCTCGGTCATCGGCGTGTTCGACCTTATGTACGCTACTACCACGGTCGCTGGCGTGTACTATCGCCAGATGGAAGTCTACTGCGTGGCGCTCGTGGTCTACCTGATCCTGACGCTCGTGGCGAGCCGCCTGCTCGAGGCCTTTGGCAAAAAGCTCGGTGCCGAGGCTCCGGCCACGTTGCCCAGCTCCAACTAGGCGCAAGACGAGGAGATTCATCATGGCAGATACCGTTACTACCGGCGCTGCGGCCGCGCAAACCAAAGAGCCGCTCATCCGCGTTGAGGGCCTGCGCAAGAGCTTTGGCTCGCTCGAGGTGCTCAAGGGCATCGACCTGGCCGTTAGCCCCGGCGAGGTCGTCACCATCATCGGCGCCTCGGGCTCGGGTAAGTCGACGCTGCTGCGTTGCCTCAACCTGCTCGAGACTCCGGACACGGGTCACATCTGGTTCCACGGCCAGGATCTCACGGCCGAGCGCTGCAACATCAACAAGCTGCGCGAGGACATCGGCATGGTGTTCCAGGGCTTCAACCTGTTCAACAACATGGATGTGCTCGACAACTGCACGCTCGCGCCCGTCACGCTCAAAAAGATGGGCAAAGATCAGGCCGAACAGGTCGCGATGGAGCATCTGGCGAGCGTGGGACTCGAAAAATTCGCCCATGCCGCGGTCGGCCGCCTGTCCGGTGGCCAAAAGCAGCGCGTTGCCATCGCGCGTGCCCTGTGCATGAACCCGCAGATCATGCTGTTTGACGAGCCTACCTCCGCGCTCGATCCCGAGATCGTGGGCGAGGTGCTCGACGTTATGCGCAAGCTCGCCGCCGACGGCATGACCATGGTCGTCGTTACCCACGAGATGGCCTTCGCGCGCACCGTGTCCGACCGCGTGGTCTTTATGGACCAGGGCGTGGTGCTCGAGGATGCCGCGCCGGCCGAGCTCTTTGGCAACCCCAAGCTCCAGCGCACCCGCGAGTTCCTCTCGCGTTATCTCAACGACAAATAATGCAAGCGAACGTGGCAAAGGGACTGCCTCTTTGCCACGTTGTTTTTGGAGGAAGGCATGGCCGAGGTTTGGCGCTTCTTTGCGCATGAGGACGATTTTGCCGATATAGACGAGGCTGGTGCGTGCGAGCGCTTGGGCCGCGTGCTGTCGTTTCCGACCATCTCGAGCATGGATGCCCAGACGGTGGACTGGCAGGCGTTTGCCGACCTGCGCGCCTATATGCAGCAGGCCTGGCCGCGCGTGTTTGCGGCGGGCGAGGTTGAGCTCATCGACCATTCGCTGCTCGTGACGCTTGCCGGCATCGACCCCGTCCTCAAGCCGGTCATGCTCATGGGCCACATGGACGTGGTTCCCGTGGTGCCGGGCACCGAGGCAGACTGGACGCACAATCCCTTTAGCGGGCGCGTGGACGACACCTATATTTGGGGTCGCGGCGCCATCGATATGAAAGACCAGGTCGCAGGCATCCTGGAGGCCGTTGAGTATGCGCTGGCGCACGGCTGGCAACACGAACGAACCCTGCTGCTGGCCTTTGGCCAGGATGAGGAGACCACGCAGTGCGGCGCGGGTGCCATTGGCCGCGTGCTCGAGGAGCGCGGCGTTGAGCTTGAGTACCTGATTGACGAGGGCGACTATCGTATCGTTGAGGCTGCCGAGTACGGCGCAGGCGAGGGTTGGCTTATGCATGCCGATCTTGCCGAGAAGGGCTATGCCGATATCGTGCTCAGGACGAAGAGCGAGGGCGGGCATTCTTCCAACCCTTACGGTGGCACGTCGCTCGAAGTGCTCAGCCGCGCTATTGCCGCGATTTGCGATATCGAGTGGCCGGCGCGTGTGACCGATCTGCTTGCCGCGCAGCTCGTCGAGCTGGGGCTTTATACCGCAGACGAGATTGCTGCCAGCAAGGATGCCATCGTGCGCGACTGCCTTGCCAGCAAAAAGCTGTACCCGCTTGTGACCACCACCTGTGCGCCCACGCAAATCGAGGGCGGCAGTACCGGTGCCAACGTAATGCCGCAAGATATGTGGGTCAATATCAACTTCCGCATGCTCGAGGGTACGAGCGTGGCCGATGTCGTGGCCTG
>CAJLLN010000016.1:0-20153 GCA_905207495.1 uncultured Collinsella sp. | reverse complement strand
GCCGCGGGTAAGGTCGGTGCCGATGTGCACCTTGATATCGGCATCAGAGATCGCGAGTGCCTGAGCATCGGTGTTGATGGCAACAAACTCGACGCCGCGAATGCCCTCTTCGATCATTCGATTGACCGCGTTGGTACCGCCGCCGCCGACGCCGACCACCTTAATGACGGCAAGGTAGTTGTTGATCTCTGTCTCGTGCATGTCGGTCCTCCGAACAAAGGTTATAGCCATAGCATGGGTCGACCCCTGCGCACATTAACCTTCAGGTTGAAAGTAAATGCAAAGGTAAACCGTATTATGTTTGCACATTATGAACGTATCAGTCAAATAATTGACCGTGAAAACCAAACAAACCAGATAAACGGCGTGGTATGGCCCCTCAACAAAGCATCAACCAGCGCTACGAGGTCGGAGCGTTCCTAAATGTATAGTTACCCGGAGAACGCACATTGATATACGTTACGCCCTCTACCTGCGAAAGCAGCTTGGTGACTACGCGCTCCTTCTTGACGATATCGTTCGAATCGCCCAGCGACACCTCAATGCCGTTATTGAGGTTTGCCGAGATGGCTTCGACCGAAGGCGTGGAAATATCCTTGACTTGTCCCAAGAACTCGCTCGAAAAACCACGCACATAATCCAAGCCAGCCTTAACGGCCTTGGAGCTCACCGCCTGGCCGGAAACCGGAGCGACATCCGCCGAGACATCAGTCAACAACACCGCGCCATAGTGCTTAGCGAGCGCCAGCGCGGCATCAATGCCGGTCAGGGTATTTGAGCCCTGCCCCGTCGTGATGACGTTGCCCTGGTCATCCACTTCGACCGACGTCGACAGCGGGGCGATCCAGGTGTCATCATCCCCGATGGCCCAGGCAAGGTCATCGGAGCTGATATAGGCAATTGCGATGACCTTGCGCTCCATAGGCGTAATGATGAGCGTATGCGGGAACTGACGCTGGACATCCACGCCCGAGACCCACGGGTTCTGCTTGAGGTCCTCGGTAATCTGGTCGGGATCGACGTTAAAAAGCGATGTTCCCTCGGGCAAATCGATCAGCTGGATAGCATCGTGCTTCGTCACATGCTCGCTGCCTTGAATCTGAATATCAGTGGCGGTAAACAATCCAGAGTTGATCACCACGATGGCAACGACGACGAACACGGCCAAGACGGCCAGAACGCCGCCCACGATTTTGCCTTTGCCTGTAACGAGAGAAGCGGCGTCTGACGTTTTATTTGCCATCGCCCCAAGTGAAGACAACGGGTTGACGCCTTTTTTACCCGAAGGCTTCTTGGCGGTAGCCGGCACCGATGTCAGCGAGCGCGGTTTCGATGCGCCCAGCGTGCGACCCGGACGCGCCGCCTTAGTTCCCGTCGAGGGCTTAGGAGTTGCCATGGGACGGGCAGGCTTGGCGCCCATAACAGGCTTAGGCGTCACCGAGGGACGCGAGGACTTTTTTGCGGCCGGACGATTACCGAGCTGAGAGCCGACGACCGGACGCCCGGCCTGTCGAGCATGCCCGACAGACTTAGAGTGCGCGACGGTATTGCGTTGAGGTTTGGCAGGCGCGCCGGAACGCCCTCCGGCGCGGCGGAAGGTAGGTTTCGATGCTCTAGAAGCCGAGGAATTTAACTTCCGGTCTGAGCTCGATGCCATACGCCTCCCTCACCTTTCCGTGCACATGTCTGATAACCGCGGCAACGTCATCGGCCGAGGCAGTTCCGTTATTAACGATAAAATTAGCGTGAACGGGCGAAACTTCCGCGCCGCCAATCGAAAAACCCTTTAATCCACAATCCTCGATAAGCTTGCCCACACTCGCATCGGGCGGGTTGCGAAAGACTGACCCGCAGGATGCGCGACCCATGGGCTGCGTACGCTTGCGCCTCGTCAGGTACCGTTCCATGCACTCGCGAATGTCGGCCTTGGGCGCCGGTTTAAGCTTGAGCACGCACTCGAGGATGATCTCATTGCGGGGAAGGCTACATTCGCGGTAGCCCCAAGTGATCTCGGACCCCGCATAATGCTTGATACCAGATGCCGGGTCAAACGTTACGACATCCTCAACCAGCGAGCCAATCCACTCGGTCCGTGTGCCTGCATTCATAGATATCGCACCGCCAACCGAGCCAGGGATGCCAACGGCAAACTCAAGGCCCGAGAGGCTACGCGACAGGGCATCGTTGACCAGGCGCGCAAACATCACGCCCGCACCGACCGTCAGCGTACAACCGTCATCGGCAACAACCGTGCGCCGAAACTCACGTCCGAGCGAAATGACGGCACCGCGATAACCGCCATCGGCAACCAGCAGATTGGAGCCCTTGCCGATGATGACCCACGGCACCTGCTCGCGATCGAGCACCGCCACGGCGCGGCGGAGGGCATGATAGCTATGGCACGTCACAAAGAGGTCGGCCTTGCCGCCGATACGATAGCTCGTATGACGCGCAAGGCGCTCGTCCTCGATCACATCCGTGTCGATCATACCCGAGAGCGCCATGACGGCGTTAAACAGACCCATTAGACTTAAGCGTCTTTCTTGGCAGTCAGATACTCGATAAACTCGGGACCGACGGTCGTAACGTCACCGGCACCCATAGTGAGCAGCAGGTCGCCCGCGCCCACCATCTGCTCGAGCTCCTGATTGAGCTCAAGACGGCTGGAGCAGTACACGACCTCCTTGCCAGGATGCTTGGCGCGCACGGTATCGGCGAGCATCTTAGAGGTGACGCCCGGAATGGGCATCTCGCCAGCCGAGAACACATCAATCAGCAGCAGTTTATCGGCATTGGCAAATGCATCGGCAAAGTCGTCGCACAGGGCCTGCAGGCGCGAATAGCGGTGCGGCTGGAACACGACGTCGACGTGCTTGTAGCCCAGCGACGAAGCAGCAGCAAGCGTCGCCTTGATCTCGGTGGGGTGATGGCCGTAATCATCGACCACGGTGATGCCATCGATATCGCCCACGTGGGTAAAGCGACGGCGGACGCCCTCAAAGCTCGAGAGCGCCTTGGCGGCGGCGTCGATGTCAAGGCCCAGGACATGGGCGACGGTGAGCACCGCCGTGGCATTGAGCATGTTGTGGCGACCGGGATTGCTCTTGATCTCCACAGCGTGCTCAGTGCCGTCCTCAAAGCGAACGATAAAGTCGCTCTGGATGCCCTTGACATCCGGGTGCATGCAGACGATGTCGTTGCTCTCGGCAAAGCCGTAGGAAAGCACGCGTCGACCGGTCGACTTGGCGAGCTCGACCAGATGCGGGTCCTCACCGCAGACGATGACGGTGCCGTCCTCGCCCACCAGGCTCATGAATTTGGCGAAAGTCGCCTCGATCTCCTCGATACCCGAGTAGTGATCGAGGTGGTCGGCCTCGACGTTGGTCACAATGACTACGTTGGGGTTCAGGAACAGGAAGGAGCTGTCGGACTCGTCGGCCTCGGCGACAAAGTAGTCGCCCGAGCCGTTCTTGCCGTTCGTGTCATAGCCCTCGACGATGCCACCGATCAAGAAACTCGGATCCAGACCCATGCGGTCGAGCATGGTGGCGCACATCGAAGACGTGGTGGTCTTGCCATGCGTGCCGGCAACAGCGACGGTGGTGTAGCCGTGGCCCAAAGCAGAGAGCATCTTGGCACGGGGCCACACGGGAATACCAAGCTCGCGAGCGCGCACGAGTTCGGGGTTGGACTCCGGAATAGCGGTGGAGACAACAACCACGTCGGGCTTGACCTCGTCGATCGTGGCGGCCTCATGGCCCACATGCACCTTCACACCAGCGCGGGTAAGCTGGCGGATATAACGTGACGTCTTAAGGTCGGAGCCGGTAACGGCATAACCGCGCTCGTGCAGAACGAGGGCGATGCCGCTCATGCCGGCGCCGCCGATACCGATAAAGTGGGCGCTCTTAAACTCGGGCGCGGAGGTTGCAGTCTGGGAATCAGCCATGTGCTCGTGTACTCCTTGCGTAAACACTGCCTGTAACCCGTTAACTGTACCGCACCTACCGCATCAGCGCGAGGGCGACCGACGATATCCCGTCTAACTAACGCAAACCCTCTACCGCATCCGCCAGAAGAGCGGCGGCCCTATCCTGAGCCAGACCACGCGCCGCCTGACGCATGGCGTCGCGCGCCGCCGCGTCATCGACCAGGTGCAGCAGTTCATCGGCAAAGGCAAAACCGTCGATATCGGCATCGGCGCAGAGCACGCCGGCCCCGGCGTCGACCAGATAACGGGCATTGGTGGTTTGGTGGTCGGCCGTCGCATGCGGATACGGCACGAGCACCGAAGGTACGGCGAGCGCAGCGATCTCGGCCACACTCGATGCGCCCGAACGCGAGAGCACCAAATCGGCAGCAGCCAGCATATCGCCCATGTTGTCGATGTAAGACTGGACGCGGTAACGCTTCGCCTCCTCGGGCGTCAGCGCCAAAGCGCGCTCGGTCTCCTCAAAGCCGTCGGCACCCGTCGAATGCAACACATAGAGGTTCTTGCGCGAAAGCAGCTCGTTTTTGAGCGAAGCCACGCGCTCGTTGAGGTGCTGGGCGCCAAGTGAACCGCCAAAGACGAGCAGCAGCGTAGCGTCCTCGGGAACACCAAGTGCCTTGCGGCCGCGAGCGCGATCGCCCTCGATCACCGAGCGACGTACGGGGTTGCCGGTCATGAGCACGTGGTCAGGGTCACCTTCGCGCTCAAAGACCGAACGCGCTGCCGGCACCGAGATGCACACGCGGGCGGCGTGGGAGTTCATCATCTTGTTGGCCAGGCCCGGAACAGAGTTCTGCTCATGCAGCAGATACGGAACGCCCGCGCCCTTGCACCACCCCAGCAGAGGAACCTCGA
Organism: uncultured Collinsella sp.; assembly: GCA_905207495.1. GTDB lineage: Bacteria > Actinomycetota > Coriobacteriia > Coriobacteriales > Coriobacteriaceae > Collinsella. The sequence continues at coordinate 15,307 of CAJLLN010000016.1, read as the reverse complement.
CATAGGCACCAAAACCAATGGCGGCATCGGGCTTGCCGACCTTTGAGAAATGACTGGCGAGCGCACGCTTGGCTTTGTTGACACGCCACAGCGAGGTCAGCGCCGTCCAAGGACGGGAGCGGTCGAAGCCCGTGACCGTAATGGGCACAAAATCAAACCCAGCCTCGGGAACCAGACGACCCTCGAGCTTGCGCGACTGGCCCACGAACACAACGTGGTGGCCACGGTCACGCAGCTCCTCGGCCAAGGCGAGCGCGGGGTTGATGTGTCCTGCCGTGCCGCCGGCTGCAATAGCAACGGTCATTTCATCGGTCATGGTAGTCCCTTCGTACACGCGGTCCCTGGTCGTCGGTACGCAGACGCGCCGACGGGTCCGAGTTCAAATCGATTCGATTATATCCGCCGCCCGCGTTGCGAGGGCTGGGGCGCTGCGGACGACCTTGCGGAGCCGTTCGCGGACGTGGACGAGTTGCCGGCTCGGATGTAGAACCATCCAGAACGGTAAAGCCGCTACGCGAAGGTCGTTCACCGCGCACATGGGCTACGCCGGCGGTGCTCTCGTCCATAACGGCAAAGCTCTCACGGCGGCGGTCATACTCATCGCGGCGGGCGCTCTCGTACGAAACGCGCAGGATCAGACCAGCGAGCATAAGCGACACAATAATCGACGAACCGCCGTAGCTAATAAACGGCAACGGTTTGCCCGTCATGGGAAACACGTTGAGGATGCCCAGCGCGTTAATCAAAAACTGCACCGCGAGAATGACCGCGGAGCCAGACGCCATGAGCGCGCCCCGACGATCGGTCGCCTGCTCGGCAATGCGAAACGCCGAGTAGATCAGCATCGCAAACACCAAGAAGAACAGCACGGTTCCGACAAAACCAACTTCCTCGCCAATGATGGCTAGGATGTAGTCGTTGTGCGCTTCGGGCAGATACGAGTACTTCATGGTTGAGTTGCCGATGCCGCGGCCGAACAGACCGCCCGAGGCAAAGGCCATGATGGCAAGCGTGGCCTGATAGCCGTCACCATACTCGTCGGCCCAAGGGTTCAAGGCAACCTGAATACGCACCATACGGTACGGCTCTGCGACAAGCGCAATCACGATCACGAGAATGCCGAAGATTAGCACGCCGATGATAAATCTGGGGTCGAGACCCGCAAACAACGCCATGCACATGAGGGTCAACAGGATGATCAGGACAGTACCGAAATCGGGCTGGATAAAGATCAGAAAGAGCGAAATGCCCAGGTAGATGCCCATCTTGCGAAGGAATTCGTTGATGTTGCCACCGGGCGAAAAGAAGCGATCAAGCATGATGGCCGAATACGCAATGGCAAATGGCTTTAAAAACTCGGAAGGCTGGAACTGAATGCCGGCGATGTTGAGCCAGCGCGTGGCGCCACGGCTGCCGCTGCCCACCAAGAACACCAAAAACAGTAGCCCTATCATGCCTATGAGGAAGATCCTGAGCACATCCTCCCCAAACCAGCTGTCCGGCAAAACGCGCACGATGGCAATCAGCGCCAGAACACCGACCACGGCAAACGCGGCCTGTCGACCCAGAAAAAACGTCGCCGAGCCATTCTCGTGCAGCGCCTCGACCGAAGACGCTGAGTACACCATCAGCAGGCCAAAGCATACCAAGGTAAACAAGCAGGCCATGAATATCAAACGGGGGCGCATGATACGGGCGGGAACGCCGGCAATATAGCGTTCGCTAAACGACTGCCCACCGCGGCTGGAACGCGGTGTGATGCGACGTGAGGAAGCACGGTCCGAGTCGGGCCTCCTCATACCTTGTCGGGGGCTCTCCTCTCTCACCGCAACCCCTATTCCATTTGTGATTTCGCTGCAGCGGCAAGCTGGGCCACGTAGTCCTTAAACACGCGGCCGCGCTCCTCATAGCCCGAGAACTCATCGAACGAAGAGCAGGCAGGAGAAAGTAAGATCACGTCACCACGGCTCGACAGCGAACGGGCGACGTCCACGGCGTCGCGTAGGTCATCCGCCTGGGCGATATCCACATCGCCATCGACATCGGCCTCGTCCATAGCGGCGGTGAAGCGTTCGCGCGCATCGCCAAAGCAGACGACCGAGCGCACGTTGTCCATAACGACGCGTGCGAAGTCCGTGAGCGGCGTGCCCTTATCGTGGCCGCCGAGCAGCAAGATCACGTCGTCATCGGGAAATGCCGTCAGTGCCTTCTCGACCGCATCGGTGTTGGTCGCCTTGGAATCGTTGACGTAGCGCACGCCGTCAATCTCGCCACACGGCTCCACGCGGTGCTCGAGCGGCTGGAACGAGGCCAGACCGCGGCAGACACCATCGACATCGGCACCGACCGCCAAGGCAGCCGTGGCGGCGCACAGGGCATTGATAACATTGTGATGGCCCGAGATCTTGAGCTCGGATGTAGCGATGAGCGGGGTCTCGACGCCCTTCAGGCGCACGACCATCTTGCCGTCGCGCACAAAGGCGGCATCCTCGCCCTCAGGCTCGTCAAAGGCAACCTTGCAGATGCGACGACCCGGCGTGTAGATGTACTCATCGAACTCGTGAATGCCGGCGTCTTCGACGTCGACAACCGCCAGATCGTCATCGGCCATATTGTCAAACAGTTTGATCTTGGCAAGCGCATAGTTCTTATGGCTCTTATGCCAGCCCAAGTGGTCGGGAGTGATGTTGAGCAGCACCGCCACGCGGGGGTGGAGCTCGGTTGTCGTAGCAATCTGATAGCTCGAGAGCTCAGCCACAAACCACTCGTTGTGGGCTCGGCCGTCAATCTCGTTGACCGGCGGCTCGCCGATGTTGCCGACAGCAACGCTGGCCTCGCCGGCAGCCTTGAGCAGATAATCAGTCAGCGACGTGGTGGTCGTCTTGCCGTTGGTGCCCGTGATGGCAATCCAGTTATCGGGCGACAGGCGATAGGCAAACTCGGGCTCACCCATAATCTGGGCGGCATGCTCGCGCCCGGCCTTAAAGAAGCCCGAGAACTCCGAGATGCCCGGGCACGTCACGCATACGTCATAGGCGCCCTCGACCTGTTCGGTCCCATAGACAAACGACGCACCAGCAGCCTCGAGCGCACGCGTGGCGTCATTGGGTTCAGAGGTGCCACCGCCATACACGGTAACGGCACTTACGCGCTCGGGATGTGCCAGCGCCCAGCGGGCGACATCGAGACCGGATTTGCCCTGACCCAAAACGAGCAGGCTAAAGACATCAGCAAGAGGCATGAAAGACCACTATCCCAACTGGAAGAACAGGGCAAGGCCAACGGCACCAAAGGCCGCAGCGATAATCCAAAAACGGATGACGACCTTGGTCTCGGCCCAGCCCTTCTTTTCGAAATGATGATGGATGGGCGCCATAAGGAAGACGCGCTTGTGCGTAAAGTGGAAGTAGACAACCTGAATCATGACCGACAGGGTCTCAACGATAAACAGGCCGCCGATGATGAGGGAGACGACCTCGGTGTTGGTCATGATGGACGTGCAGGCAAACGCGGCGCCCAGGGCAAGCGAGCCGGTATCGCCCATAAAGATGCTCGCCGGATAGCAGTTGAACCACAGAAAGCCCAAGCAGGCACCGGCACACGCGGTGCAGAAGATGGACAGGTTCACGTCTCCGTGCAAAAACGCCATGGCAGCCATGGCGAGCATGGCAATCATGGAGGTGCCGCCGGCAAGACCGTCAAGGCCATCGGTCAGGTTCACGGCATTAGAAAGACCGGCGATCATCAGCCAGCAAAAGACAATGTAGAGCCACGGGAACGAAAGGCCGCAGATGGTGGTCGAAAGCACGCCAAGGTCAATCGTCAGGCCGCCGGGAAAACGAATCTCGGGGGCGACGCCGCACCAGTTGACGGCAAGTACCGTAAAGGTGACACAGATAATGGTTAGGCCGATCATCTTGGCATGGGGCGTCAGACCGAGCGAGCGCCCATGCGTAACGGAGGTCAGGTCGTCGATCAGGCCCAGCACGCCGGTCGCCAGCGTGGCGAGCAGCACGAGCACGAGCTCGGTGGTGAGCTTGCCCATCAGCAGGCAGGTCAGCGAAATCGCGACGAGAATGACAACGCCACCCATGGTGGGCGTTCCCTGCTTAACCAAATGACGCTTGGGGCCGTCGGCACGAACCTGCTGGCCGATACCCTCGACCTTGAGCAGCTTGATCCACCACGGCATGAGCAGCAGCGCAATGGCAGCGGCGATGCCAAGCCCCAAAAAAGCCTGATACGTTGGATACGAGGGATTGCCGAACATGGGCTAGCACACACCTTCCACAAAGCGGTCGAGCTCAACAAAGCGGGAACCCTTGACCAGTACAACATCATGTTTTTCAAGCGCGCCGCCCATGCGGTCGAGCACCTGCTGATAATCGGAGAACACCTGGATGCGGTCCTCGTCCATGCCCATCATGCGCGCGGCATCGGCCATAAGCTGGGCCAGCTCACCACCCACGCACGCCAGCATGTCGAGCTTCTTGGCGGCGGCATAGGCGCCCACGAGCTCATGCATGCGAGGAGCCTCATCGCCCATCTCGCCCATCTCGCCCAGGATCGCCATGCGAGACCCCGTGCACGAAAGCGAGCACAGCAGATCGAGGCCAGCAGCCATGGATTCGGCACTGGCGTTATAGGAATCGTCGATGACGCGGGCACCGCTCTTGGCGCGCTTGATCTCCTGGCGGTGACCGGTGATCGTGAGGCCCCTAAAGGCAGCATCGATCTGCTCGGGCGTCAGGCCCAGGCGATAGGCAACCGCGGCGGCCTTAACGGCATTAGGAACGGACTGCACGCCGGGGATGGCAAGCATGGTATCGATCGTCTCGCCCTGGCCAAAATCGAGCGTAAAGACCGGACGGCCCTCGTCATCAACACGAATGTCGCGGGCACGGACCTCATCATCGTCCGAGACGCCGGCCAGCATCACGTCGATACCAGCAGGCTGGGCGAACGTATCGCGAATGAACGGCGTAAAGTCGTCCTCACCGCCCAAAACCAGCAGCGGCAAATAGTCGCCGGCGGCGCGCATACCCTGGACAATCTCGGCCTTAGCGCGGGCGATGTTCTCGCGGCTGCCCAAAATGCCGATGTGAGAGGTGCCGATCTTGCTCACGATGGCAAAGTTGGGATTGGCGGACTGGGAAAGGCGCTCAATCTCGTGGAAATGGTTCATGCCCATCTCGAGCACCAGGACCTCGGTATCGGCCGGAGCGGAAAGCACCGTGAGCGGCATGCCGATCAGGTTATTGAAATTGCCCTTGGTGGCCCAGACACGATAGCGCTTGGCGAGCACAGCGGCGAGCACGTCCTTGGTCGTCGTCTTGCCGATGGAACCGGTAATGCCAACGACCAGGCAGCCAAGCTCCAGGCGATACGTGTGCGCCAAACGCAGCAGAAACTCCTCGGGATCATCGGTCAGCAAGATGGCACAGCCCCTGTCCTGTGCCAGCGAGACCAGCTCGGCCTCGGGCTCACGCGTCATCACGACGGCGCCGGCACCCAACTGGACGGCACGGGAAGCAAAATCATTGCCGTCGACGTTTTCACCGGGAAAGGCGACGAAAATCGTCCCTTCCTCGACCTGGCGCGAGTCGATAACACACCCGCGGCATACCCGATCGGCTTCTCCCGTCACGGTTCGGGCCCCTGTTGCGGCCGCGAGGTTGTTGACGGCGATCTCTATCATTGCAGCTCCCCTGTAAACCTAATAATGCTATCGGCGTATTGTATCCCAGCGCCGCACATGCGTGGTGCAGGGCATGTGAACACCCTCATATGGGACAACAAACCACGCCCCAAAGATTGTAACCCCCTACTTCGTGTGCGGGATACCCAGCACGTCGAGCGCGTTGGCCATAATGGACTGGAACGGCACCGCAGCGGCATCTGAGCCGCTCGGCGTTCCGTCGAGCGTGATATAGCACAGCACCTTGGGCGATTGCGCCGGTGCAAAGCCCATAAAGGACGACATGTAATTCTCCTTGAGGTAGCCGCCGTTCTCGTCGGCACGTTCGGCCGTACCGGTCTTACCCGCCACGTCATAGCCGTCAACCGCGCCGCCAACGCCCGTTCCCTCGGACACGACCGTCTGCATGCACGATGTCACCTGGGATGCGGCGTCCTCCGAAATCGCGCGCTCGCCTTCGCCCCAGTCCTTCTCGTCGCCTTTGCTGGACTTATAGAAGTGCGGTGTCATCATCACGCCGCCGTTGGCGATGCCGCCCACGGCACGTGCGATCTCAATCGGCGAGACGGACAGTGCCTGTCCAAAGCTCATCGAGCCCAGCGTGGCGCCGTCATACTGGTCACGCTCCTTGACGATACCCAGGCTCTCTCCCGGAAAATCGACACCCGAGCTGTGACCGATGCCCCACTTGTCCACATAGGCGGCAAAGTCGTCGGCACCGATCTTGCGCCCCACTAGGACAAAGCCCACGTTGGACGAACGGCGCATCATCTCGCGCACATCCATGGTCATGGCATAGTCGCGCTTGTCGGCATCGGTGACGGTATCGTCGCCCACCTTGATGCTCGCCGGCACCTCAAACGACGTACTCGATCGCACGACGCCCAAGTCGAAGCCGGCGCCCGCCACGAGCGTCTTAAAGACCGAGCCGGGCTCGTAGGCGTCGGTGACCAGGCGCAGATTCATATCCTCGGTCTTGGCATTCTCCAGATCGGTCTGGTCGTAGGTCGGGTACGAGCAGGCTGCCAAAATCTCGCCTGTCGTAGGATCGGTGACCAGCGCCGAGCCGTTCTTGGCCTTAGTCTTCTCAACTGCCTCTGCCAGGGCATCCTCGGCCGCACGCTGGATATTGACGTCGAGCGTCGTCACGATATCAACGCCGTCGACCGCAGCCACCTTTTTATAGGCACCGCCCGCGATATAGCTGCCGTCCCTCGCGCGCTCGCGTACGAGAGAACCGTTCGTGCCGGTCAGAAGCTTGTTGTATTGCTTTTCGAGACCCGTCAAGCCGTCGTTGTCTACATTCACTACACCCAGCACCTGCGATGCCAGATTGCCGTATGGATATACGCGCTTCATGGCCTGCTCAAAAAGCACGCCGGGCAGGTTCTTCTTCTCCAGCGCCGCAACATCGTCTTCGTCCACCTGGCGCTTGATATACACCCAGGTGCCATCGGACTCGACGAGCTTGCGGCAGGTCTTTTTATCGATTCCAGTTGCCTTGACCAGCGCCGACACCGTCTTGTCAACATCCTCGACAAGCTGCGGGTTCACGGCGATGTTGCGACATTCGACCGACGACGCCAGCACGTTACCGTTGCGGTCGTAGATGGTGCCGCGTTTGGCATAGAGGGTCTGCGCAAGCAGGCGGCGCGCATCGGCACGCTCGCGCAGTTTATCGGCTTCGACAATTTGATAGTCGGCAAGGCGAAAGACGCCCAAGCCCAAGCCAAGCCCAATGAATCCCATGACGGCTTTGCGGCGAGGCAGAGGCGCGCCTGTGAGCCATTCGGTCGACGAACTCTTGCGCGACCTGGTGTTATGCACTTGAGGGCCGCCCGAGCCGCGAAGTCGCGACGCCGGGTCGTTGCCACGGGACTGCCCGGCGTTGTAAGATTGCCGACCCGTTCCTTGATAACCAGAACGTCCCCGCGACGAGGGACGTCCAGAACCGCGGCCCCTATCGGAACCGCGGCGATAGTCATTTGTCATACTCAGCTACCGTCTTGCTACTGAGCGGTCGCGGTCGCGTTGGCGCCCGCGGCTGCATCCTGCGAAAAGTCAAGTGTAACGCTCTCGCTGGGCTCCACCATGCCATAAGCGCCCGCAAGGTCGCGAATGCGCGTGTCGGCGCCATAGACCGAATGCATGACCTCCAGGTCGGAGCTCTCATCGGTCGCCTTTTCGAGCGTGCTGGTAAGCTCGGCGTTGCTGTTGAGCACCTGGGCCGTAACGCCGGCGAGCGCCACGCGGGCGACGCCGATCGTCATGAAGATAGCCGCAATGATGCAAAACGTTTTAAGAACGCTCATGAAAACCGGGCTTACCGCCTGGTTTGCCTGACGGCCCGCGCCCGTGTAGACATCAAAGCGCGGCGCGCGCTGCTCACGGGGAGCAACGGGGGCCTGCGGCGTCTCACGATAGGCGGGCATGGCGTTCATATCATAGGCGAGTGCTGCGCTTGAAGTGTTGTAGCCCATGATATGCCGCCTCCCATCCCGAGTACGTTGGTAGTGTGTTTAAGCTTCGTTTATGGTGCGAGCGGGAGGTCCAATATCGCGCGGTCGCGCCTACAGACGCTGCGCCACGCGGATTTTGGCTGATCTCGCCCGAGGGTTGCGCTCAACCTCATCAGGCTGGGCAACCAAGGGTTTGCGAGTGATGACCTTGAGTATCGGCACGTTGCCGCACACGCACACCGGAATCTCCGGCGGACACGTGCACCCCTGGCTCATCTCCTTAAAGTGGTTCTTTACGATACGGTCCTCGAGCGAGTGATACGAGATGACGCAGATACGTCCGCCCGGGTTGAGCCACCTGGTGGCGGCATCAAGCCCTCGTTCGAGCACATCGAGCTCGTGATTGACCTCGATGCGAATGGCCTGGAAACTTTTCTTGGCCGGGTGTCCGCCATGCCGACGAGCGGCAGCCGGGATACCCGCCTTGATGATCTCGACAAATTGGCCGGTGGTTTCGATCGGTTCTTGCTCGCGGCGGCGCACGATCTCGCGCGCGATCTGCGAGGCGAACTTCTCTTCGCCGTAGACGCGTAGAATCCGGGCGAGGTCGTGTTCGTTATAGGTGTTGATGACCTCAGCTGCGTTTAAGGTGTTATTACCCGGATCCATCCGCATGTCCAATGGGGCGTCCTCGTTATACGAAAAGCCCCTGCCAGGGATATCGAGTTGCGGTGACGAAACGCCCAAATCGAACAGGAAGCCATCGACCCCAGGCACCTCGGCCGAGCAAAGCAGCTCGTCCAAGTCGCCGAAGTTGCCCTTCAGCAGCTGGTGCGGAACGCCGGGAACCTCGCGGTCCAGACGGGCGCCAGCGGCCTCGAGGGCCATGTCGTCCTGATCGACGCCGAGCAAAAGGCCGGTTTTCCCCACCTGCGCGGCCATCTTTACCGAATGGCCGGCACCGCCAAGGGTGCAATCGCAGACAACGGAGCCGCTCTTTAGCCGCAGCGACTCAAGCACTTCGCCGAGCATGACAGGTTCATGCCGATATTCTTGTGTCAAGATCCCACGCTCCATCCGTTACCCGTGCCTTGCCCTTACGAGAAGAAGAGGTCCAGCAGGGCCTCATCGTCATCGTCCTCATCGGCCGCGGCGCGATCCCAAACCTCAAGGTGGTCGTAGTTGCCCACAACCGTGACCTCGCGGTCGAGGTTCGCCTGCTTGCGGAGAGACTCGGAAAGACCGATACGACCGGCACTGTCCACATCCATCGACGTGGTGCGCTTGTTGATCGCCCTCATGAGCTTCTGGTCATTAATGTCACGCGGGTTAAAACCCTCGTGGCCCTCACGACCCGCGAAGAGTCCTTCGACCCACTTATCGAAGGCCTCGGCAGAGAACACGTACAGAGCATCGACATCCAGGGCTTTGAACACGCGAACGTGCTCTCCAAGCTCCTCGCGAAGGGGTGCAGGCAGGGACAGACGACCTTTTGCATCGAGATTGCGCTCGTATGCACCAGTCATTCCCATGTGCGCCCTCCCCTCGGTTACTCAGATGGCACGTACGCGGGGAACCACCCCGCTTGTCGACGTCATTAATAATATGGGGAACCGCCCCATTTTTCAACACCTTTCCCCACCCCTTCCCCCACCCCGCCCCACTACTCCACTCACCATATATTGCAAAACACCCCCAAGCATATGTTCGAAAACACAATATGTTGTGTTTACAGCAACGGCGGGATGCCACCTGTAGAACCACGCCCGCGAACCTCAACCTTCAAGTTGACCTTGAGGCGATTTTTACGTCCCTTTACACGCCGTTCACATCGCCCCCAAACTCCCCCGCCCACGGTACACACGGCCCACCACCGCGTCGGTGTCTGGCGAAAAATGGGACGGGCCCCAGATTGCCCATGCGCGCGCAAAAGCACGCCGCGGCAATCTGGGACCCGTCCCCAAATACCTATAAATATGCAGGTCAGCGAGGTGCTAGCGATGTGCTAGCGGATGCGCCGCCAGATAGACCTCGGTCAGTTGCGTTCGGTCGACATGCGTGTAGACCTGCGTGGTCGATATATCGGCATGTCCCAAGATCTCCTGTAGCACACGGAGGTCTGCGCCGCCCGCAAGCATATGGGTGGCAAAGGAGTGACGCAGCGTATGGGGATGGAGTCCCACCAGCCCCACCTGGCGCCCATAGCGCTCACAGATGGCATGAATGCCCTGGCGTGACAGACGGCGGCCGTTCTTATTTAAAAAGACCGCCGAGGTCTCGGTTCCGCGGGCATGGGCCGCCAAGCGAGAACGCCCCTCAGTTACATAAAGCGTCAGAGCTCGCGCCGCGCTTCCTACCAGCGGGGACAGGCGTTCCTTCGAGCCCTTACCGCGAACGAGCACAAAGCCATCGTCGATATGGATATCGCCCACATCGAGCCCCACCAACTCGCTCACACGCAAACCGCATCCGTAGAGCACTTCCAAGATGGCATGGTCGCGCAAGCCCATCTCGCCCTCGGGGAAGTCTTGATCGAGCAGCGCCGAGACATCCTCCACCGATAGATACTCCGGCAAACGCTCAGCCTTTTTAGGCAGGCGCAACGCCGCCGTTGGATTTTGGGCTACAGCCCCATCGCGCACCAAAAAGGCATGCAGGCCCTTCACGGCCGCAAGCGCACGCTCCACCGAGGCATCCGAATAGCCCCCATCGCGACGGTCGGCGACAAAGCCCTCCACGACCTGACGGGTCACCTCTTCAAAAGACACAATACCCGCCCGCTCCAGATAGGCGCAGTACGTCGTCAGGTCACGACGATAGGCCGCAATCGTGTTGCGCGCCAAACCCCGCTCGACCGCGAGGTAATCGAGATACTCCCCCGCCGCCACGGCGAGCGACGAGGGAGTAGCTTCGGTATGTTCCTTATTCGCCGGCACCCTTAGTCCGTAGCGAGGTTCATGGGCGTCACCTGCAGACGGTCGACACCCTCGTGCTGGCCGATCGAAGCGCGCACGAACTCGCGGAACAGCGGCTGCGGGTTGGTCGGGCGGCTCTTGAACTCGGGATGAGCCTGGGTTGCCACATACCACGGATGCACGTCGCGCGGCAGCTCGACCATCTCGACCAGGCGCTCGTCGGGCGACAGACCCGAGATAACCAAGCCGGCGTCCTCGAGCTGGTCACGGAAGGCGTTGTTGAACTCAAAGCGATGACGGTGACGCTCGTAGACGAGCTCCTCGCCATATGCCTCGCGAGCAAGGGTATCGGCGGCGAGCTTGCACGGATAGGCGCCCAGGCGCATGGTGCCGCCCTTCTCGGTCACGTCCTCCTGCGAGCTCATCAGATCGATGACGCTAAACGGGCCGTCCGGATCGAACTCGGAGGAGCTGGCGCCGGCAAGGCCGACGACGTTGCGGGCGAACTCGCACACGGCCACCTGCATACCCAGGCAAATGCCCAGATACGGAATCTTGTGCTCACGGGCAAACTCGGCCGCGAGGATCTTGCCCTCCAGGGCGCGCTTGCCAAAGCCGCCGGGGACCAGGATGCCCGAGGCGTCGCCCAGAACCTCGGAGACATTCTGCTCGTCGAGGCTCTCGCCGTCGACCAGCTGGACGTCCACATGGCGATCGTAGAAGACGCCCGCATGGTGCAGGGCCTCGATAACCGACAGGTACGCATCGGGCAGCTGCGTGTACTTGCCCACGACGGCGATCTTCACCTTGTCGGCGTGATGGTTGGCGTGATTCTGTTTGCGCAGGAACTCATTCCACTCGCTCATGTCGCGCTCACGCGGGTCCAGACCCAGGCGCTCGCAAATGCGCAGGTCAAAGTCCTGCTCGGCAAGCAGCTGCGGAACATCGTAAATGCTCGCGCAGTCCTCGTTGGTAAAGACACAATCGGTGTCGACGTCGCAGAAGCTTGCGATCTTTCCGCGGATAGCGTCATCGATATGGTGGTCGGAGCGCAGCACGATGATATCGGGCTGGATGCCAAAGCTGCGGAGCTCCTTGACGGAATGCTGCGTGGGCTTGGTCTTGACCTCGTGGGCGGCGGCGATATAGGGAACGAGCGACACGTGGATGTAGCAGACGTTCTCGGGGCCGGCCTCCTTGCGGTACTGACGGATGGCCTCGACAAACGGTTGGGACTCGATGTCGCCGATCGTGCCGCCCAGCTCGGTGATGACTACATCGGAGCCGGTCTGCTCCTCGATGCGGCGGAACTTGTCCTTAATGGCATTGGTGACGTGAGGAATCACCTGCACGGTACCGCCCAAAAAGTCGCCGCGACGCTCGCGGGCGATCAAGCTCTTATAGATGGCGCCGGTCGTAAAGTTGGAATCGCGGGTCAGGTTCTCATCAATAAAGCGCTCGTAATGACCCAGGTCCAGGTCGGACTCGTAACCATCCTCGGTAACGAAGACCTCACCATGCTGGAAGGGGCTCATGGTACCGGGGTCGACGTTCAGATACGGATCGGCCTTCTGCATCGTTACTTTGTAGCCACGCGACTTGAGCAGACGGCCCAGCGAGGCCGCGGTGATACCCTTGCCCAGGGACGAAACCACGCCACCGGTTACGAACACATGCTTGGTCATATTGAGTTACCTGCGCTTCCCGTAGAAGTTGTTTATCCACATCTTACGGGTCTTCATTGTAATACTCGCGCCGCGGACCGTTCACAATTTTTCTCGCGTGCGATTGCATTTCTCAATCTTGAAACAAAACGCCGCCCGGTTTCCCAGGCGGCGTCGCTATGGCAAGGGTTACATGCTGCTATCGATCAGCAACCTCGTCCTCAAGCATTTCTTGAACGAGCATGCCGGTACGGACGCCCTCAAGATACCACTCGCCACGTTCGGTGAGGCAAATGCCATTTGCAAGCTGACCGCCGTCGTCGCTATAACGCGAGACGACATCAATCATGCCTTCGGAATCCAAGCGATCGATTGCGGCGCGGGCACGATACGGCGAAACCCCCACGCGCTCGGCAAGCGTTTTGCGCGAGAAACCATACGGCCCGCCATTGTCTTCGGTTTGCTGGTCGATCTCCATCAACACCAGCACCTCGACACGCTTCATATCGTTGACACTCGCACGACCCTTGCCCGCCATAGCAGCCTCCTCAAACCGAGCACGAGCATCTAACGCGCCGTGCGCGACCGACACACCTCACGATGGCAGGTAATATCCATCATGCGGCATCCCGCTAAGGATGAAACAGTTACGGTTATTGTATACCGCTCAAATTGTTTCTAGGCAGGTAAACAGCTATTTTTCGCCGAAATAGGCGCTTTATTGATCAAAAAGCCGTACCGGGCGCTAACCCGATACGGCCAAAATGCAATGCAATTACCGCGGTGCTTCAAACTTAGCGATGGAAGAAACCGCGGCGCTCAAACTTGGGCTCGCAGCACACGTTGATACCCAGTTTGCGCAGTACCGTCTCGTCCGTCGGCGAGATAATCACGCTAAAGAAGGCATCGCAACCGCGCAGCTGCTCCAGGCCCGAAAGGACGCGAGCGGCCGTCTCACTCGTGGCCGAGGTGATCGACAGCGCCATAAGCGTCTCGTCGGTGTGGAGGCGCGGGTTTTTGCTGCCCAGGAAATGCGTCTTGAGCTTGCTGATGGGCTCGATCGCCTCATCGCTAATGACCTCGAGCTCAAGGTCGACGCCTGAGACATGCTTAAGTGCATTCATGATGAGCGAGCTCGCAGCGCCCAGGCGCGTGGAAGTCTTGCCGGTCACCACGGAGCCATCGGGCATGACCATGGCACCCACGGGACCACCCGTCAGCTGCTCCCTGGTGAGGGCCGCCGAGCGCGCCGGTGAGTAGTTCTTATCGATGCCGGCTTTCTTCATAATAATCTTGAGACGGTCGACTTGCTCATCGCCCACGCCGGTACGGCGCACATTTTCGACCGCGGTAAAGTAGCGGCGGACGATCTCCATCTTGGAAGCGTCGCGGCAGGCATCGTCATCGGTGATGGCAAAGCCGACCATATTGACGCCCATGTCCGTAGGACTCTGGTAGGGGCTCTTGCCCAGGATCTTTTCCATCAGAGCACGGACCACCGGGAAGGCCTCGACGTCGCGGTTGTAGTTGACCGTGGTCTTGTTGTAGGCCTCAAGGTGGAACGAATCGATGATATTGGCGTCGTCGAGGTCAGCCGTGGCGGCCTCGTAGGCAATATTGACCGGATGCGTCAGAGGAAGATTCCAGACCGGGAAGGTCTCGAACTTGGCATAGCCGGCGGCCGTGCCATGCTTGTGCTCGTGATAGAGCTGAGACAGGCAGGTGGCAAGCTTGCCCGAGCCAGGACCGGGGGCAGTGACCACGACGAGCGGTCGGGTGGTCTCGACAAACTCGTTCTTGCCGTAGCCATCGTCGGACACGATCAGATCGACATCGTGCGGATACCCCTCGATGGGATAGTGCAGCTTGGCGGGAATACCGAGCGCGTTCAGACGGTTGCGGAACACATCGGCAGCAGGCTGGCCGGCGTACTGGGTGATGACCACAGCCGCGACAGCAAAGCCGTTGCCGCGAAACAGGTCAACCAGGCGCAGCACATCCTCGTCATAGGTAATGCCGAGGTCACCACGAGCCTTGTTTTTCTCGATGTGGTTCGCGTTGATCGCGATGATAACCTCGACATCGTCGGCGATGCTCTTGAGCATGCGGAACTTGCTGTCCGGTTCAAAACCCGGCAGCACGCGGCTCGCATGATAGTCATCGAACAGCTTACCGCCAAACTCCAAATAGAGCTTGCCACCAAACTGCGAGATGCGCTCCTTAATGTGAGCAGCCTGCAGCTCGATATACTTCGCGTTGTCGAAACCCTGGCGCATGTATGGCTCCCGTCCCGTTTCCATTTAATGTTCTAGGCGATTATAACGGAGCCCGCCCTCCCCGATACCCAGACCATCAACAGGCACCAACCAAACACGCCCACCGCAACCACCGGGGACCCGGGGTAGATCATTTGGGACGGGAAACAAGGCACTCAGCACCAACAATGAAAACGTCACAGGCAAAGCCAAAGCCAGCGAACGGGCACCAGAGCGAGCAAGCTACCCCCTGCACCAACAATGGCAGCGCCGCAGGTTGAGCATAAGCCAGCGAAAGCCCGCCAGAGTAGGCAAA
>CAJLLN010000015.1:0-21163 GCA_905207495.1 uncultured Collinsella sp. | reverse complement strand
CGGGCAGCGTTCGATTTCGTAGGCGGCGCCGGCCGCGTCGTCGAACGCCGCCGCGCGGATCACGTCCCTGACGGACTCGATAGCGCGGCGGCGCTCGGTCTTGCTGAGGTTCGCCATGCCCTTCTTGAAGTTGAGGACCAGGTCTTCGGCGTTCATGCTGCCCCCATCATCGCGGTCTATGGGGTCAATGATATGGCACCGTGAGGACACATGTATGTCAATCCTGGTCTAACAGAGCCATAACAAAAGAGGCTCCAAAGGATAAGCTCCTTGAACGTGTAAACTACGCCGAGGATGAAAGCAGAGAGGGGCTCTATGAAGACTACGATTCATTCTCAAGGGACATAAAGACGAAATACGGAGTCTAGTCATATCCCAGAATAGCCTCATCCTTGTTGCCCAAAGTTATTTACGCGTCATTGTGAAGCGGTACCCCCGCGCCGGCAGGGGGGCAGAAGTCGCGCTTGCCGATCTTGCTGGAGTCGGCGATGAGGTAGCGCGTATCGGCCTTGCTAAAGGCGAGCTGCTGGATGCGGCCCTCGTCCATGTTGGACGTGGACACGTCGCCGTCCAGAATGCCGTTGGCACCGATAAACGCCGCGTCAATCCCTAGTGCGCGCAGGGCATCCTCGGCCGTGGGTCCCACAAAGGCGGCGGTGCGGCGGCGGTACATGCCGCCCACCAGGCACAGGTCGCAATCCTCGCGCGCCTCGAGCAGGCTAAAGGCCGAAAGCGAATTGGTCACATAGATGGAAGTCAGCTTGTCGGTGACTCGGAGAGCGCCAATGCGATCTCACGACGGTTGCGCTCATTGTCTCAATTAGATACTCAATCAGAACCACCCTTAAAAAGGGTGGTTTGCTCTTAGGGTATAACCCACGGGCCCCGGGCTCGCGTCTAAAGGCGCGGGCCCGGACTTCGTCCAGGCCTAGTGCATCTTGACCCGTGGCGCGCCGGTCGAACCGGCGGGATCACCCCCTCTTGAAGGGGTCCTCGTACTCCCTCACGCTCAGCTTGTCCAGCGCGATGTCGTGGGACTCCTGCTCCCTGATGTACCTGGCGATCGTCGCCTCGTTCAGGCCGACGGTGGACACGTAGTAGCCCTCCGCCCAGAACTTCCTGTTGCCGAACTTGTACTTGAGGTTGGCGTGCCTGTCGAATATCATCAGCGAGCTCTTCCCCTTCAGGTAGCCCATGACGCTCGCGACGCTGTACTTCGGCGGGATCGCCAGCAGCACGTGCACGTGGTCGGGCATCAGGTGCCCCTCGATTATCTCGATCCCCTTGTACTCGCACAGCTTCCTGAGGATCTCCCCTATGTCGCTCCTGATTTGGTTGTAGATCACTTTGCGCCTATACTTCGGCGTGAACACGATGTGGTACTTGCACATCCACTTCGTGTGGGAAAGGCTGTAGGCCTTCTGGGCCATGGCGACCACCCCTTCGACTCGAACTCTTGACGGCCTGAACAATCGTCAATATCGGTCGGAGGGGTGGCTTTGTAAAGCCGTTTGTCTCCACCCGCGTAGCGGGTGGTTCAAAGCTGGCCGCTGCGCGGCCAGCAGACTAAAGTCTTGAAGAAAAAGCCTCCGTTCCAACATGGGAACGGAGGCTCGATAATCGAGTTTACTCACCAATGTCGCTGGTGGCTTTGCCGTAACTCTCGTACGAAACGAAACTCAGGAGCACAGTGCGGCACTCAAAAGTGCAGGTCAGAACCCTGTCAGCCTATTCCCACTCGATGGTCGCGGGCGGCTTGGACGTAATGTCGTAGCACACGCGGTTGGCGCCGGGAACCTCGGCAACGATGCGGCCGGAGATGCGGGCCAGGACATCGTAGGGCAGCTTGGCCCAGTCGGCGGTCATGGCATCGCTGGACTCGACGGCACGCAGGATGATCGGGCGCTGGTAGGTGCGCTCGTCGCCCATAACGCCAACGGACTTGATGTCAGGCAGGACCGCGAAATACTGCCAGCAGCTGTGCTCGGAGTTGCGCTCGCCGGTCTGCTCAAACAGGCGCTGGTTGTAGGCGTCGAGCTCCTCGCGCACGATGGCGTCGGCGTTCTTGAGGATCTCGAGCTTCTCCTTGTCGACCGCGCCGATGATACGGATGGCAAGACCCGGGCCCGGGAAGGGCTGACGGAACACGATGTGACCCGGCAGGCCCAGCGCCAGACCAAGCGCGCGGACCTCGTCCTTAAAGAAGTGATCGAGCGGCTCGATAAGGTCGAAGTGCACGCCCTCGGGGAACGGGATCAGGTTGTGGTGGCTCTTGATGGTGGCCGTCTTGCCGCCCGTCTTGCGAGCACCGGACTCGATGATGTCGGGGTAGATGGTACCCTGAGCCAGGTACTTGACCGGCTTGCCATCGGTCTCGAGCTGCTGCGCCACGGCGAAGAACTCTTTCCAGAACTGGGTACCGATGATGCGGCGCTTCTCCTCGGGCTCGGTCACGCCGGCCAGAAGCTCGGCATAGCGGTCCTCGGCGTGAACGTGGATAAAGTCGACGTCAAACTGCTTGGTGAAGACCTCCTCCACCTGCTCGGGCTCGCCCTTGCGCAGCAGACCGTGGTTGATGAACACGCAGGTCATCTGCTTGCCCACAGCACGGGCACCCAGCGCAGCCACGACGGAGGAGTCGACGCCGCCGGACAGAGCCAGAATCACGCGGTCGTCGCCGACCTTCTCGCGGAACTCAGCCGTCATGGTCTCGACCAGATTGTCCATGCTCCAGTTGGGCTCCAGGCCGCAGATCTCAAACAGGAAGTTGCTCAGCAGCTGCTGACCATACTCGGAGTGCTTGACCTCGGGGTGGAACTGCGTGGTGAAGATCTTGCGCTCGACGCACTCCATGGCAGCGACCGGGCACACGTCGGTGCTGGCGGTAACAGTAAAGCCCTCGGGCACCTCGGAAACGGCGTCGCGATGGCTCATCCACACGGTCTGCTCCATGGGCGTGGAGTTAAAGAGCTTGGCGCCGGCCGTGCGCGTGATGGTGGCGCGGCCGTACTCGCCCACCTCGGAGTGGCCGACCTTGCCGCCGAGCGTCACGGCCGTGATCTGATGGCCGTAGCAGAAGCCCAGGACGGGAAGGCCCAGGTCAAAGATGGCAGGATCGATAGACGGAGCGTCCTCGGCATACACGGAAGCCGGACCGCCAGAAAGGATGAGCGCAGAGGCGTTCATCTCGCGAATCTCGTCGGCCGAGATGTCGCAGGGGACAATCTCGGAATACACGTTGAGGTCGCGGACGCGACGGGCAATGAGCTGACCGTACTGCGCACCAAAGTCGAGTACGAGGACCTTTGCGGAAGCCTTTTGATCCATGGTTCCCCCTCTTGTTGGCGGGGAGCCGGTGCCCACCCGCGTGAATGAACGAAAATAGCCTTCATAGTGTACACGTTATATGGGGTTTCTCGCCCCTCGCAGCCATCAGCGCACGGCAAACGCACGACCTAGGCCCCTATTTGACGGCAATTGAAGTGTTACCAAACGTTACAGATGATGTAATACGTTTGAACATTGGACGCCCTGTGCCACAATACTGCCGAACGACTCCGCCCTTGCGGCGGCAAATACGATAGGAATACCAGCATGAAGCGCATCCTTCTCATCGCCACGGGCGGCACCATCGCATCGACCGAGGACGGCAACGGCCTCTCCCCCGCCCTGACCGGTGAGGAGCTCGCCCAGAGCGTCCCCGAGATCTCGGGCCTCTGCGGGCTCGACGTCGTGCAGCCCATGAACATCGACAGCACCAATATGCGCCCGAGCGACTGGATGCGTATCCGCGACGTCATCGTCAAGGGCTATGCCGACCACGACGGCTTCGTGATTCTACACGGCACCGACACCATGAGCTACACCGCGGCAGCACTTTCCTATCTGATTCAGGACAGCCCCAAGCCCATCGTGCTCACCGGCTCGCAAAAGCCCATGGGCAACCCCTTTACCGACGCCAAGCTCAACCTGTACCAGAGCCTGCTCTATGCGCTCGACGAGCACTCGCACGACGTATCGATCGTGTTTGGCGGCGTCGCCATTGCCGGCACGCGAGCCCGCAAGCAGCGCACCATGAGCTTTAACGCGTTCATTAGCGTCAACTATCCGCCCATTGCCTACATCCGCAACGACCGCATCGTGCGCAACGGGCTCCACGGCACTCATCAGGGCGAAAACCCGGTGCGTTTCTACGACAGCATCGACCCGCGCGTATTTGTACTCAAGCTTACGCCCGGCGTAAACACGGGCATCCTCGACGCCCTTGCCGATAGCTACGATGCTGTAATCCTTGAGACCTTTGGCATTGGCGGTATTCCCGAGTTTGGCGAGTCCGGCGAGTCGTTCCAAGAGGCAATTTTCCGCTGGGTCGATTCGGGTCGCACCGTCGTTATGACCACGCAGGTCCCCGAAGAGGGCCTCGATCTGGGCGTTTATGAGGTCGGCCGTGCTTACGCCGATCATCCGGGCATTCTGCGCGGCGACGACATGACCACCGAGACGCTCGTGGCCAAGACCATGTGGGCACTCGGCCAGTCACGTGATGCCACCGAAATCCAGCGCCTGTTCTACAGCCAAGTCAACCACGACCGCATCCCGATGGCGTAATCCCTAAGGCAGTTCCACTTATCGCAGCCTCAAACGACAGGTGGTCCCCCTCGGGCCGTGCAAAAATCGGAGTATTCTGCAATTTCTCCGCCGGAGACATAGAATCGGCCGATTGTTAGACGAACTTTTAGGGCGAAGAGGCCGTCTAGTAAATATTTATTCCACATTTTTATTAAGCGTGTGGATTAACTACTGTCAAAAAGGCAAAGCCAGCCGCTCGAGCTACCATCTACGGCTGAACAAGTGCTGAATACTCGCGATTTTGCACATCGAAACCAGGGGGACCCGCCCAAAGAGCGTCAATTAGCAGCGAGGAACGCCCTATTCGATGCCCTCGAGAAGCTCTGATACCGTCATGCCGAGTGCGGGCGCGATCTTAAATAGAACCTTGAGCGTGAAATTTGCCGTCCCATCTTCGATTCGGTCGAGGTAGGGTCGGCTGATTCCTGTCGCCACACAAAAATCAACCTTGGAGATACCAAGGTCCCTGCGTGTCTCTTCGACCCGCCTGCCAAGAATCTGTTTCGCACGTTCGTCCATGCAGCCGAGTTTGAAATGGAGCCGAACATAAACGTAAACTATAGTTTACGTTTTGCCGAATACACAGGAGTTTTCTATGTCGGGTTCTTCGGTCCGCATGTACCGAGCCACGCTTCGCACAAACAGCGCGCCGCCCAAGCTCGTCGTCGTTGAAGCTGAATACCTTTCGCCCGATGAGCGCACAGCATTTGCATTGCTATCAAGTCGCGTCGCCGCCGTTCTGGTCCCTTGCCCGACGCAAGGTGAACTTGCTGTTCAATGCCAAACGCACAGCTGCCCACTCAATCAGGCTGCCGTAATCGCAACCAGCCAACGCGGCCTGCCACTCCTTCTAGAAGCCGGTATCGCACTCGTCCTTCGTGGCGCCGGATACGAAAACGAGGCCGCCGCCGATATGGTCTTTAAACCACGATCGAGCGGCGGCCTCGCAGCAGCCATTGAATATATGTGCAGGCTCGTTGCCTAAAAGGACAAGCTAGAAACCAAGGCCAAAGCCCGTTCCGGTAATCGCCGAGTACATAAAGTAAACGTTGACCACGTTGAGGAACACACCCGTGATGCAACCGTTGCGCAGGTAGCGCTCGCACACGATGCGCGCCATGGCGGCGGATTCATCATTGTTTTTAGCCTGGCGTCCTGCCGTAAAGTACGTCGCCACGCTCAGCAGCAGGTTGAGCACCGGCAGTGCCAGCAACTCGTAGCTCTTGCCCCAGCGCGTCGCCTCGCCGGCGGCATTAAACTTTGTTGCCACCTCGGCACCAATGTTGGGGATAACACACGCTGCAACCACCAGCGGAATCACCGCAAGCACGAGCAGCGCAATACCCATGTAGCCAGCTTTTTTGCCATATTTAAACATATGCGTCGTCCTTACACGTTAAAGCGGAAGTGCACGACGTCGCCATCGGCCATGACATAGTCCTTGCCCTCAATACGCAGCTTGCCGGCGGCCTTGGCGCCCTGCTCGCCGCCGAGCTCGATGTAGTCGTCGTAGCCAATAACCTCGGCCTTAATAAAGCCGCGTTCAAAATCGGTGTGGATGACGCCGGCGGCCTGCGGGGCGGTCGCGCCCTGACGAACCGTCCAGGCCTTGACCTCCATCTCGCCGGCCGTAAAGAACGACTGCAGGCCGAGCAGCTTATAGGCCGCCTGCGCGAGCACGTCCAGACCGGGCTGCTCCAGGCCCAGGCTCTCCAGGTAGTCGGCGGCGTCCTCGGGATCGAGCTCGGAAAGCTCGGCCTCGATCTTGGCGCAGATCGGCAACGGCTTGACACCATCGATGGGCGCCAGGTCCTCGTTGAGCATATCCTCGTCCACGTTGGCCACATACAGGATGGGCTTCATGGTGAGCAGGAACAGGCCCTTGGCGGCAGCACGCTCCTCGTCGGTCATCTCCATGGATGCGGCGCGCTTGCCCTCGTTGAGCCAGGCAAGCAGACGCTTGGCCACCTCGAACTTGGGCATGAGCTCCTTGTCGCGCTTGGCCTCCTTCTCGAGCTTGGGCAGTTGCTTCTCGAGCGTGCCCATGTCGGCCAGGATGAGCTCGGTCATGATGGTGTCGGCGTCACCGGCGGGGTCGACGAACTCGCCCGTGCGGCCCACCTCACGCATAACGTTGGGGTCCTTAAAGTAGCGCACGACCTCGCAGATGGCGTCGGTCTCGCGGATGTTTGCCAAGAACTGGTTGCCCAGGCCCTCGCCCTCGTTGGCACCCTTCACCAGGCCAGCG
Organism: uncultured Collinsella sp.; assembly: GCA_905207495.1. GTDB lineage: Bacteria > Actinomycetota > Coriobacteriia > Coriobacteriales > Coriobacteriaceae > Collinsella. Next base: position 14,286 of record CAJLLN010000015.1, on the reverse strand, counting down.
ATGTCGACGAACTCGACCGTAGCCGGCACAATGCGGCCGGGGTTAACGATGTCGGCGAGCTTTTGCAGGCGGCTATCGGGCACATCGACGATACCCACGTTGGGGTCGATCGTGGCAAACGGGTAGTTGGCGGCAAGGCCGGTCTTTTTGGTAAGCGCGGTGAACAACGTCGACTTGCCCACGTTGGGCAGGCCCACGATACCGATGGAAAGGGACACGACAGCTCCTTTTGGTACAGGTACTTCAAACCTCATAAGTATAGCGCCGCCGCAGCATCCGGGCGAATCCGGACACCGCGGCGGCGCAAATGAAGCAGAGATGCGTGAGGTTCGAGACAGTAGTCCTTACTTAAGCTCGGGCCAGAAATCCTTGTTGGCCTCGATGAGCTCGTCCAGGATCTGCTTGGCAACGCTCGCCGAAGGAATGGTCTTGGAGAGCGTGAGTGCCTGCCAGAGCTTCTGGTAGCTGCCCTCGACCCAAGCCTGGACAACGAGCTTCTCGACGGAAACCTGCTGCTCCATCAGGCCCTTCTGGAACTGCGGAATCGGGCCCTGGCAGATCTTCTCAAAGCCGTTGGAGCCGACGATGCAAGGCACCTCGACCATGGCCGTCGGGTCGAAGTTGGGCACAGCACCATCGTTGGGGACAATCAGCAGGAAGCGCTCGAGCGTGTTCTCGGCCAGTGCGCAGGCAAGGTCGACGATGTAGTTGGCATGTACATCTGGCTCAAAGCCGCCGTCTTTAGCCGTACCCTTGGCGATGATGTCGCGGCAAGCGCCAAAGACCTTCTTCTCGCGGCCGTCCATAACCTCATTGGCGCGAGTGTAGTTGGGGTCAGACGTCTCGACGACATAGTCCGGGTACAGGTAATACTTGAGGTAGGTATTGGGAATCGTCTCGGGATCGACAGCATAGACATCCTTGGCCTTGCCGAAGGTGTGAATCCAGCTCTCCTCGACATGCTGCTCCTTACCGGCCTCGTGCTCGATACCGTCCAGGTAGCCGTTCTTAGCCATGTGCTCCTTAATCTGCGGCATGAGGTCGTTACCGTCCTTGTCGTAGATCTTGCTCCACCAACCAAAGTGGTTGAGGCCGTAGTAGCTATACTGCAGCTCGCGACGATCCTTGATGCCGCACATACGGCTCATCTTATCCATGAGGTCAATCGGCATGTCGCAGATGTTGATGATGCGGCTGTTGGGGCGCAGCACGCGGCAGGCCTCGGCGACGATGGCCGCGGGGTTGGAGTAGTTGAGCATCCAGGCGTTGGGGCTGTACTTCTCCATGTAGTCGAGGATCTCGATGACGCCGCCGATGGAGCGCATGCCGTAGGCGATACCGCCGGCACCGCAGGTCTCTTGGCCAACGCAGCCGTACTTGAGAGGAATCTTCTCGTCGAGCTCACGCATGGCGTACAGGCCGACGCGGATGTGAGCAAGGACGAAGTCGGTCCCGGTGAATGCGGTCTCGGGGTCGGTGGTGTAGTTGAACTCAACCTCGGGAGCGTTCTCATGGAAGTAGATCTCGCAGGCCTTGGCCACGGTCTCCTGGCGCTCGGCGTTGTTGTCGTAGAAGGTCACCTTGTTGACCGGGAAGCGGTCGCGCTCCTCAAGCAGCATCAGGGCAATGCCCGGAGTGAAGGTAGAGCCACCGCCGGCAATGGTCACGGCATAGTTTTTCTTGGACATGATGTCCTCCTCATTCTGGCCGCTTGCTCAATCCATCCCCGCACGCGGCCTGTACGGTTTGGAATTGTTACCTAGAAGTGGAGTTTTTTATCTCTAGAATCGGCCTTGCGGTGCATACCGGCTCTGCAAGGCCGATTGTTTCGATGGACGATGGTTTACAGAAGACTCTCGAACTTCAGAAGACTCTCGAACTTCTCGCGAACCTGCGGGACGGTAAGGCCGATGATGACCTGGATTGACTGACCTTGGACCACCAAGCCATGCGTACCGATCGCCTTGAAGGAAGCCTCGGGTGCAACGACGCTCTTGTCCTTGACGTTAACGCGCAGACGGGTAGCGCAGTTCGTTACATCGATGATGTTATCCGTGCCACCGAGCAGATCGAGGATGTTCTCGGCAAGCACCAAGCGCTCATCATCTTTACTCTGGGCGGCCGATTTGCCAGCAGCAGCACCGCCCTGCTTTTGCTTGTAGTCGGCCTTGGACTTGAGCTCGACCTCAACATCGTCATCCTCGCGACCGGGGGTCTTAAAGTCGAACTTGACGATCAGGAAACGGAAGACCACGACCCAAAGAGCGGTAAAGCACAGACCGACAAGGATGGAGATGGCGTACTGCAGACCGTGTGCGGCCCAAAGGGGCAGCCAGTCCCACGAGAGCATCGAGATGATGCCGCAGTCGAAGATGCCCACGACGCCAAGGAGGTTTTGAGCCATGCAGCCGAGCGCTCCGAGCACGCAGTGGACGACGAACAGGCCGGGCGCGATGAACAGGAAGGTGAAGTCAAGCGGCTCGGTGATACCGCAAAGCATAGCGGTAAGGGTGACCGGGATCAGCAGAGCCTTGACGCGCTGCTTGCGCTCGGGTTTGGCGGTCATATAAAACGCAATGGCGACGCCAAGCGAGCCGAAGACCTTAGTCCAACCAGGGCAGGTATAGGCAGCCCAGGGTGCGGCATCCTTAAGAGCAATGCTCGGATCGGCAGCCAGTTGGGGCAGGATGTTGGCCCAAGCAGCAAAGATGCCGCCGTTGACCGCCGCGTTGTCGTAATAGAACGGCGTATAGATAAAGTGGTGCAGGCCTGTAGGGATCAGCACGCGCTCGAAGAAAGCAAAGACACCCACGCCAAACGTACCGGCGGAAAGGATGAATCCCTGGAAGGCGGAGATAGCAGCCTGAACATGCGGCCACACCAGGCAGGCGATAAGAGCGACCGGAACCATAACGAAGAAACCGATCATATAGATGAACACAGAGCCCGAGAACACGCCCAGCCACTCAGGAAGTTCGGTGTCGAAGAACTTGTTATGCAGCATTGTGGCGATACCAGAGATAATGAGCGCGCCCATGATGCCCATATCAAGCGTTTTGATGCTTGCGATAGTGGCAAGACCAGTACCGCTGCCCGCCTCGACAGAGTAGTCGACCCCAAAGACAGGGCCCCACTGCCCCAAGATTGTGCTTACAAAGTAGTTGAAGGTAAGGTAGATGGCCAAAGCCTCCATGCAGCAGCGAGCGTTCTGCTTGTTCGCGAGCGAGATTGGCAACGCTACGCAAAACAGCAACGGCATCTGGTTAAAGAGCGTCCAACCACCCTGGAGCAGCACATTCCAGCAATCAAACCAAAGATGGCCCGCAGTGGCCATCTCGCCAAAGATCGCCTCGGTGGTAAACAACGTACCCAGGCCGACGACGATTCCGGAAAATGCGAAAAGAATTGCAGGCGTGTACATTGCACCGCCGAAACGTTGTATCTTTTGCATCATGACGGGGAATCCCCCTCTCTTCATTCGGAGCGACTGCGGTTTTGGCTTCACTCGAGACCGCAGACGCGCCGTTTGCGTGTACCTCGTGCAATAGGACGGGTGGGCCCGCTTCCCTGACTTCTTGCGCTTCTATTTTTATCATATCACTTATCTAGACAAGTTAGCATAAATACAACGGTCGGTAAACGGTTGATTATTGGCCGTAAACGATATATGTCCAGTATTTCGCCTGTTAAATCTGACATAGCTGATGGCTGCATTTCATTTTTCTTTTCTACTTGTCTAGATGTGCTTGTCTATATCTATAGACATGCCTATACTTCATTACAACATTCACCGCCACGTTAAGGAGTCACCATGAAAAGCGCGGTCTTCTATGGAAAGCACGACCTCAGAGTCGAGGAATCGGCAAAGCCGGCCGTGGGCAGGCGCGACGTTCTGATCAACGTCAAAGCTTGCGGCGTCTGCGGTACCGACGTTCATATCTATGAAGGCGACAAGGGTGCAGCCGACGTTACCCCGCCCACGATCCTTGGTCATGAGTTTGCGGGCGTTGTCGAGGCCGTGGGCAGCGACGTCGCTGGCTTTAAACCGGGCGATCGCGTGTGCATCGACCCAAACCATCCCTGCGGCTGCTGCGACCCCTGCCGCGACGGAATCAACCACTACTGCGAGCATATGACCGGTTACGGCACCACTGTTAACGGCGGCTTTGCCGAGTACTGCTCCGTCGATATGCAGCAAGTCTACAAGTTGGGCGATCACACCAGCTTTGAGCAGGGTGCTATGACCGAGCCCGTCGCCTGCTGCCTGCACGGCATCGATATGTGCAACATCAAGCCCGGCAGCACAGTTGTCGTTATCGGCGGTGGCATGATCGGTCTACTCATGATGCAGCTTGCTAAAAACGCCGGCGCCACCAAGGTCGTCTTGCTCGAGCCTGTCGAAGGCAAGCGCGAGGTTGCGCTCAAACTCGGCGCCGACCTGGCAATTGATTCCATCCACGAGGATGTCCCGGCCCGCCTGAAGCAGGAGGGCGTCGGCAACGTCGATGTCGTTATCGAGTGTGTTGGCAAGCCCGTCACCATCGAGCAGGCCATCCAGATTGCCGGCCACAAGGCTACGGTCATGATGTTCGGCCTCACCAAGCCCGATGAGACAATCACCGTCAAGCCCTTCGAGGTCTTCCAGAAGGAGCTTGTGCTTACCTCGTCCTACATCAACCCTTATACGCAGCGTCGCGCGCTCGAGCTCATCGACTCTGGCAGGCTCGACGTATCCTCGATGGTCGCCAAGGTGGCTTCCCTCGACGAACTCGGCGCCATCCTGTCAGACCCAGCTCTGCGTGCCATGGGTAAATATATAATCGACCCCAGCAAGTAAATCGATCGACACCTGCGCGAGCGGTCCTCATCCACCGCTCGCGCACTCAGCTCTAGGAGACCGTCATGGCGCGAGCCATCTTCCAAACTATTTATGACAACGTGAAGCAGTCGATTGACGACGGCACATACGCCTATCAGAGTTATCTGCCTTCGGAGACTGAGCTCACGCAGCTGTTTGACTGTTCGCGTATGACGGTCCGTCGCGCCATCTCGATGCTTGCGGCAGATGGTTACGTGCTCCCCCAGCAAGGCAAAGGCATGCGCGTCATTCGCAACATCAGTGACGAGACGAGTCGTGGCGGCGGCGGACTCGAGACCTTTAAGGAAATCGCAGCCAGCCGAGGCTTTGAGCTCAAAACGGTTACCACTGTCTTTGAGCTCCTCGTCTGTAACAAGGCGCTCTCCAAGATTACCGGGTTTCCTGAAGGCTGTGAGCTCACGCGTGCCAAACGCATCCGTTATGCAGACGGACGGGCCGTGTGCTCCGACGACTCCTATTACCTAAGCTCACAGGTACCGGGGCTGACACCCGAGATTGTCAACGACTCGATCTATCGTTACCTCGAAGAAGACCTTGGCATTAAGATTGCCACGGGCAAACGCGATGTAACGATTGAGCATCCCACGCCCGAGGATGCACGCGTGCTCGATCTCGACGACTTTAACGCACTCGCTGTTGTACGCGGACAGACCTACAACGCCGACGGTATCCTTATGGAATACACCGAGACCAAACAGGTTCCCAGCTTCTTTTTACTCCACGAAACGGTCACCCGCCGCAATAACGGCAGCGAGACCCATCAGAGCAGTATGAGCTAACCATCTAATAGTTGCGGTGGAATAGTTCCTTGAATGGCCAGCTTAAGGGCAAAACAGGAACTATTCCACCGCAACTTTTTTGGCCGGTGGGGCAGTAGCTGTCCCACCGGCTATCATTTACGCTCTTTTAGCTAGTCCGCGAGCTTCTCCACCTGATCGAGCATCTTGTCGAGCTTGGCCTTTGCTTCGGCCTTGACCTTCTCAGCTTCTTCGTGGGCCTTGGCCTTCTGAGCGGCCTTTTCCTCGGCCTCGGGATCGACAACGACCAGATTGGATGCGTCATGCTCGACCAACTTGAGCGCATGCTCGGGGCACACCTTGACGCAGGCACCGCAGCCCAAGCAATACGTCGACTCCAACGCAAAGCGGCCGCTTCCCACCAGATCGCAGGCAAACGTGGGGCACACGTTGACGCACTCGCCGCACGACGTGCACTTGTCAAAATCGCACTCCGGCGTGCTCACCTGCATGTTCTGGGCAAGCTCGGGATGGTTTTGCAGCGTCGAGAGTACCAGCTGGCGCCCGTGCGTGAGCGAACGGCGACGCTTGGTCGTCGTGGTGCCGCACATGGTGTTGAGCGTGCGCTCCAGCTGGGTAATCTGATGGCGATGGGCCTTGAGCTTTTGCGTCACCGAGGCCAGCGCCGCCGTCGCCGGATTGAGCTTGGTCACCGTCAGGCCCGTGGTGCGGGCAATCTTTTCCATGTACTCCTTGCGCTCGTACTCGCGAAGCTTATGACACTTGAGGCTCTTGGGATCGACCTCCAGGCCCATACCCGTGCCAGACCACTCTTCGGCCTTCGCAATCGCCTCGCCCAGAATGTCCTCACCGCCGGTGTTGCGGCATTTATCGCACACGCCCAACGGCAGGTACACACTCACGTTGGGATAGTCCGCCAGTACCGAGAACCAGGTCTCGGCCGTAATATCGCCCACGCAGGCAACGACGACCTCGTTCTCGCGCGGCATGCGCTTGAGGGCGCGCGTGCAGGTGACGTAGGCGGTCTCGTGGCTCGTAGCAGCAGAGACGATATCGTCATACAGGTTTTTGGGCGCCAGGCGCGGCGAGATGATCGCCTCGGTCGGACAGGCAGCGGCGCACAGGCCGCACTTGCGACAGGAGTCGAGGATCTCGATGGAGTCTTCCTCGACCTCGATAGCGTTGACCGGGCACACGTCCATGCACGCGGTGCAGCCGCTTTTTTCGTTTTTGCAGGTCAAGCACGGAATGGTGTTGCCGCGCGGGCGCTCCTTGTAGTCGGCAGGATTCCACTGCGGCGCCGATGGATCGAGTGCATCGGTCACGCCGCCAAGCGGGTTTTTAAGAAAGTCGAAACCCTTGCTGATCTCGATAATGTCATCAAACAGATCGTGTTCCTGCGCCATGCGCGGCCCCTCCCTGAGCAGTGCAAACAAGCAAGAGATAATGATACGCTATCGACCCACGCCTCGGGCAAATTACACGCGGAGCATCTTTGCGGCAAATAGCCTATGGCCTATCGCCGCCTCGATTGCACAAGGTCAATCAAGTGCCAAGCTATGTCTCGCGCATGAGCTGCACGAGCTTTTGTTTGGTCACCTTGGCCTGTTCGTTAGCCATATTGCGCTCGTTTCTAAAGACCGCATTTGCAACACCCTGCAGATCGGCATCGGAAATCTCGCCAAGACCCAGCTCCTCGAGCATCGTCGGCAGACCAACGCGCTGGCAAAACTCGAGCACCTGATCAAGCTCGGCCGCACGCTCCAGACGCAGCTGGACCACCAGGCCAAATGCCACGGCCTCGCCGTGCATAGCCCTGCACTCGGGCAGAATCGTCAGACCGTTGGCGATGGCATGCGCCAACGCCAGGCCACCGCTCTCAAAGCCAACACCCGAGAGCAGAATATTGCACTCGATCAGGCGCTCAACCGCCGGCGATATACGGCCCTTTTTGAGATCGCGCTTGGCAGCGACGCCGCACTCCATGAGTGTGTCATAGCAGGCACGGGCCGTAACCAGTGCCAAGTGCCCCGGCGTGCCACCGTGCTCGTTGGCGCCGTGCGCCGCGGCGCACGAACGCGCCCGAAGTACGTTGCCAGTGCGTCGCCCATGCCAGCGACCGTCATACCTGCCCTGACGCGAGAGTTCGCCCGGCCCCTGAACATACCGGCCGGGACCGCCATAAACCATGGGAAGCGCCATACGAGAATCCGCCCTTCATCAAACAACGATTGGTGCAAAGTAACCTTGCCACTTTGCACCATAGCAAAAAAGGGGCAAAGCCATCTGCTGGCTTTGCCCCTTCCTTAGCTTGATTTACTCATCCATGAGATAGTAGTGGCCCAGTGCGTCTGCACCCAGGATGGCGTTTGCGACCATCTCAGGCGTCACCTCAAAGGGCATGTTGCACATGGTGTCCTCGGGCGCGCAGGCGGCCTCGGCAACAATCATGGCCTGCTCGCGCGTAAGCTCGGCAACGCCAAGTTCCTTCATCGTGACCGGCAGGCCCAGCTCAATGCAGAAGCCCAAGACTTCCTCGAGCTTCTCGGTCGGGGCATCCTCGAGTACCAGCTGGACGATAGTGCCAAAGGCGACCTTCTCGCCGTGATACATGCCGTGGCACTCGGGCAGCATCGTCAGGCCATTGTGGATGGCATGAGCAGCAGCAAGACCCGAGCTCTCAAAGCCAATGCCCGAAAGCAGCGTATTGGCCTCGATGATGTGCTCGACGGCAGGCGTGAGCGCACCCTTCTCCAGCGCGACCTTGGCCTTGACGCCATCGGCCATAAGCGTCTCGTAGCAGAGCTTGGCGAGCGCCAGGCCGGCCATGCCGCCCTTGCCGCCGGCGCAGGTGCCGCCGTCGGCATCGTGCGTCGCCTGAGCCTCGAAATAGGTTGCGAGCGCATCGCCCATACCGGAAACCGTCAGGCGCACCGGGCTCGCCGCGATGACCGTCGTATCCATAAGGACGATATTGGGGTTTGCCTTAAGGAAGAGATACTTGTCGAACTGGCCGTCATCGGTATAAAGCACCGAAAGCGCCGAACACGGGGCATCGGTCGAAGCAATGGTGGGGCAAATGATAACCGGGGACTCCAGGTAATAGGCGACGGCCTTCGCGGTGTCGAGGATCTTGCCGCCACCGACACCGACGATGATGTCGCAGCCGTTGTCGCGCGCGAGCGCAACCAGACGATCGACCTCGCCCTTGGAGCACTCGCCATTAAAGTCCTCAAACAGCAGCTCGGCCTTAGCCTCGGCAAAGCCGCCCTCGATCTTGGCACCGACGCGCTTCTTGCCCGAAGGCGTCACGATGACGAGGGCCTTAGCGCCGAGCGGCTCGACATAGGAGCCGAGCTTGGCGAGCTCGTCCGGACCCTGGATGTACTTGCTGGGGCTATTGAAAATTGCAGCCATAACTATCCCATTCTCTAAAAAAGAAAGGGGCTCCGTACAGATACGTGCGGAGCCCCTCGTTACGATAACAAGAGTCGATTAGAAATCGATGTCGGTGTCGTAGTAGCAGGCCTTGAGGATCTTCTCGAAGTCGGCAGCCTTGGTCTCACGCGGGTTCTCGGGCGTGCAGGCGTCCTGCTCGGCGTTCGCGGCGATCTCGGGCAGCTTGGCGAGGAACTCCTCCTCGGAAACCATCTGCGGGTTCTCGGCGTCGACCTTCACGCCACCATTCGCGTAATCCTTGATGGACTGCGGAATGTTGAGCTGGTCGTTGAGGTCGCGAATCTTCTGGACGAGTGCAGCGATGAGCTCCTCGTTGGTCTCGCCGGGAAGGTGCAGGATCTCCTTGGCCACGTAAGCGTAACGCTCGGCAGCACGGGGATCCTTGGAGTTCCACTGAATGACCTTGCCCAGGTACATGGCGTTAGCGGCACCGTGGATGATGTGGCCGTTCTCGAAGGCAGCACCGGTCTTGTGAGCCATGGAGTGAACGATGCCGAGCAGGCCCGAGGAGAAGGCGATACCGGCAATGCACTGAGCCTCGTGCATGTGCTGACGGGCCTCATGGTCGCCAGCATAGGACTTGGGCAGCCACTCGACGATCTCGCGGATGCCGTGCAGGGCGTTGGCGTCGGTGAACATAGAGGCGCAGGTGGAAACGTAGGCCTCCATGCAGTGGGTCAGAGCATCCATGCCGGTGTGAGCACACAGCTTGGCGGGCATGGTGTAGGTGAGCTCGGGGTCGACGATGGCGACATCAGGGGTGATGTTGAAGTCGGCCAGCGGGTACTTGATGCCCTTGGCGTAGTCGGTGATGACGGAGAAGGCAGTGACCTCGGTAGCGGTACCGGAGGTGGAGGAAATGGCGCAGAAGTGAGCCTTCTGACGCAGCTCAGGGAAGCTGAACGGCTGGATGATGTTATCGAAGGACTCCTCGGGATACTCGTAGAAGACCCACATGGCCTTAGCGGCATCGATGGGCGAGCCGCCGCCGATGGCGATAATCCAGTCGGGCTCGAACTCGCGCATGGCCTCGGCGCCCTTCATGACCGTCTCGATGGACGGGTCGGACTCGACGCCCTCGAACAGCTTGACCTCGAAGCCGCCCTCTTTGAGGTCGGCCTCAACGTCCTGCAGGAACCCGCCGCGGCGCATAGAGCTGCCGCCAGAAACGATGATGGCCTTCTTGCCCTTGAGGTTCTTCACCTCGTGGCGAGCGCCCTCACCAAAGTACAGATCGCGAGGATTGGTAAAACGTCCCATACTGTGCCTCCTAAACAAGCCCCTCTTAGACTTGCGTATATAACGGAGCACCCAATTGGCTCCGTTAGGACCGGTTTGCGCGTTGCCGGCGATGACAATGCGCGATGTCTAAACGTCTCAACGCTCAGACAAACACTATTTTACCGTTCTGGTTGGTCAGTTATTCACCTAAAGCCGCCAATGATGAAACGTTTTTTCTATCCCTAAAGACCCTTGTGCGGCATTCATACTCCCAAGCTGGGCAAACGTTTTATCAAGGTTGACTACATATCCCGGGCAGGGCTGTGCCCATCCAAAATATGCACCGTTCGCCGCCAAAAATCGACCGTTTGCGGCACCGTGATACCACTCGGCCGTCCATGGTGCCGACATTTGTGCGACATCCGACTTCGTGGTGCAAAGGTGCAAGTCCAAGTGCGGCACCCCCGGTATGCCACATGCGGGTAAACTAGAACCTTATATAGAAACATCTGAACCCTAACCGCAGCAAAGGAGGCCCCATGGCATTCGATCCCATTCAAGAGGATTGCCATCGCCTCGTTCTTGAGGCCTTGCGCCGCGACAATATCCCGCTCACCGACGGTGCCGCCGTAGAGCGTCTGATGGAGCAATTCACCCGCAACCCCGCACCGCTCATCGTGCACGACCGCGACCGCGCCGGGCATCTGATTGCCAAGGTAGTCGAGGCCGTCGACTACCGCATTCCCTTTATCCCCGACGATGCCCAGGCAGAGCAAGAAGAGACAGCTGCCGAGAACATGCTCCGCGAGGCGGCCGCACTCGATCCGGCCAACTGGGACGCTCAGCGCATGCTGACGGCACTCACCGCCGAATCCAACGAGGAATACGTACAGTACCTGGTGTCCAAGTGCGATGAGGTCGAGCACGACCTAGCGCTCAAAATCGCCTCGGCGCAGGACCCCTACGAGCGCGAGGCCGCAGGCGACCTTATGCGCCGCCCCTACCTGCGCTGGCTTGCCGCCCTTGCGTCACGCGCCCTCATTAGCGGACGCTACCGCATGTCGCTCGAAGCCGCAAATCGCAGCTTGGACTTTGCCCCCAACGATCCCGCCGGCGTCCGCCACACCGCGATGCTCGCCATGGCGAAGCTCGAATACCCCGCCGAGGAGCTCAAACGCTTTCGCTCTGCCCACTCCGTGCCGTACCTCGCGAATACCCCGCTGCGCCGCCGCCCCAAAGATGCAGAGCGCGACTTGGACCCGTGGACGCTCATCGCGCTGATGAGCACTGCCTGGCGCGAGCTGGACTACGAGGGCGCCGAGCGCTACTTGCGCATCCTTGCGCGCTCGTGTCCGCACGCAGCCGAGGCACTCTACTTCCAAACCGAGTTTCCCGATGGCGTCTATGCCCGCGTCAACGTGGGCGTGGGCTCGACCGACGAGCTTGTCCTTGCGCTGTCCGAGGCGACGCCGGTACTGCAGGAGGGCCTGGGCGCTCCCGACAACGCCAGCTTTGCCGCCTGGGTCGCCACCAACGATATCGTGCGTTCCCAAATCGATGAGCGCATACTGCGGGCGGCCGAGCAGGGTTTGCCGTTTAAGGGAGGAGACCTCTAATGGATCCGAGCGTCTACATCCCCGCCTACCTGGAGCGCACCTATCTGGCGTCGCACCCCGAGCTCACCGATGCAGCACGCGAGCTTGTCCATAACGACGTAAGCGTCAACCCTCACAAGTATGCGCAGACCGAGCATGCCCAGGCGCTGCTGTCCTATGCCGGTGTTCATCGCCACCTGCTCGACGAGCTCCATCGCATCGAGGACATGGGCAGCGATGAGGAGTTTGAACAGACGCGCAACCGCCTGTTCGACGATATGCGCGATGAGCTGCTCAAGATCGTCCGCGTCGATGCGTATGTCCTCGATGCCCAGCTGCTCGCCATCATCCTGGCCGACACGCCCGTTGACGCCTGCCTGGGCGACCTAATGGAGCTCGAGGCGACCACGGCCGATTACCTGCAGCAAAGCGTGCCCGGGTTCGACATGGAAGCCCCGCACTACTGGGCCAACAAAGTTTTGACGGACGGCGTGACGGCGGCAGAGCTCACCGTGAGCGAGCCGGCTCTTATCGGGTGGCTCCACACGCTCGAGGCCATCTCGCAGCTGTGCATGGCGAGCGCCCGCTACCGTGCTGCCGCCAACTACGCCCGCCGCGTCCTTAAGGCGGAAGGCTACCCCACCCGAGCCGCAGGCACCGTGTTGCTCGCCCTCGCTCGTCTGGAAGACCAGGACGGCTTTTTTGCCCTGGCCCACCAGCTCGAGGAAGAGATCGGGGCTGACGCGCTCGAGAACTCTCCTTGGTATCTACTCGCCCGCACGATTCTGCTGTTCAAAACAAACAAGATGCGCCCGGCGACACGCGCGCTGCGTGAGTTTGCCAACCGTTGCGAGGGCGGTGCATTCTTCTTACTGAACCCCATGTACCAGACACCGTACCTTCCCTGCCGGCCCGAGCCACGCGATCCCTGGGACCTTTCGCACCAAGCCGTTTGGGAAGCGGACGGCATCATCTCGGACACTCCCGACTTTGCCCCCTGGGCCAACGCCTGCGAAGACGTGTCGCAGCTTGCCCAGGAATTTGCGCGCCGCTACGGATTTTAACGGCGCAAACGCCACGACCATGTCATCTATGTTAGGAACGGCTTCATGAACCTCCGCTCATCTCTCGCCTGCACCTCGAGCGATATCGCCCGCTGGGGGCTGCGCTCCGTCCTTAAACGCCAGGGCGGCGTACTCCCCGGCCGCATCGCCATGAAGATCGACCCCGAGCTGCTGAGCGACCTCGCCGGCCTTGTCGACCGCAGCGTGGTGATCACCGGCACCAACGGCAAGACCACCACCTCCAACCTCATCGCCGACGCTGTTGCCGCCAGCGGTGCCACCGTGGTATGCAACCGCGCCGGCAACAACATGGAGCCGGGCGTGGTGGGTGCACTGCTCGAGGCGCGCAGCGGCCTCAAGCGAGCCGGTGGCAAGCGCGTGGGCGTTTTTGAATGCGATGAGCTCTACACCGTGCGCGTCCTGCCCAAGCTCAAGCCGACGTACTTCGTGCTGCTCAACCTGTTCCGCGACCAGCTGGACCGCTACGGCGAGATTGACCACACCCAGGACGTCATCGCCCACGCGCTGGAGCTTTCGCCGGCAACGACGCTCATCTACAACGCCGACGACCCGCTGTGTGCCGCAATCGCCGCGCGCGTTCCCAACGCGAGCATCGCCTTTGGCATCGACGGCGCCACCAACACCGAGTCCGATCGCATTAGCGACTCGCGTTTTTGCTCGCAGTGCAACGCGCCGTTGGAGTACGACTATGTGCAGTATGGTCAACTCGGCGCCTACCATTGCCCCTCGTGCGGTTGGGCACGCCCCGCACTGGTCCGTCGCGTGACGGGCGTGGAGCTCGGCTGCGACGGCTACAGCTTTGACCTGATCTTTGGATCTGCGCCCGACGCGGCTGCCGCACACATCGCCACACGCTACAACGGCCTGTACATGGTCTATAACGTTGCCGCCGCCTTCTTTGCCGCGCACGAGTTGGGCGTGGACACGGCGCACCTGCAGCCCACGCTCGATGTCTATGTGCCCGCCGGTGGTCGTATGGGGCGCTGGGATATCGCCGGCCGCACCGTCGAGGCAAACCTGGCCAAGAATCCCGTGGGCTTCGATCGACAGATCCAATCCATTAAGACGGCGGGCGGCAGACTCTGCGCTTTCTTCCTTAACGACAACGATGCCGACGGCCACGATGTCTCCTGGATCTACGACGTCGACTTCGAGCGCATCTCCGACACACCGGGCCTTGTCGCCTTTGCCGGAGGCACGCGTGCGCACGACATGCAGGTACGCCTCAAGTACGCCGGCATCGATGCCGCGATTATCTCGGACGTCGCGCAGGCAATTGGCGCCGTGGC
>CAJLLN010000014.1:0-21539 GCA_905207495.1 uncultured Collinsella sp. | reverse complement strand
TACGGGTTGGCCATGGGGTCGGGGCTGCGCAGCTCGATGCGCGTGGACAGCTGCTTGCCGGGCTTGTAGACCGGGATGCGGACCATGCTCGCGCGGTTGCGCAGGCCCCACGTGGCGTACTGCGGCACGGAGTCGCCGCCCGTGGTGATGCGCTTGTACGAGTTTACCGTGGGGTTGGTGATGGCGCTGATCTCGCGCGCGTGCGCCAGAATGCCGGCCATGTAGCGCTTGGCGATATCGGAGAGGTGGTACTTCTCGTCGTCCTCGCCCCAAAAGACGTTGTTGCCGTCGTGGTCGAATAGCGACTGGCACAGGAACATAGCGCTGCCGTCCTCGCCCGCCAACGGCTTGGGCATAAAGGAGGCGTGGCACCCGCTCTCGTAGGCCTGCTGCTTAATGATGAGCTTGGCCGTGGTGATGGCGTCGGACATGCTCAGGGCCTCGGCGTGGCGCAGGCTCATGCCGTGCTGTGAGCGGCCGGCGGCGTGGAAGGTGTACTCCACGGGCACGGACATCTTCTCGAGCGTGAGGACTGTGTTGCGACGCAGGTCGCGAGCGGCATCGCTCACCGAAAGATCGAAGTAGCCCACGTTGTCGAGCGGCTCGGGGGTGTGCTCGTCGGGGAAATAGTAATACTCCAGCTCGGCGCCCACGTTGAGCAGATAGCCGGCCTTTTCGGCCTTGTAGAACATGCGGCGCAGGGCATCGCGCGGGTCGCCGGCGAAGGGCTTGCGGTCGGGGGTACACACGTCGCAGAACACGCGGGCGACGCCGTTGTGGCTCGGGCGCCACGGCAAAATCTGGAAGGTCGAAGCATCGGGAAACGCCAGCATGTCGGCTTCCTCGGGCGTGGCAAAGCCCTCGATGGCGGAGCCGTCAAAGCCAATACCCTCCTCAAAAGCGACCTCGAGGTCCTCGGGGCTAATGGCAAAGTTCTTGAGGCGGCCGAGAATGTCGACAAACCACAGACGCACAAAGCGGATGTCACGCTGCTCTACGGAGCGGAGTACGTAATCGATGTTCTGCTGGTTCATGTCGCTCCCCTTTCTTTCGGGCGGGTTTCGACTGGTCTATATCGCAGATACTATCGCAGAAAAATGTTTCCGCAGGGTTAAAGCGTATCAAGCGCTCAAAAAACGTGTGCGAACAGGCCGTTGCGAACGAGCGGTTAGCGCGAGGTTGATGCGCGATGTTCGATGTGGCCGGGAATCTCGATGCGTTTGGGCGCCAGCTTTGCGGCCTCGCCCACCGTGGTGGTAACGACATCGATGCGCTCGGACAGGCGCTCGACCACGCGCTCGGCAATGGTAAGGGTGTCCTGCGCGGCCGTTGTCACACCGCCAAAGAGCACGTGGTTCCAGGGATAGTCGTCAAACGTCGCGATTTTGAGCCCCGCCGGCAGCGAGGGACCAAGCTGCGCCAGCGCCTCGGTCAGACGCAGGAAAACCAGGCCGTTGACGGCGATAAGGCCGAGCCTTTTGCCCGCGTAGTCGCGGATGGTCTTGTCCAAACGGCCAACGCCCGTGGCGCCACCGTCGGCCAGGGTGACGACCTCGCCCGCAAGGCCGCGGCGCGAAAGCTCGTCGGCAAAGGCCTCGGCGCGCTCTCGACGCACGGGGCTATCGTCGCTTGCCTCGGTGAGCAGGCACAGACGCTCGCTGCCCGCAGCTGCCAAGGCGTCTACCAAGCCGGCGACCAGCTCACGGTTATTAGATGTCACTAGATCGACACCGCCGTCGGCAACGTCGCGGTCGAGCAGCACAACAGGCAGACGTCCCGCTGCCGCGGCGATCGCCTCGTCATTGCCTCCGCAGGTGTTGACGACCAGGCCGTCCACGCCGGCATCGATAAGTCTGGTGAGCGACTCCGCTTCCTTAGCGGGGTCGTTGCCGCTAATGGCCGTCATGAGCGAGCAGCCGCGCGCCGCGGCGCTGGCGGAAAGGCCCTCGAGCATGGCGCTCGAGAACGGGTTGGCGATGTCAGCCAGAATCACACCGATGAGGTTCGTACGCGAGCTGCGCAGATTGCGCGCGGCGGCACGTGGGCGATAGCCGGTGCGCTCGATAACTGCCGCGATGCGAGCACGGGTCTCCTCGGTCATTTGCCCGGGGCGGTTGTTGAGATAGCGCGAGACCGTGGCCGGGCTCACGCCCGCCTCGGCGGCAATGTCCTTGATTCTCATCTGCGCCATAGCGCACCCCGTTTCCCAATGTCGGCAGTCTGAGCCATTTTAGGCATTTTTTAAAAATCTCGGTTGCAAAACGCTGTAGGTGAGTATACTACAACTCGAAACGAAACCGATTTCGGCAAGCGTTGGCACGGAGGTGCAAAGACGCACCCTACCGTCTTGGCACCTGCGTGCCAACGCCATATCAAAGGTGTACGCACGAGTAAAAGGAGCTGCGCGACCATGGGTAAAACGGTTCTTACCTTCGGCGAGATCATGATGAGGCTCTCGCCCAAAGATCATCTGCGCATTGAGCAGGCAACCGAGTTTGACGTCCGCTACGGTGGCGCCGAGGCCAACACCGCTCTTTCCCTGGCCTACCAAGGCGACAAGGCCGCTTACGTATCCGTTGTCCCGGCCAACCGCCTAGGCGAGTGCGCGCTGCGCTCGCTGAAGGCCTACGGCGTCGACACAACGCGCGTCGTGCGTCAGGGCGACCGTCTTGGCTCCTATGTGTTTGAGGTCGGCGCCTCGCAGCGCGGCAACGGCTGCGTCTACGACCGCAAGTTCTCTGCCATCAACATGGCCAAACGCGACGTCTTTGACTGGGACGAGATCCTCAAGGGCATCGATGTCTTCTATTTCTCCGGCGTGACCCCCGCCGCCTCCGATGAGATGGCCGCCGCCTGCAAGGAGGCACTCGCCGCCTGCCGCGCCAAGGGCATCACCACCGTGTGCGACGTGAACTATCGCGGCAAGATGTGGTCGCCCGAGAAGTCGCAGGCCACCATGAAGGAACTCCTGCCGCTCGTCGACATCTGCATCGCCAACGACGAGGATGCGCCCGCCGGCCTCGGCATGACCTGCGTCTCTGGTTCCCTTGCCCATGGCATCGAGGAGCGCGACACCTACGTCGAGATGGCCCGTCAGATTTGCGCCGAGTACGGCTGCAAGAAGGTCGCCTCGGTCGTCCGCAACATCTCCTGCGTCGAGCGCTCCATCTGGATGGGCATGCTCTTTGACGCCGAGAGCGGCGAGCACTGGTTCTCCCCTGCTCACGACGTGCACGTGCTCGAGGGCGTTGCCGCCGGCGACGCTTTCAACGCCGGCCTCGTCCATGCTCTCATCAACGACTTTGACCCGCAGGACGCCGTCAACTACGCGATTGCGGCTTCGATCCTCAAGCTCACCATCAAGGGCGATTCCAACTTGGTGACCGCAGACGAGATCGCAGCCGTGGCATCAGCCGCCGACGGTGGCACCCGCGTCGCGCGCTAGTCCGTCTCCATTCCGCGGGCCGCAGCTTTCCAATCCCATACCCCTGCGGCCCGCTCCCCGATTCCTCCGACCGGGCAAAACCACCAGTCCCATTCCGGTTTTGCCTGGCATTCCCTACATGACTGGTCGAGCAGCCGGTTTTGGAATTGCTTGAACCCCAAGCAGTGCCTCCGATAACCAATCCAAAATCGGCTCCTGACCAGCACATTTGGTAATCACGCGCCCATGCGCGCCACACATCGAAAGGAACATCATGTTCGATCAGTTCTATACCACGCTTGAGTCCCTGGGCATCGTGCCGGTCGTCGTGCTCGACAAGGTCGAGGACGCCGCTCCGCTCGCCCACGCCCTTATGGCAGCTGGCATGAAGTCCGCCGAGGTCACCTTCCGCACCGCCTGCGCCGCCGAGTGCATCGCCGCTATGGCTGAGGCCGAGCCCGAGATGTGCGTTGGCGCCGGCACTGTCCTGACCGTCGAGCAGGTTGAGCAGGCCCGCGCCGCCGGTGCCAAGTTCATCGTCTCCCCGGGTTACAACGAGGACGTCGTGAAGCATTGCATCGACATCGAGCTGCCCGTCCTTCCCGGCACCGTGACCCCCTCCGAGGTCACCGCAGCCGAGAACCTGGGCCTCAAGGTCACCAAGTTCTTCCCCGCGTCCCAGTATGGCGGCCTGAACACCATCAAGGCCCTCGCCGCTCCGTTTGTCGGTCACCGCTTTATGCCTACCGGCGGCGTGAGCACCGCCAACGTCGAGGAGTACCTGAGCTCCTCCGCCATCATCGCCTGCGGTGGCACCTGGATGGTCAAGCCGGCCCTGTTTGCCGACGGCGACTTCTCCAAGGTCGAGCAGATCGCCCGCGAGGCCATGGACGTCGTCAAGAAGGTCCGCGGCTAGGTTTAGCTCTCTATCGTGAAAGGGGGCGTACCCTAGACCTCGCCCCCTTTCTTTTAAAGCGGCTCGGAAGCGCGCCGTTTCCGTCACGAACAAGAACCAAAACCGTCTTGTATGCTGATAGAACGTGACGGAAGCGACACGCCCCCGAGCCGCTTTGTATAATCGGCTGGCAGTCGCGCTCAACTGAGCCACTTCGGTAAAAGCCGAGCCATCAAAACAGCTTCGGCGCCGTCTGGAGGAATGGACCCTTGCTTCCGGTCTTTTCCTCCAAGCGGCGCCGCAGCGTTTTCGTGCCCCGGTTACGCCCCAACGCAGTTGCGGTGAAATAGGGACTGTTTGCGCCACCTAGGCCGCAAAACAGTCCCTATTTCACCGCAACTTATATGGGGATTGATTAGATGAACGAGTCTTTGGACAGCTCAAAATAGTCGGGATGCAAGGCGATAACCGGACCCTGCTCCTCGGGCATCAGGTGCAAGTGCGTCTCTGCCAGATAACTCGCCGCATCGGTATCGCCCCTCTTAATGGCCTCGAGAATCCGGCGATGCTGCCGACGAATCGGCTCCCAATCCAGATCCTGCGACACCATACGCAACCAGTTGTATCGCTCAAAATGCGTGTTGACGCTCTTCATCCAATCCCACAGCATGTGACGGCCGGCAATCTCAAAACACGTCTCATGGAACAGGTTGTCCAGATCGAAAAAGCGACGCGTTTCGCTATGGTCGAGCGACTCGGACTCGGCAAGAATCTGCTCAAGCCGATGCTTTTGCTCGGGCGAGGCGGCCGAACAGCATTTAATAAGCACGCTTCTCTCGAGCTTCTCGCGCAAAAAGCAGGCGTTCTCGGCGCGCTCCATGCTGATTTTCGAGACATAGGTGCCGCTTTTGGGACGCGTTTCCACCAGCTCCTGCTCACGCAGGCGCACAAAGGATTCGCGAATGGGCGTGCGCCCGATTCCCGTCTCCTTTTCCAGACCAATCGCCGAAAGGCGCGTGCCGGGCTTGAGCTCGGCATAGATGATCTTGGAGCGCAATGCGTTGTATGCCTGATCTTGCAGGCTCTGATTATGCTGGTGTTGTTCCATAAAGCCCTCGGATAAGTCCTCGGTTAGTCGAATACCACCATGCAATACTATCGCATCCCCCGCCCCCTCATAAGTTGCGGTGGAATAGTTCCTGTTCAAGGCCTTCAGCAGCAAAAACAGGAACTATTCCACCGCAACTACAGCCAACGAGTTGTTGCGATTAGGTGAACGTTCACCTTTTTATTGTTTTTCTCTTCGCAAATAAAATCCCGTGCGTATACTTAGGCTCAAATGAAACCGATTTCGTTGAGCGTGGGGCAATAGGATGCTAAGACACACCCTACCATCTTGGCATCTTATCGCCCACGCAATGCCATTTGCTTTCTTCCCGTCTCGTTGGACCTTTAGTCCCATTCCGGCACAGCGAGACACTTCCTAGACGACTGACCGTGGGGCCGGCTTTTCTGCTTTTGCAGCAGTGCCTCCGATAACCCTCTTTTGCCGGCCCGGGTCAGCTTTTTCACACAACCGAAAGGACGGGTAGCAACATGCGACCGCTCATCATCATGCATGGCGAGAACATCGACTGGTGCCATACCGTCATCAGAATGCTGATGTATCTTGTGGGCGTTGCAGTACTGGCACTCGGTATGAGTCTCCAGACGGCATCCGGCCTGGGCGTCGCCGCGCTCACGTGCTTTGCCACAACCCTATCCATGCTCACTGGCAAGACGCTCGGCTTTTGGATCACCGCAACCTACGTCGCCTACATCGTGGCGCAATTAGCCATCTTGCGAAGCGAGTTCCAGCCGCGCATCCTGCTCGAGTTGTTCTTCTCAACGCTGATTGGCGGCTTGACCGATCTCTTCATGGCGGTCAACCCACTGCATCCCACGGCACTCCCCACACAGATTGCGACCATGCTGCTCTCCCTCGCTGTCACCGCATTTGGCGTAAGTCTCGTCGTCAACATGGGCGTTGTCCCCAACGCGCCCGACGGCTTGGTGCAAGTCATTGCCGAAAAGCTTAAACGCCGCTTTGGTGACGTAAAAGTCGTGTTTGACTGCTCACATGTCGCCGCCTCGCTCGCGTTGTCGCTGATCTTTATGTACAACCTGGGCGGCTTTGGCGTCACGACCGCCATCTCGGCACTGTTCCTGGGCCATGTCATCAACGTCGCCAACAAGCTGTTCGCCCAGCGCTTTATCCGCGCGGCATTCGGAAAATAGCACCACCGTAAGAACCCGCGAGTAGCGCTTACTTTGCTATATCTTGCTATACTTTGCTATATCTTGCTATACTTTGCTATATCTTGCTATATCTTGAGCAAAGGTGGCTCACATGCAAACAAACCCTTTTAAGCCCACAGCAGGTAAAACACCTCCCACGATTATCGGCCGCGAAGATGTGCTCGAAGAATTCAATGAGGGCCTCGTCAACGGGCCTGGTGCCCCGGGGCGCCTAATGCGCATAGCCGGCGTCCGTGGAACGGGCAAGACGGTCCTCCTTGACGAGTGCTCACGTTTGGCGCAAAGCCGTGGCTGGACGGTCATAAAAGAGGTCGCAACCGAGGGACTTTGCCAACGCATTCTCGAACAGCTGCAGCCCAAATTCCAGGCCAAACACGCCAGATTTGAGCCCACCGTAGCTGGCATATCCATCGGCAGCATAGACATTGAGCGAATCGGCCCATCGCTACGCGACGCCATGAGACAGACAATATCCAAGAATGAAAATGGCCTGCTCATCACTCTCGACGAGGTTCAAGACGCAGAGCTCGATGAGGTCCGAACGCTCTCCATTGCGATTCAGCAGGTTATCGGCGAAGACCTTGATATAGCCTTTGTTTTTGCGGGGCTGCCTTCGATGATTGAAAGCATCATCAACGGAAAGACACTTACGTTTTTGCGCCGTGCCCTCCCCTTTGACCTGAAGGCTGTGGCAGTAACCGAAGTGTCGTACTCCCTCGAGGAAACCATTGAAGCGTCTGGCATGGAGTTGCAGCCAGGTATTGCCGGCCAACTTGCCGAGGCAACGCAAGGTTATCCTTTCATGATCCAACTCGTTGGATACTACGCATGGCAGTTGGCAAGACGCGCACATACACCGATTATTGGAGAAGAAGAAGCCGAGCGCGGCATTGCAACGGCACGCGAACGCTTCTGCGCCATGGTGATTGAGCCCGCGCTGCGGCGCATTCCGCCCACGTGCATCGCTTATCTGCTGAGCATGGCGTCTTTGGGGCAGACGAGCTCGACCAGCATGGTTGCCGATGCCCTAAACAAAACGCCTCAACAGGTGAGCTCCGTCCGCAGCCGCCTGTTAAGAGAATCGATTATCGAGGCCCCCTCGTACGGCAAGGTCTCATTTGCCATCCCCTACATGCGCAATTACCTCTACGAACACAAAGCCGAACTGGAAGTTGAACTGTAGAAGCGGTAACTGCCCTGCAAGACGAAAACCGTTTTCGTGCGGATTTATAGCAGACGCAAACGGTTTACGTCTTGATTTGCGTCCGGAATAAGGATGGAAATTGCGCTTTCGTACGCTTATTACCAGACGCAAATTGTTTTCGTCCGGCCATGCGTCCCCAATCTAGACGAAAAGAGCCCCGAGCTCGTATTGAACTGCATCCCAATTCTTGGACGGGCTAATTAGCGGCCTACTGGAGTGGGTATGATGAATTGGACACCTAGTTAAGAGCGAAAGGTGTTCAAGATGACCCAAAGAAGAAAGCGATACGACAGGCAGTTCAAGGTCTCGGCGGCAAAGGTGGTCCTGTCCGGGGAAATGACGGTCAAAGGCCTATCGGAGGAACTCGGCATAAAGGATTCGACGCTGAGAAGGTGGGCCCGCGAATACGAGGAGATGGGAGACGGCGCGTTCCCCGGAAACGGCTCCCCGAAGATCAACAAGGACTACGAGATCGTGAAGCTCAAGAAGAAGGTCGAGGAGCTCGAGCGCGAGAACGAGATACTAAAAAATTTCCGGGCCTTCTTGAGTCAAGACCATGCGTGAGGTTCGAGTTCCTCAGTTACCGAAGCATCGAGGGAAAGCGCGTGCGTGTCAAGGTTGTCTGGTCCAGTTGCTGGCTCGATGCCTCGAGATGTTCGCCTCAAGTGCGACCTGCCCCTATTGGAAAAGGATGCCGAAGATGTATTTGGTGATGGCGGAGCGGCGGATGACCCCCACGAGTTTGCCCTCGTCATCAACCACAGGAAGCTTCTTGAACTTCTTCTTCGCCAGCAGCGCGGCGACGCGGGCGATGCTCTGCTCGGGACGGGCACACACTACCTGACGCGTCGCGAAATCCATGACGCAGCGATCCTTCAGGTCTTCGATGCGCCGCTCAAGGCTCTGATCGTCGAAGTACAGCATGGACGCGTCGCCGCCCGTGAAGATGGTGTGAGCGCGATGCTGCGCGATGGCTCCCATGACATCGCCGTCGGAGATGAACCCGACCACCTGGTTGCGCTCATCGATTACGGGCATGCTGCTCACCTCGTTTTCGGCGAGCATGCGCACCACGTCGGAAATCGTGCAATCCTGCGTGCAGGTGAACGGCTCTTCAATCATGATGCTCGAAACGGGCGTCCCCTCGAGCTCGAGCGGGATGCGCTCGGACAGAATCTCGGACATCGCTTATGCCTCCTTCGTTTTCGGTGCGGTTTTCTTGGTGCGCACGCTGAATATGGCGCAGATAAGGGAAACGAGGCCGATTGCCGCGCACACCTTGTAAGCGACGCCCGCGCCCACGGCGGTGGCTACTTGGATGCTCGCATCGACGCCGGCCGACGCGGTGACGCTTGTCATGACCGTGATGATGAGCGCCGTGCACAAACCGCCGGCGACCTGGCGGCCGGTGTTCGCGATGGCGTTGCCGTGGGCGATCATGTCATTTTTCAAGGCATTGACACCCCATGTGTTCACCGGCATGTTCGCGAGCGACTGGCCGGCGGACTGCAGCATGCAGAACAGCGCAACCACCAAGATGGGCGTGTTTACCGTCGAAAGCGAGAGCAGGAACAGGGCGCCGGTCATGAGGGCCAGGCCGACGATCGAGATGGCACGCGGACCGAACTTGTCGAACACCACGCCGGAGATAGGGCTGATGATGATGCCCACCGCCGCGGCGGGAAGCATGGCCATGCCGGTTTCGAAGGCCGAAGCGCCAAGCGAGGTTTGCAGCAGCAACGGCAACAGCGTGTTGGTGACCAGGCATGCGGCGTTGATGAGCGTGACGATGATGGCGGCCACGCGGAACTCGCGCGTCTTGAGCGTGCCCAGTTGAAGCAGCGGGTCCTCGATTTTGCCCTGGCGTACGACGAACAGCACCAAGCACACGACACCCGCGACGATCGAGCCGAGCACCACGGGGTTGCCCCAACCCATCGACGAGGCGCTCGAGAACCCGTAGAGAAGTCCGCCGAAGGCGATGGTGGAGAGGACGACCGAGGGCAGGTCGAGCTTGGGGTTCTTCAGCTCGCCCACGTTTTTCAGCATGAACACGCCCAGCACCAGCACGAGAATTGCGAGGGGGACGATGGCGCCGATCATGGTGCGCCAGCCGTACGTGTCGATCACCGCACCGCCTACGACGGGGCCGACCGCGGGACCCGCCGACATGACGATGCCCGCCATGCCCATAGCCGTTCCTCGTTTCTCGACGGGGAACACCAGCATGGGAACCACCGAGACAAGCGGCATGAGCACGCCTGAGCCCGCCGCTTGCAACACGCGACCGATGATGAGGAACAGGAAATCAGGGGCTGCGGCGCACAGCAGCGTGCCCAGCGCGAACACCAGCGTCGCCCCGAAGAATAGCGCGCGGGTGCTGAACTTGTCGATAAGGAACGCCGAAACGGGGACCATGATGCCGCTCACCAGCGGGTATATGGACATGATCCACTGGGCAGTCGAGGCATCGATGGCGAAATCGGACATGATGACCGGCAGCGCAGGCGACATCACCGTTTGGTTCAGTAGCGCCAAGAAGGCACCCAGGACGACGACCGCGACGATGCGGATCTGGGTACCGGTAATGCGCCCATTGGCGGGCGCGACCGTACAATTATCAGACATAAGCTTCCTTCGTATCTATTCGATTCTTCGCCGAAGGCGCGCCGGCCCACGGGCGAAATAACATGCACGTGCTATGCGTGCATCAGATACGACAGGAAGAAAGCGGCTGCTCAGAGCGCACTTGGGGAACAACAGGAGAGGCCCCGTATACCAGGGGCCGCCGAATTGCGATGTATGCTTTGGTCAAATCCTTCATAGCGGTGAGGTATTTTAGCAGCCGTCTTCGCCCCTTTCAAGGGATGTAACCCAGACGTTGATTTTCTTCACCGAGGCGCCATCGTTGACGGGTGGCGTGCTTCTCTATCGCCACACCGCGGGGCGAGGGAACGCCGCGGCGAGCTTGTACATCGGCTATGTGTGCAGCTGTGAGCGTGTCGCCGGCGCGCGCTGGGCGCCAGTCCGATCCGGCCGACTCTTGCCGACGGTCGGTCGCCGTCCTCCTCCATCTCCGCCTGCTCTGTTTTTGCTCGGCTCCCTTGTCGCATCATGGACGGACGAGAATTGAGCGAAGGCGGTACGTATGAACATCCAGATATTCGGCACGAAGAAAAGCTTCGATACTAAGAAGGCGCAGCGCTATTTCAAGGAACGTCGTGTGAAGTTCCAGTTCATCGACTTGAAGGAAAAGGGGATGAGCAAAGGCGAGCTCGAAAGCGTGGCGCGCGCCGTCGGCGGGATCGACGCTGTGATCGATCCAAAGGCGAAAGACGCCGACACGGTTGCGCTCGTACAGTATCTTGCTGCCGACCAGAAGTTCGAAAAGGTGCTCGATAACCAGCAGATTCTTCGTGAGCCCATCGTTCGCAACGGCCGCCAGGCAACCGTTGGCTACGAGCCTGACGTGTGGAAGGGCTGGGAATAAAGCGAAGCGCCCACGCCCGTGGTTTTATCCACGGACGCGGGCGCTTGCGTAAGACGTCTCTTGTCGTTTGAGTGGAGCGCCCCGGCGGCGCTGAACAACGCGCCCCGGTGACGTGGCTCGGGGCTCTTTGTGCCGCACATCTATGAGAGGAGAAATTCGATGCGTACGTGCGCTACTCCATGTAGCCACCCTGAATGGCGGAAACTGCATGCTCGGTAAAGAACTTGAGCGTGCCGGAGGTATAGCGATTAGCCTTGGGCTTCCAAGCGGCTCGGCGCTCGGCCAGGACGGCGTCGACCTCGGCCGGCTCCATCTCCTTACCGGCGATGCCCACGATGGACAGCGAGCGCTCGGGGATGTTGATCTGGATCAGGTCGCCCTCCTCGATCAGGGCAATCGGGCCGCCCACAGCGGCCTCGGGCGAAACGTGACCGATAGCCGGGCCCTTGGAAGCGCCGGAGAAGCGGCCGTCAGTGATCAGAGCAATGCTCGCGCCCAGCTCGGGGTCGCTGGCGATAGCCTCGGTGGTGTAGAACATCTCGGGCATACCGGAACCCTTGGGTCCCTCATAGCGAATGATAACGGCATCGCCGGGCTTGACCTCGTGCGTCAGGACGGCGTGAATGGCGTCCTCCTCGCAGTCGAACGGACGGGCCTTGAGCGTAGCCTGGAACATCTCGCGCGGAACGACGGTGTGCTTGACGACCGCGCCCTCGGGAGCAAGATTGCCGTGGAGGATGGCGATGGAACCGTCGGTGCCGAAGGCCTGGTCAAACGGACGGATGATGTCCTCGCGCTTGAGATTCCACTTCTCAAGGTAACGACCGCACTTCTCGTAGTAACCGTTGTTCTTGAGGTCCTCGAGGTTCTCGCCGAGAGTCTTGCCGGTGGCGGTCATAACGTCGAGGTGGAGCATCGACTTGATCTCCTCCATGATGCGCGGCACGCCGCCCGCATAGTAGAAGAACTGCGCCGGCCACTCGCCTGCGGGGCGAACGTTGAGCAGGTAGTGGGCGCCACGGTGCAGGCGATCGAAGTCGTCGGCGGACATCTCGATGCCAAACTCGCGGGCGATCGCGGGAATGTGCAGCAGCGAGTTGGTGGAACCGGAGATGGCGCCGTGGACCATGATGAGATTCTCGAAGGACTCCTTGGTCACGATGTCGCGGGGGCACAGGTTGTGCTCGGAGAGCCACACGGACTGACGGCCAGCCTCGCGCGCAAACTCACGCAGATCGGAGCTGGTTGCGAGCAGCAGAGCCGTGCCGGGGAGCATAAGGCCCAGGGCCTCGGCGGTAACCTGCATGGTCGAGGCGGTACCCATAAAGGAGCAGGCGCCGCAGCTGGGGCATGCGTTGTGCTTGGCAAACTCAAGCTCCTCACGGGATATCTCGCCGCGCTCATAGCGGGCCGAGATGGCGCCGAGCTGCTCCAGGGTCAGCAGGTCGGGACCGGCATCCATGACACCGCCGGTAACGACGATGGAGGGGATGTTGATGCGGCCCATGGCCATGAGGTTCGCAGGCAGACCCTTATCGCAGCTGGCGACAAAGACGCCGGCGTCGAACGGGGTGGCCTTGGCATGGATCTCGATCATGTTGGCAATCATGTCGCGGCTGGGCAGCGAGTAGTTAATGCCGTCGTGGCCCTGGGCCTCGCCGTCGCAGATATCGGTGCAGAAGTAACGGGCACCGCGACCGCCAGCCTCGGCAACGCCAGCACGGACCTCCTCGACCAGCTCAAACAGGCCGGCAGAACCCGGGTGCGAGTCGCCGAACGTCGACTCGATAATGACCTGCGGCTTGTCCAGATCCTCGATTGACCAGCCAGAGCCCAGACGCAGCGGGTCCATCTCGGGGCTGATGGTGCGAAACTTGCCGGAACGCGGCTGCAGCTTGGCAACCAGGTCGGCTGCCTCCTGCTGAATCTGTGCCTTGGTCTTCTCGTCCATAATGCTCTCCTCTTTTGATTTGAACGGTTGTACCAATCGTTGGTTAATGAATCAGGTGTAAATGGGTACCGAGCGATGCACTCGGCAAAAGATGCTTAGCTACGCGAACTAGGCGAAGAACGAAATCACCAGGGCGCAGGCAAGACCCGAAAGGCCGATGAGCGTCTCCATAATGGTCCAGGACTTGAGGGTGGTTTTCTCGTCAATCTCCAGGAACGAGGAGCACATCCAAAAACCGGCATCGTTGACGTGCGAGAGGGCCGTGGCACCGCCGCAGATAGCAAGACAGATAGCGGCACGCATGAGCACCGAAGCACCGGCAACCGCGGGCATGGCGGCCATAATGCCCGATGCCATGGTCATAGCGACGATGGAGCTGCCAACAGAGGCACGCACCATGACGGCAATCAAAAAGGCAACGACCACCAAAGGCAGCGGTGAAGCCTCGAGCATGGGCCCAATAACCTGGCCCAAGCCGCAGTCCTGCAGCATCCAGCGAATGACGCCGCCGCAAGCGATAACCAGCAAGATCATGCCGACGGGCTTAAGAGAGCGGTCGAGCAAGGCCTTGGGCTCGGCGCCGGAGTAGCCGCGGCGCGCGCCCAGCAGATACATCGCGACGAGCGTGGCGAGCGTCAAAGCGACGAACGGCTTGCCCAGGAAGGCGAGAATCGAGGCGAGCTCGGCGGGCATGGGGATATAAGAAGACAGCGTGCCCAGCAAAATCAGACAAAGCGGCGTGAGCACGATGGCAAGCACCATGCCAAAGGAGGGAAGCTCCTTTTCGTCGCTCGCGCCCTCGGCAGAGGTAAAGTGCTCCGGAACATCGGTAAAGATGCGACCGCCCACGTTGCGGCCCCAGATGACGCCGGCGATCGCCATGGCGATGAAGGCGGTAGGGATACCGACGAGGATCATGGTGCCCAGGTCGGCACCGAGCGTGCCGGCGACCAAAACCGAACCGGCCGAAGGCGGCACAAACGCATAGCCAGCGGCAAGTCCCGCGAGCAGCGCGATGCCGTAGTAGAGCGTCGACTTTTTGGTCTGCGATGCCACGCTAAACGCAAGTGGGATCAAAACGACCACGCCGGCCTCAAAGAACACCGTAGTGCCGATAACCAGACCGGTAATGCCCAGCGCCCAGCTGGAATGACCCTGCCCAAAGGTATCGATGAAGGTCTGGGCGATCTTCTTGGCGCCGCCGCTCTCCTCAAGAATCTGGCCAAACATCGAACCCAGGCCAATGAGCAGAGCAATGTTTTGCAGCGTGGTTCCCACGCCCTTGGTGACAGTGTCCGCCACCAGGTCGAGCGGCATACCGGCGCCGATGCCAATCGCGAGCGCCGAGACCATCATCGAAAGCACAGGATGCAGCTTGAACTTAATGATGAGCGCAAGCAGCAGCGCGATGCCCACGATAGCGGCGATGACCAGCCTGGTGGGGTCGGCCATAAACGTTGGGTCTGACATCTTTCCTCCAATTCATCAGACCTTTTGAATTCGTCTGATGACAATAGCGTGTTTTCAATAGGTCTGATGTTTCATTTTGAAATTTGCTCGAAATACATCTGACGTATTTGGCAAACGGTCGTATTTACGCTGCGAACGGTATATCTGAGCCGCTCGGCTCAGATTCAGCAGCCAATACCGCATCCGTGGTGCGCTAAAATAGCTCAGATGAATTTTGTAATGAGAGGTTTAGATATGGCCCGCGCCGATTCGGGACTCCCCGAGCAGATTTCCGAGAAAATCATTCAACTGATCCTGGACGAGCATCTTGAGCAAGGCGACCGCCTGCCCAAGGAGGCCGTGCTCGTCGAGCGCCTGGGCGCCGGCAGGAGCACGGTGCGCGAGGCCATGAAGCTGCTGCAGTCGCGCAACATCGTGCGCATTAAGCAGGGCTCGGGCACCTATGTGGCCTCGAATCCCGGCGTTGCCGACGATCCGCTGGGCTTTACCTTTATCGATGACAAGAGGCGCCTGGCACGCGACCTGCTCGAAGTTCGCTTTATGATTGAGCCGCAGATGGCCAGCATGGCCGCAGAGCACGCGACCGACGATCAAATCATCTGCATCAAAGAGCTTTGCGACGAGTCCGAGCGCTTGGCCGCGCTGGGCGAAGACTATTCTGCCACCGACACCGCGTTTCACATCGCAATTGCCGAAAGCTGCGGCAACCTCGTCGTTCCCCGCCTAATGGGCGTGCTCAAGGCGTCTGTCCCCCTGTTTATTGACGTGACCGGCAAAAAGCTGGTTGAGGAGACCATCCGCACCCACCGTGGCGTGGCCGACGCCATCGCCGCGCGCAATCCCACCGCAGCGCACGATGCGATGTACCTGCATCTGGTGTACAACCGCAACATGATCGCGGAAGGTGCGCAGACAAAAAGCGAGTAGAGGTCCGCACGGCAGGGGCTTTTCTGCCGTTCACCTTTTAAAAGTGAACGTTCACCTGATTTTAGGAAATAAGGGGTGCCTGTTACGCCGCTTCTCCTATACTGAGCTTGTACTAAAAGCAAGATAAATATAGATGAACGTTTCTTTTGAAAGGATCGCTATGTCTGATCTTATGGACAGCTTCCGCCTGGATGGCAAGGTCGCGCTCGTAACCGGCGCCACCTATGGCATCGGCATGGCCATCGCCGAGGCGCTCGGAGAGGCCGGCGCCAAGATCGCCTTTAACGCACGTCACGCCGACAAGGTCGCCGAGGCCGAGAAGCACTACCGCGAGCTGGGCTTTGACGCTCACGGCTATGTTGCCGACGTCACCGACGAGGCCGTCGTCACCGAGCTCATCGCCAAGATCGAGGCCGACTTTGGCACCACGCCCGACATCCTGGTCAACAACGCCGGCGTTATCCAGCGCACCCCGATGCTCGACATGAGCGCCGAGGACTTCCGCCGCGTCGTCGATATTGACCTCAACGCACCGTTTATCGTGTCCAAGGCCTGTCTGCCCGGCATGATCGCCAAGGGCCACGGCAAGATTATCAACATCTGCTCGATGATGAGCGAGCTGGGCCGCGAGACCATCGCCGGCTATGCCGCGGCCAAGGGCGGCCTGAAGATGCTCACCAAGAACATCTGCTCGGAGTTTGGCGAGGCCAATATCCAGTGCAACGGCATTGGGCCCGGCTACATCGCCACGCCGCAGACCGCGCCGCTGCGCGAGACGCAGCCCGACGGCAGCCGCCATCCGTTTGACCAGTTCATCATTGCCAAGACGCCGGCCGCCCGTTGGGGCACGCCCGAGGATCTGAAGGGCCCCGCCGTGTTCCTGGCTTCCGACGCGTCGAACTTCGTCAACGGCCACATCCTCTACGTCGACGGCGGCATTCTCGCCTATATCGGCAAGCAGCCGCAGTAAGACGTCTGGGCGAGGCGGCGGACGATAAGGTCTGCTGCTCGAACAGTCCTGGCTCGCACGAAGAGCACATTAAGTGCTCTTCGGCTCGTGCGGAACTCGCGACAGACCTTATCGTCCACCGCCCGCAGAGCGGCTTCTCTGTTGGAGATGCCATGCAACATAACGAACCATTAATTTAGAAAATAGTGGAAGGTTACCTATCATGAAAATCGCTCTGATCAATGAGAACTCTCAGAACTCCAAGAACCCTATGATTGAGGCTGCCCTTAAGAAGGTCGTCGAGCCCATGGGCCACACTGTCTTTAACTATGGCATGTATGCCGATGCCGACTCCAAGCCCCTCACCTACGTGCAGAACGGCATCCTTGCCGCCGTGCTGCTGAACTCCGGCGCTGCCGACTACGTCGTGACCGGCTGCGGCACCGGCGAGGGCGCCATGCTCGCCTGTAACTCCTTCCCCGGCGTGCTGTGCGGCCACGTTGCCGACCCGCTCGACGCCTACACCTTTGCCCAGGTCAACGATGGCAACGCCGTTGCCATGCCCTTCGCCCTCAAGAACGGCTGGGGCCAGGAGCTCAATCTTGAGTACACCTTCGAGAAGCTCTTTGGCTTTGGTTCGGGCAACGGCTATCCTGCCGAGCGCGTTGAGCCCGAGCAGCACAACAAGAAGATCCTCGACGGCGTGCGCGCTGTGACCATGCGTCCGCTCGTCGACGTCCTGGGCGAGATCGATCAGGACCTGGTGAAGGGCGCACTTGCCGGCGAGCACTTCCAGGAGTACTTCTTTGCCAACGCCACCGACGAGGCCATCATCGCCAAGGTCAAGGAGATCCTGGGCCTCTAATCGCACGACTCATTGCAGCTAACGCAAGCGGCGGTCGTCCCACGTACGGGACGACCGCCGCTTTTTGCTATCTACCGACTGACGCCGCGGGGACAGGCCCCATGCACCAAGGGATTAACTAGAGCTCGCAGGCAATCTTGTAGCCGTCGCCGATGGCGTCGCGGATGTTGCCGCACTTGTTGGCATCGCCCAACACGTGGGTGGCAACGCCGGCAGCAGCAAGGTCGTCGGCCAACTTGGTATTGGGACGATAGCCCATGGCAAGTACCAGCGTATCGGCATCGGCGATGGTGTGAATCTCGCCATCCTTCTCGTAGCTGATGGCATCCTCGGTAATCTCGGTCACCTTGGCCTCGGTCAGCACGTGAACGCCCTTGGAGAGCATGCGCGTGATGAGCACCGCGCGACCGGCGCCGCCCTCGTTGGCGGCGAGCGTCTTGGTCATCTCGATGACGGTGACGTCGCGATTGGCCGGCGACAGATCGTTGACCAACGGGGCCAGGTAGTCGGCCGTCTCGCAACCGACGGTGCCGCCGCCCACGATGACAATCTTCTTGCCCGGGAAAGCCTTGCCGCCTAACAGGTCGTCAGCCGTCATGACCTGCTTAAATCCCTGCATGAAGGCCGGAGCGATGGGCTCGGCGCCATAAGCCAGGACGACCTCGTAGCCGGCGTAGTCGCGCTGAATGTCCTCGGCAGTAAGCTCGGTGCCAAATACGCACTTCACGCCGACCTCGGCCAGGCGACGGTACTGATACTTGATCACGCGGGTGAGTTCCTGCTTTGCTGGCGGAACGGCTGCGATGCGCATCTCACCGCCCGGTTCGTCCTGCTTGTCCACGAGCACCACGTTATGGCCGCGCTTGGCGGCAATGTAGGCTGCCTCCATGCCCGCAGGACCAGCGCCCACAACCAGCACGTTCTTGGCCTCGGCGGCAGGCTCGTAGCCGGCCTCGTCGCGCTCCACGTCCGGGTTGACGGTGCAGGAGATGCGCTTGCCGAACATAATGCCGTTCAGGCAGCGCAGGCAGCCAATGCAGGGGCGGATGTCGTCGGCGTTGCCGGCAGCGGCCTTGTTGCAGAACTCGGCATCGCACAGATTGGCGCGGCCCATCATGCAGATGTCGGCGGCACCGTCCTCGATCAGCTCCTCGGCGATCCAGGCCTCGTTGATGCGGCCGACCGTGGCAACGGGAATGTTCACGTGCTTCTTAATCTCACGCGAGCAAGCGGCGTGCGAGGCCTGCTGCGTACCGGCGGCGGGAATGGCAGAACCGCGCTTGATGGTGGTACCACCCGACACATGAATCATGTCGACGCCGGCCTTCTCCAGGCGACGGGAGACGTAGATCATGTCGTTGAGGGTCAGACCGCCATCGGTGTACTCGTCGCCCGAGATACGGACGTCGATGATAAAGTCCTTGCCGCAGCGCTCGCGAATCTCGGCGATGACTTCGAGCAAGAAGCGCATACGGGCGTCGAGCGAACCACCGTACTCATCGGTACGCTTGTTATAGAGCGGGGTCAAAAAACCGCCAAGCATGCCGTGGGCGTGTGCCGCATGGACCTCGACGCCATCGACGCCGGCCTTCTGCATACGCACGGCAGCGTCGCCAAACTGATGCGTGAGCTCGTGAATCTCATCGACCGTGATGGGACGCGGTGCCTCGCGGGCGTAAGACGGGCCCACAAAGGACGGAGCGATCAGGCGCGGCGTACCCGGAATGTTAAAGGCCATGTAGGCGGGGTGGAAGAGCTGCGGCATGATCTTGCAGCCATACTCGTGGACGGCCGCGGCGAGCTTTTCCCAGCCGGGGATAAACGTGTCGTCGTAACAGCACATGTCACCCGGTAGATAGGTATAGGTAGGCTCGACCGTCACGACCTCGGTGATGATCAGGCCAACGCCGCCCTTGGCACGGGCACGATAATGATCGACCAAGTCATCGGTCACATAGCCATGATCGGCCAGGTTGGTGGACACCGGCGGCATAAAGACGCGGTTCTTGACCTCGGTCGTACCGACCTTGATCGGACTAAAGAGCATCGGGTAGGCGGAGGACTCCATCCAGGGTTCCTTTCATTTGAGCCGCTCGGCGGCAGTTGCTGACGTACCTATTGTATCAGTATCCGCCGCATTCGTACTCGCTCGCACTCCCCACTTTCAATCCCAACCCTCACAAAAAAGTTGCGGTGGAATACGGAGTAGGTGAGGCTTTTAACAGCCAAAACAGTCCGTATTTCACCGCAACTGATGGATGGGATGTGTTAGAGACCCAAATAGGCAGTCATGCCTTCGACGGCGAGCTTAGCGCCGGCTACGGCGTGAACAACCGTCAGCGGGCCGTTAACCACGTCGCCGGCGGCAAAGACGCCAGGCACGGTGGTCATACCGTACTCGTCGACCGAAAGAAGGCCGCGATGATCGGTCTCCAGACCGCCCGTCGTAAGCACAAGCTTGTCCTTGGGCACCTGCGAAGCCGCGATCACAACTGTGTCGGCGGACACATGGTCGAGCTCTTCCTCATAGCCCACCACGTTGTTGTCCTCGTCAAAGATAGCCGTCTCGAACACCGGACCGTTATCGTCGATGGCGCAGATCGCCTTGCCGCACACAATCTCGGCACCGTCAAGCTCGGTCAGCTCCACCTCGTCATCGATGGCCGAGATATGGCGCGATCGAGCATACACGGTGACCTTGCGAGCACCCGAACGCAGCGCCGTGCGGGCCACATCCATGGCCACATTACCGGCACCGATGACCGCCACGTTCTGCCCGATAGCCACGCTCGTGGGATCGACCAGGTAATCGATACCAAACAGCACGTTGCCGCGCGACTCGCCGGGAATACCCAGTTTGCGAGCTCGCCAGGTACCGGTGCCAACAAAAACCGCATCGTAGCCGTCGCGCAGCAGGTCGTCGATATGCAGCGCGCCACCGATGGTGGTCGAGGGGCGCACGCGCACGCCGAGCGAGCACATCACGTGGCGATACTTTTGCACGAGCGCACGGGGCAGGCGGAACTCGGGGATACCGTACTCCAGCACACCGCCGATCTCGGGGCGCTGCTCAAATACCGTGACGGCACAGCCCAGCTGGGCCATCTTGATAGCCACGGTAATACCAGCGGGACCGGAACCGACCACAGCAATCTGTTTACCGCACGACGGTGCGGGCTTCCACTCCTTACGATCCAAATATGCCGTGGAGATATAGTTCTCGATGCTCGAGAAATGCACCGGCGCGCCCTTGCGGCCCTGGATGCAAGCGCCCTCGCACTGGCCCGAATGATTGCACACCATGGAGCAGACCGCGCTCATGGGATTGTTCTGGAACAGTAGCTCGCCCGCCTCTTCTAGACGACGATGTTTGAACAGGTCGATGACCTGCGGAATAGGCGTCTGAACCGGGCAGCCCTTAATCTGACAGAACGCCCTTTTACAACCTAGGCAACGATTCGCCTCTTCGACAATGTGGATAGCCACGCAACTCCCCTTTTTAATGCAATCCAATGGGGGCGACGATAAAGACCCTTCACCGCCGCCCCCATGCAGGTAATCTCAATCTGCCGACACGGCAAAAGCCAATGCTATAGCTCGCGATGCGAAGCCCCGCAGCGAGCGGACATGTGCTCGAGTGTCGCCAGGCAGTCAGCCGCCGTCGCCGGCACGCTGTTCTCGACCACACAGGGAATCCCAGGACAGGCGGCGGCAGCCCAGGCCACTACGGGCTCAAAGTCATAGCGGCCCGTCTCGCCCACGCCATGACACACCAGACGTGAACCCGTACCGTCGCACCAACCGGCTTCGTCCTCGTTATCAACGACCTCAAAATCCTTGGCGTGCAGCACGCGAATCTTGCTGCCGCATAAATAGAGCATGCGCACGGTGATTTCCTGCGCTTCGTCAACGACGCTGGGATGCAGCAGCGACACTGGGTCATAGATTACGCCGAGCGACGGGCTCGAGACGCGCTCCAGCACCTCACGGCAGCGATCTGGCGTGTTGACCGTCTCGTTCCAACCGGGCTCAATTAGAACCTGACCGCCCACGGCCTCGGCCCGAT
>CAJLLN010000013.1:0-22281 GCA_905207495.1 uncultured Collinsella sp. | reverse complement strand
GATAACGGAGCCGATGTTGATGATGGCGCCCATCATGATGACGGCACGGTCGCCAATCTCGACGCGGTCGCGGATGATCGCGCCCGGCTCGATGCGGGCGTTGATGCCCTTAAGGTCGAGCATGGGCACGGCGGAGTTGCGGCAATCGTTTTCAACGTCGTAGTAATCGATGGAATCGGCATTGGCGTCCAGGATGGTCTTGAGCTCGTCCCAGTCGCCAAAGACGGTCTTGCCGCGACGGCCGCCGTAGACATGTGCGTCGCCCCAGGCAACCTTCATGCCCGGCTTCTCGCGCACGTACAGCTTGACGGGCGTCTTTTTGGGCGCGGTGGCGATGTAGTTGATAATCTCCTGTGCATCCATCTCGGCTGCGTTGCTCATTTGCTATCTCTCCTTTGGGTGGATTCGGTTGATACCTGGTTAGGCAAACATGACCTTGTCGAACGTATAGAAGCCGGGTTCGCGGGTGACGAGCTTCTGCGCGGCTGCCAAGGCGCCGTTGACAAAGATCTGACGGCTCGTGGCGCGGTGGGTGAGCGTGACCTCCTCGTCCTGGCCAAAGAAGCTCACCTCGTGCACGCCGGCGACGGTGCCGCCGCGCAGCGAGTGCATACCGATTTCCTTGGGATCGCGTGCTCCGCACATGCCCTCGCGGCCATAGACGGGGTGGTAGCCTGCCTCGGGCTCGGCTTCGACGACGGCGTCGAGCAGTAGCTTGGCAGTGCCGCTGGGGGCGTCGACCTTTTGGTTGTGGTGCGTCTCGACGATTTCGCAGTCAAAGCCGGGCAGCTCGCGTGTAGCCTGCGCTACCAGATGGCGCAGGGCTGCGATACCGATGGAGTAATTGCCCGAGTGCATAACGCGGGTGTTCTGGCCCAGTTCACGCAGGCGGTCCATCTGCTCGGGGGTGTAGCCTGTGGTGCCTGAGACCAACGCCGCGCCCGTGCGCTCGACATAGGCGACGACGGCGTCGAAGGTCGCGACGTTCGAGAAGTCGATGATGACGTCGGCAGCCGGTGCGTTCTCGAGCTCGCTCAAATCGAAGCCAATCTGGGCCACGATATCAAAAACGGGCTGCCCGGCGGCGTCGACAATGCCTTCGGCGGTAGTGCGGATGAGCGAGCCCATGCGGCCCGTTCCCATAATGACGGTCTTAATCAAGTAGACCAGCTCCCTTCAGAGCATCGGTAAGTGCGGCTCGCGTGTCGTCTGCCATGGGGCACAGCGGCATACGGTAGTTTGCCTCGATCATGCCCATCTGGGCGAGCGCTTCCTTGACGGGGATGGGGTTGACCTCGCTAAAGAGGGCGTTGATGAGCGGCTGGCCGGCAATTTGGATATCGCGGGCGCGTGCCACGTCACCGTCCAGATAGGCGCGGCACATGTCGTGCACGAGCTGCGGCTGCACGTCGGCCCATACGCTGATGGTACCCGAGGCGCCCAGGCTCATGAGCGGTACGGTAAGCGCGTCCTCGCCCGAGTACATGCGGAAGTCGTCGGACAGCAGGTGGGCGATCTTGGCCGCGTAGGCGACGTTGCCAGAGGCTTCCTTAATACCCATGATGTTAGGATGTGCGGCAAGGCGCTCTACGTTGCGCTCGCTGATACCGCAGCCGCAGCGGCCGGGGATGTTGTACAGGATGCAGGGGATGTCAACGGCATCGGCGACGGTCTTAAAGTGCTGATAGATACCCTCTTCGTTGGACTTGTTGTAGTAGGGGGTAATGAGCAGCAGACCGTCGGCGCCCAGGCCCTGATAGGTGAGCGACTTGGTGAGCATGGTCTGCGTGGAGTTGGAGCCCGAGCCGGCGATGACGGGGACGCGTCCTGCAACATGCTTGACCACGGCGGCGACGACGGAGTTGTCCTCGTCATCGGTCATCGTGGCGCTCTCACCGGTGGTGCCCAGGGTGAGGATGGCGTCGGTGCCATTTTGCAAGTGGAAATCGATAAGGCGCTCGAGCGCGTCAAAGTCGACGCTGCCGTCCTTTTTAAACGGCGTGACGAGGGCGACGATCGAGCCCTCGAGGTTGCGGATATCCATGTTCTTCTCCTTCGCTTCCGCGATCTGGATGCGTTTGTTCCATTGGGCGGCGACGGCCAGGCGCTCGTCCTGAGCGCGACGACGAGCGCTTTCGGCACGCGATTTGGCCAGCAGCTCACGGCCGCACGGCAGCACGTCGAGCGTGGCAAAATAATCGCCCGGGCGCTCGGCGCGGCGGATAAGGTCGGCCGAGCCGTCGGGGCGCAGCAACACCTCGGCCGAGCGCAGCCGTCCGTTGTAGTTGTAGCCCATGGAGTAGCCATGCGCACCGGTATCGTGGATTACAAGCAGGTCACCCATGTCGATATGCGGCAGCTTGCGATCGATAGCGAACTTGTCGTTGTTCTCGCATAGGTTGCCCGTGATGTCATAGGTGTTCGTGACGGGCGCTGTGGCCTTGTCGGCGCCGCCCGGCTGACCCATCACCGTAATGTGGTGGTAGGCGCCATACATGGCAGGGCGAATCAAATCGACGGCGCTTGCATCGACACCGATATAGTCCTTGTAGATCTGCTTCTCGTGGATAGCCTTGGTGACCAGGCAGCCGTAGGGACCCATCATAAAGCGGCCCATCTCAGTGCAGATGGCCACATCGCCCATGCCGGCGGGAACCAGGATCTCGTCGTATGCCGCGTGTACTCCCTCGCCGATGGCGCGAATGTCGTTGGCCTGCTGCTCGGGCAGGTAGGGGATGCCGACGCCGCCGGACAGATTGATGAAGACGACGTGTGCGCCGGTCTCGCGCTCCAGGCGTACGGCAAGCTCAAAGAGGATGCGCGCGAGCTTGGGGTAGTAGTCGTTGGTGACGGTGTTGCTGGCAAGGAATGCGTGGATGCCAAAGTCCTCGGCGCCCTTGGCCTTGAGCATGCGGAAGGCCTCGAAGAGTTGCTCGGTGGTCATGCCATATTTGGAGTCGCCCGGGTTGTCCATGATGCCGTTGGAGAGCTGGAACAGACCGCCTGGATTAAAGCGGCAGCTGACCGTTTTGGGGATGGGCCCCGCAACGCGCTCAAAGAACTCGATGTGGCTGATGTCGTCAAAGTTGACGATGGCGCCCAGCTTGTCGGCGAGCTCAAAGTCGGCAGCCGGCGTGTCGTTGGACGAGAACATGATGTCGTGTCCTGTGATACCCAGCGAGCGGGCGATCATGAGCTCGGTATAGCTCGAGCAATCGCAGCCGCAGCCGTATTCGTTGAGAATGGAGATGAGCGCCGGGTTGGGGTTGGCCTTGACGGCAAAGTATTCCTTAAAGCCCGGGTTCCATGCAAAGGCGTCGCGCACTTCTTGCATGTTGCGGCGGATGCCCGCCTCGTCGTATAGATGAAACGGCGTGGGGAACTGCTCGACGATATGCTCGAGCGTTTCCTTGTCCACAAACGGCTGTTTGGCCGCATATGCTTCGTTGGGGGTCAATGCCATGTCCCGTAAACCTCGCTATCCAGACGGCGCCATCTGCGCATCGAATCCGCATAGCGTGGACCCCATGTCCGGATAGCGCTCCCGCATTGCTGCAGACAGTCCTGTGGGTGTTTCCCACAGGCCCACCAGGTTGTTCGTGCCCGAAAAACCCAGTTCGGCGGGTTTCGCCTCCCCACGGGGTCAAAGCCTGCCGGCTCGCCCGCGGCTCTTCGTGCCCGCGCCTCTATCAAGTGGTAAAGACCCTATCACGTTGCACTTTACCAAACAAGAGTATTCGTATATAACGTTTAAAAAATGCAGGGATATGCTGGAAACATGTGCGCCACAATCCTGTATCACAATAAGTTGCAACAGATGTGCCTCACGAAGGGATCCTCTATGACCGAGCTCCAAGAACTCCGTCGCTATCGCCGCGATCTCCATCGCATTCCGGAGCTCGATTTCGATCTTCCGCAAACCATTGCCTATATCGAGGGCGTGCTGGCACCGCTCGCTTGCGAGGTGACCCATCCGTGCCCCAGCTGCGTCTGTGCTTTCTTCGACGCCGGCGTTGATGCCGCGCATGCCACGGCGATTCGCGCCGATATGGATGCGCTGCCCATCGCGGAGGCGACGGGAGCGGCCTTTGCCTCGACCCATCCCGGCAAGATGCACGCTTGCGGACATGACGGACACATGGCCATGGCACTTGCCGCCGCGACGTATGTCGACCGTACGATTCGCGAGCAGCCGGGCGCCATTAGGCGCAATGTGCTCTTTGTGTTCCAGCCGGCCGAGGAAACGACCGGTGGTGCCAAGACGGTATGCGAGAGCGGCGTGTTCGAGCGCTACGGGGCGGATCTCATCTTCGGCTTCCACGTGTGGCCCGATCTGCCCGCCGGCACGTTGGCGAGCTGCCCCGGTCCGTTGCTGGCGCGTTCGAGTGAGACGCACATTCATATTCACGGGACGAGCATCCATATCGCTAAGACCTATGGCGTTCCGGTCGAGGAGTCGCACGATGCGGCGCTGGCGGCTGCCAAGTTCTTGGTTGCCGAGCGCGAACTGATGGACGAGCTGGGCACCGACGAGCCCTGTATCGGTAAGTTTGGTCTGCTGCAGGCCGGTACGGTTTGCAACGCGGTGGCGGGGGAGGCCCATGTGGCCGGAAGCCTGCGTGTGTTTACGGACGACATGTTCGACCGTGCGCGCGAGGGCGTACGCCGTGTGCTCGACGAGGCGTGCACCGCAACGGGCTGCACGTATGATCTCGACTTTGCCGAGGGCTATCCACCGGTCGATAACGACCCCGAGCTGTTTGCCAGCGTCGCGCCTGCCTTGTCCGAACTGCAACTTGTGGACGAGCCGCTGCTAATCGCCGAGGATTTCGCCTTCTATCAGCGCTATCTGCCGGGCGTGTTCTTCTTGCTGGGCACGGGCGTGCCGGAGGGTCAAGAAAACCCGAGTGATCCGGATGGCTGTCCCGCCTATGCCACGAGCGCTCTGCATACCGATACCATGCTCTTTGACGAGGAAATTCTGCTCAAAGGCCTCGATGTCTACAAACGATTGCTTCTGCTTGGTTAATTGGCGAAGGATACCTGCTCTAGAAAATACGAACAAATGTACGCTATAATAGAGATGTAAGTCTATAGAAACGTTTGACGTTATTAACGTAAGGCGATACTATGATTGCATCGTATAAAGATGAGGATACCGAACGCTTTGCCATGGGTGTGCGGGTCAGGAGGTTCGTGCCCTTTGAGCGCGTTACGCTGAGGAAGATTCGCCAACTGCAGGTTTGTGCTTCGCTTGATGATCTTCGCGTTCCGCCGGGCAACCGCCTGGAAGCTTTGAAGGGCGATCGTGCCGGTCAATATAGCATCCGTGTTAACGAGCGCTATCGGGTCTGTTTTGAGTGGAGACAGGAGATGGCTTGGAATGTCGAAATCGTCGATTATCACAAGTGATGAGACCTCGTCCGATTTGCTGTCGCCAGTGACTCCTGGTGAGCTTCTCAAAGAGGAGTTTCTTGTTCCCATGGGCATTTCTCAATATCGCCTTGCGAAAGAGACCGGGATTCCGGCTCAGCGTATCGGGCAGATTGTCTTGGGAAAACGTCGCGTGACGGCCGACACCGACCTCCGTCTTTGCCGTTATTTTGGCCTGACGGATGGTTATTGGCTGCGCGCTCAGGTGGCGTTTGACCTTGAGGCCGAGAAAAGGCGGATCGAACCGGAACTCGATAAGATCGTTCCTGTTCAGCAGACCATTGCGCTGTAGTGCTTAAAGATGATGGGGGTGGCGTGACGATGAAGCGACGCCGACAGCCTGCCGTATATAGTCCGGGTGGATGCGGGTGCGGTTTGCTGCTGCTTCCGGTCATCGCTGTGAGCATTGGCGTGATGTTTGTGCTTGCTGGGCTGGCTGCAGCAGCGCTTGTGCTGTTGATTGCGGCCATTGGCGTGACGATTTGGCTCTGCCGCAATCGCGAGCAACGCCGTGCCGACGGTAAAACCAATGTCGGATGGGCCATCTTTTTGGTTGTCACCTACCTATTGAGTATCAGTTATCTGGCGTTCTTTATCTTGTTGCTTGTGAGCACCTTTACCGGGGAATCCGTAACGGTGGGGTAGGCTTCGACGAGCTTCTTGAGGATGAAGCGAGGGGCGGACTCTGAATGAACCGCGCCCCGCATCAACAAGTTTCATTCGTTGTGTAGCAATCCGAATGTACAAGCGTTTGGCGTGAGAGCACCGCCGCCAGCAACACGGGAAGGCAGGCTGCAATCGCCAGCCCCCATGCCAGCTCATCGCAATAGATTCCATAAGGACTCCCCAACAGGACATAGGCCAACTAACGAGCCCATCATCCGCTGCGGTCACAAATTGGCTGACAGCTGAATCATCGCTATAAAACGCGAGGTAAAATGCCCAAAGATTGATGGATGGTTCGCAGAATTTGCAAGGGTTATTGAGAAAGCAAAGCTGCGAGAAAGGAAGAGCCATGGCTAAGAAGACGGGAGAGAAAGACACGGTTGGAAGGGCCAAAGGTTTCGAGATGCCCATCGATGAGGAATCGGCTGGCAAGCTGCTCGATACCATCTACAGGAGCGCACTGAATGGCGTCCCTAAGGTGAGTCGCTCGGTCGACGAGATGGTTGAGGACTACACGGGAAAGGCGAAGTCACCCGATGATGCCGCAAGGGCACTCGCAAAGTGGCAGATCATGAAATGCGGAACCTCAGGTTTCGTCACCGGGCTCGGGGGCTTGATTACGCTTCCGGTCGCAATTCCCGCGAACATAAGCAGCGTCATGTACGTCCAGATGCGCATGATCGCCTGCATCGCGAAGATGGGTGGCTATGACGTTACGTCCGACCAAGTTCAGACGATGATCTACATGTGTCTCACGGGTACGACGGCGAGTGATCTTGTCAAAATGGGGCTCATCAAGACTGGGACGAAATCGCTTGAGGTCGCAATCAAGAAGATTCCCGGGGCGGCACTCGTGAAGATCAACCAGAAGGTCGGCTTCAGATTTATCACGAAGTTCGGCGAGAAAGGCATCATTAACCTCGGGAAAATGCTGCCCCTCGCCGGCGGCGTGATTGGCGGCGGTGTGGACGTGGCATCGACGAGCATCATTGCTAAGAACGCCATCAGGATGTTCATGGAGGGCGAGGACCCCGATGGAACCCTGCCCACTGAAGCGGAGGTCGAAAGCATCGAAGATGTTGAGGTGGAAAGCGACCTGCTTTAGTCCTTGCTACGTGCTCCACACCCCATCGCCTAGCCTATGCCGTAGGGGCTGCCCGGCCGTTATGAGGTATCCCGCCTGCTCCTCGCGGTCTATTCGGCACATCGCGCGCATCGTTTGCTTTGAGTCGCAGGCCGTGTCATTGCCGCCCACGATGGCCTTGTGGTTGTTGAATGTGGTCGGGCCCATGTGACCCTTGGGCGGTTCTCAGCCCGCATCTACCAGGATTCTATCGAGCTCGTTCGAGCATCGAGTGTGTAGGGCATGCTCGAGAGCGTCGTCGTCCGCATGGACTACGCCGCGCAGGTTTGTCATGTCGGAAATCGAGGCAAGACGCTGCAGCCGTAGAACCAGTAGTTCAAATCGATGTTGGCAAGCCTCGAGGTGTCATCGGCGATGGACACGCGCTTCATGCTCTTCTATACCGCAACCTTAGCTCTCAGCTAATGAATTCAAGTTTAATCCTTTCTACGATGTGCTGTGTGCCGGCACGGTAGCCGGATCGTAGGAAGGATGCATGATGAAAAAGCTTGAAAACGAAGTGCTGCTGAGCCGTCGCGCTGCACTGAGCGCATTCGCCACCGTCGCCTTGGGGACTGCCGGTCTTCTTGCCGGTTGTGGTAGCGATAAGGCGACCGTCACCGAGGACGCTGGCGATGGCGACAAGAAGGAAGAGGCGAAGAAGGAAGAGCAGTCTACGACTGACCTGGCGGTTGGTGCGACGGTGACCACGGCTGCCGGTCTTTCCGTCGTTGTCGATTCCGTCCAGCCCGGCCTCACAAATTATGACGGTTCGACCATGACGGGCATTCACGTCACGTACGTTAACAATGGCGATGAGGGCGCAGATTACAATATCTACGACTGGAAGGGCGAGGACGCCAACGGCGCTCAACAGAATCAGGGTTACTACAGCGAGGGCTCCGATGAGCTGCAGTCTGGTACCCTTTCCGCCGGTGGCTCCGTGGCGGGCAATATCTACTTTGATGGCGATATCAAGAAGGCACTGTATTTTGCCAACATGTTTGATAAGTCTGCCACTGCAAGCTGGGTGCTGGCCTAGCATGTCGCTACCGTTGCGCCGTATGGGAGGTGAGGTCGTATGCCCGATAAAAAGTTGACTGACGAGTTACTCAATGAACTTCTCGACGCGCAAA
This sequence comes from uncultured Collinsella sp., assembly GCA_905207495.1. GTDB lineage: Bacteria > Actinomycetota > Coriobacteriia > Coriobacteriales > Coriobacteriaceae > Collinsella. The sequence continues at coordinate 13,923 of CAJLLN010000013.1, read as the reverse complement.
ACATCGATGGCTATATCAAAGAACACGACTTTGCCGCCCCGTCGCTTTCGGACTACCTGAAGCAGCTGCTGCAGGAAAAGGGCTTGGAGCGCTCGCGCGTGGTTCGTATGGCCGATCTCAATGAGACCTTTGGCTATCAGATCTTTACCGGTGCGCGTCATCCGAGTCGCAATAAGGTGCTGCAGATTGCCTTTGCGATGGCGCTGACGCTCAAAGAGACCAACCGTGCGCTGACGGCTGCCGGGGTAAGCGTTCTTAACTGCAAGGACCGCCGCGATGCGATTATCATCTTTTGCATCGATCGCGGGTGCAGCCTCCAAAAGGTCAACGAGGAGCTGTATCGCTTTGGCGAGGAGACGGTGAGTTAGCGGCTGATATCTGAGCCGGCGGAGCTGTCGAACAGCGATGCAAACGAACGGGGCGCGGATGCCATGGGGTGTCTGCGCCCTGCGCTATGATGGAGGCTATGGATACTCAGACCCCAACATATTCCGATGATGAGTTGACCGCAGCGCTTGCCGAGCACCTGGCGTCGCTCGATCGTGACGATAGCTATCGCGTGGAGCGTGTACTTAAGCGCTCGCCCGTTGAAACAACCGAGCTTGTGTACTTTGAAGGAACCGGCGGTGGTTCGCTCGGCCCCTTTGTCCGTAAACGCATCGATGCTTCGGCTCAAATCGGCGGGGCATACGGGCGTTTGTTTGCCGCTCAGCGGGCAGGCAGGCGTTTTGAGCACCTGCCCAGAATCGTCGATTGTCGTCGTGTGGGCGACGAGCTCAACGTGGTTATGGAATACATCGAAGGGGAGACGCTCAGGGCGCTGGTGTACCGTCTGGGGGCCACCCCCGATTATGCGCGTGAATTGTATCCTGCCCTATGCGATGCCGTGGGCGGGCTCCACGCCGGTTTTGCAATGGCGGGGGAGACGTCGGCGCCGGTGATCCATCGCGACCTCAAGCCGTCGAATATCATCGTGACAGGTGCCAACTATACGCCTGATGACGGCCTGACGTTTTCATCGCTGGTGATTATCGACTTGGGGATCGCGCGCGTATGGCGCGATGGCGCCGATGCCGACACCGTCAAGTTTGGCACGCGACCCTATGCGCCGCCCGAGCAGTATGGGTTTGGGCAGACGAGTGTGCGCAGCGACGTCTACGCACTTGGCGCCCTGTTGTTCTTCTGCTTGACGGGAGTCGACCCTAAACCAGGGCTCGACATGCGCGAGCAATGCGAGGCGCGTGGCATTCCCACCCCACTTGCCGATGCCGTCTGCATGTCGATGGCGCTCGACCCGGCCAAGCGTTTTGCGAGCGCGGAAGCGTTGGGACGGGCGACGCGCGCGGCATACGATCTAAGTCGCCCCGTGCGGCCTCCTGCGCCTGCGCCTGTCCGTACTCCGGCCTCGGAGACGGTGTTGACGCCCCAAGGGCTCCAGAACCCCACAGGGCTTCCTAGGCCTGCCGCCTCCGCTGCATGCGGTCTGCTCTCTCGCGTTCCGGAGTCTCTGGGGCGTATTTGGAATACGCTCGTCTGCTTCTCGCTGCTTGTGTTCTTTGCCGGAAGTCACTTTGCCGTCTTTCACCCCACGGGAGCAAACCAAAGCTACCCGACGTGGCTTCTCATAATCGAGTATTTTTTCTTTGTCGATGGCCTTATGGTGCTTATGCATTTTGCGCTGCTCGATAAGCGCCGTCTTCGTCGGCGATTCGCACTGCTCGACAGCTATCGCGGCAAGAAACTCGCGAAACTCTGGCTCAAGGCATTGAGTGTGCTGCTCCTATGCATGATCGTCATAGTCGCGGTTGCCAATGCGACCGGCGTCGTCGATACCTCCGCTACCTAAAAGAAAAGGGCCCCGTTGGGGCCCTTTGCAGTTGCACTTAGATGCGGTTCATCTGAGCGGCGACTTTGTTGTACCAGTCCTGCCACGTGGGCGGGCAGTACTTTTTGGCCGCAGCCGGGGTAAGGGTGGAGCCGTAGTTGGCGCCCAGATAGGCAACGTGAGCGGAGATGCCCTCGCTCCAGCTGCCAAAGCTGCGCCAACCGCCGCCACGTGCACTCCAGCCCCAGGCGTTATAAGAATTGGCGCAATAAGCACCCTTGGTGCTCTCGATGCAGGCGATGGCGGGGGACCAACGGGGGTCGACAACGGTATTCCAAGCGGCGACGGCAAAGTTGTAGCCCTGGCCTGCCATGGGGGAGCCGGCGAGATAATTGTCGATGCGGCTCGTCCACTCATTAATGAACGAATCGTAATCGGAACTACCGGTATTGGAGTTGTTCACCGTGGTGTCGATGGTGGTGTTGGTGTTGGTGGCCTGGCTGCTGGAATTGCTGCCGCTTACGCCCTCGCCCGAGAGCTTCTCGGCGGCAGCGGCCTTATCGGCCTCAAGCTTGGCAAGCTCGGCGGCATTTTCCTGCTCGGCTTTTGCCTGTGCCTCGCTGCGGAGCTGCTGGGCCTGCGCCAGCGCATCCTCGGCGTTTTTCTGCTCTGCCTCAAGCTGTGACTTGGCCTGCTGGAGCTCGGCCTTGTTCTGCTCAAGTTCGGTTTGCATGTTATTGAGCTCTTCGATCTCGTCGACGCTCGAGCTCGTGATCTGGTTGGTGTATTTGCAGGTCGTGATGAACTCACCCAGGCTCTGCGCGTTGACCAGGAAGCTCACGATGGGATTGGTGCCCTTCTGATACTTGTACAGATCGCGCATGGCAGAGCTTGCCTTGGCCTGCTGCTCGGGAAGCTTAGCCTCGATTTCCTCGATGCTCGCCTCATTGGAGTCAATCTGCTTTTGCAGGTCATCGAGTTTGGTGCGGGCGTCGTTGTAGGCGCTCGTGGCGGCTTCGATCTTCTGCTGGGCTGCGGAAAGCTGGTCCTGCGTTGCCTGCGAGGCGGCATACGCCGCAACGGGGGAGAGCATCGGCGTGGCCGTCAGCGCAACGGCGAGCGCGGCGCTCGTGATGATACGAGCCGGCTTCGACGCAATGAGCGCTGCGGTGCGATGATTCGAATTCTGCATCCAGTCCCTCTGCAATCAATCGTAGGTTATGGTTCGAACGGTATTCTACTACTGCTTTCGACCTCAACTTGAACCTTAAAGGTTCCAAAGGGTCAAGTTGAACTTGAGGCTTTGGCTTTGACCTGCAGTTATGATGAATTGTTGAGAAACCATAGAGTTCAACTTTAACGTTACGGGGGCCTGTTTGAGAGGGGTTTGGGGCTGTAAAAGCTATCTCAACGTGGGGTTTTACAACTACAGCGTGCCCTCCTGGCGAGCCTGCTCAATCTCTTCGAGCGCCTCGGCGGGGGTGAACGAACAGGTGCCGTCGCCGAGTTTGACTACCTGGATATCGTCGCCGATATGGACCTCTCCGCCCTTTAGTACCACGCCGAAAACGCCCTCGTGGGGAAAGATGCAGTCGCCGGCTAGATAGTAGATGGCACAGCGTGTGTGGCAGACCTTGCCGATCTGACTGATTTCGACAAGCACCTCGCTGCCAAGCTTGAGCTGCGTGCCCAAGGGGAGCGAGAGCAGGTTGATGCCCCGGGTTGTGAAGTTCTCTCCAAAGTCACCCTCGTGTACGTCGAGCCCGCGTGCCTGCGCCGTCTGGATGGACTCCGCGGCTAAAAAAGAGACCTGGCGGTGCCAATGTCCGGCGTGCGCATCGGTAGCGAGGCCAAATTGCTCGATGACGGTGTCGCGTCCATCGGCGACGGGCGACTTGCGAGTGCCTTTGTGCTCCGACGTGTTGATTGAGACGATACGAGCAGGCCCGTTGTAAGCATCGTTTGCGGTGCGTAGGGGAGCTGCCGTCCGGGCACGATCCGCAAGTTCGCGCTTGGCGGCGTCAATGATGGGGTTGTTGATCGGATGAGCCTGGGGCACGGTGCACCTTTCGACGGGGCGGGCAACATGTTGAATCCTACAACAACGGTAGGTTCATTGCCCATTGTCATACAACGGTGAGCGCCGTCTTCGTGCTGGACGATTACGTCGATTGCCATAGATACGGTGGAGCTTTGGGCGCCGGCGGCTTGGCACGCTAGAATAAATCAGTTGCGCAAAGACCGCCCATTGTGTGGGCAGTTCATGATAGGAAGTTTCCATGGCATTGCAATTTACAGAGCGCGAGTTCATTCCCGTGCTGCTCGGTGGCGACATCAACGCCTATTCGGTGGCGCGCGCCTTCTACGAGGAGTACCAGGTCAAGAGTCTGGTCTTTGGCAAGTATCAGACGGGTCCCGCGTACCGCAGCCAGATTATCGACTACACGCCCAACGTGGATATCGACACCATGCCCGTGATGCTCAAAACCGTCAACGGCATTGCCCAAGCGCATGCCGACAAGACGATTGTCCTTGTGGGCTGTGGCGACAACTATGTTGCCCTCGTGGCTCAGGCCAAGGATGCTCATGAGCTGGCGGACAACATCGTCGCTCCCTACGCGCCCTACAGCATGCTCGAGCAGTGCCAGAAGAAGGAGATCTTCTACGAGCTGTGCGAGAAACATGGCGTGCCCTATCCGCACACGTTTACCTTTACCAAGGCGATGCTCAATGCCCAGGGTGAGGCGCCTGCCGAAGTGCTCGACCAGATCGATTTTCCTTACCCGATGATTCTGAAGCCTTCTGACGGCATCATGTGGTGGCAGCACGAGTTTGAGGGCCAGAAGAAGGCCTATGAGATTGCCGACCGCGCCGAGCTGGAACAGGTCATTCGCGATTCGTATGCCAGCGGCTAAACCGACGACCCGATCTTGCAGGATCGCGTGCCCGGCAACGACGAGTACATGCGCGTGCTCACCAGTTATTCCGACCGCAACGGCAAGGTGCGCATGATGTGCCTGGGCCATGTGCTGCTCGAGGAGCATCAGCCTCACGGCGTCGGCAACCACGCCTGTATCATCACCGAGCCCAATGACGAGCTCATGGGCGGCGTGCGCAAGCTACTCGAGGACCTTCACTTTGTGGGCTATTCCAACTTTGACGTTAAGTACGACGAGCGCGACGGCTCGTTTAAGTTCTTCGATTTCAACACGCGCCAGGGCCGCAGCAACTACTATGTTACTAACAGTGGCTTTAACGTTGCCAAGTATGTGGTGGACGAGTATGTGTTCAACCGCCCGTTTGAGCCGGAGTTTGTGACGGCGCAGGACGAGGCGCTGTGGATGGTCGTCCCCATGGGCGTCGTCGACAAGTACGTCAAGGATCCCGAGCTGCGTGCTAAGGTGCATCGCCTGGACAAGGAAGGCAAGGGCGCCGACCCTTCGTTTATGAAGGGCGACTTTGTCATTAACCGCTGGCTGCGCATGTGGCACACCAAGTTGCGCCACTTTAAGCTGTTCAAGACGTATTACAAGTAGATGAGTGCGGCGCCCGTCCGGTTTGCATCGGGCGGGCGCGGGTATGATACGCGCAATTGCGCAAGCGTCACCAAGGAGGCGGCGATGGAAAAGCTGGGAGTTATCGGCGGCATGGGCGCCGAGGCCACGTCGTATTACTACGACCAGGTGGTGCGTCATACGGCTGCTGCCTGCGATCAAGAACATATCGACATGGTGGTGCTCTCCAAGTCGACCATGCCCGACCGCACGCTGGCCATTAAGACCGGCGAGCATGCCAAGCTGCTGGCGACCATGAAAGAGTGTGCCCAGGCACTCGAGTCGCTGGGCTGTGCGCACATTGCCATTCCCTGCAACACGTCACACTACTTCTACGACCAGATCCAGTCGTTTACCACAGTGCCGATTATCCACATGCCACGCGAGTCGGTTCGCTATGCCCTTGCGGGTGCGGTGATGGGGGAGTGCGAGTTCGACCCCAACCTGAGTATGCCGGCCGAGCCGGTGCACAAGATCGGCATCATGGGAACCGACGGAACCGTGGGCGCGGGCGTCTACGGCCGCGAATGCGAGGCTGCGGGTGTTGAGGTCGTCTATCCCAGCGAGAAACGTCAGAACGATGTGATGTCGCTTATCTACGATGATGTGAAGGCCGGACGTGAGCCCGATATGGATAAGTTCGACCGCGTGATGTGGGAGTTCGCCCGTAGCGGCTGCGACCGCGTCATTCTGGCCTGCACCGAGCTATCGGTGCTACAGAAGTACCGAGAGATGCCCGAGATCACCCTCGACGCCATGGATGTCCTGGTGCGCGAATCCATCATCCGCAGCGGCGCCCCCTACCGCCTCTAGCTTCCGACCCGCCAAAAAGGGAGAGGTTAATTTTGGTAGGTTTTATCTGATGAAACAGTAAAGGCCTCGGCTCGTTTGGTGCGAGCCGAGGCCTTTTACGTTGGGCGGTTGCTGTCGGTGGTGAACTAGAACAGGAAGCCGATGGCGATGAGGGCGATGCTGACGATGAGCACGGCGATGTCCAGGCCCTTGATGGGATAGCGCTTGTACGAGCTGGCGCGTGTGCGCAGGTAGAAGCCGCGCTGCTCGGCGGCAAGCGCGGTGGCGTCTGTCTTGCCCACGCTCGAGATAAGCAGCGGCACGCATAGCGGCAGCATGAGCTTTAGCTTCTTGATGGGGTTCTTGGTGTCGTACTCGACGCCGCGTGCGGTCTGCGCCTCCATGATGGCGTTCATCTCCTGACCAAACACCGGTACAAAGCGCAGCGCCGTGGTAAAGGTGAAGGCATAGCGATACGGCACGTGCAGCACCTCGACGCAGGCGTTGGCAAGGTCGTTGAGCTTGGTCACCATGAGCATGAGGATGAGTGGTAACGCCACGCCCAGCAGGCGCAGGCAGGCCTTCGATCCTGTGATGAGGCCCGTGTCGGTGATAAAGCCCCACACCACGTTGCCATCGCGCATAAAGGCCAGCTGGAGCGCCAGCATGATAAGCGCGAGCGGAATCAGCAACTTGAGCAGCGAGAACAGACGGTCGACGACGCCGGCATAGGCGCCCAGCGCAAGGGTGAGTGCCAAAAAGCCCAGCAGCGCCACGTAGGTGTCGGACAAGAAGATGCCGACGATGATGGCGGCGGCGAGGCCCAGTTTGACGACGGGATTCAGGCGATGCAGCAGCGTATCGCCCGGCATGTAGTCGATGACGTTAACCACGGTGGACCATCTCCTTGGTAATTCGAACGACATCGGTGACCTCGCTCACCTGCGCAAAAGCGGGCGAGACGGAAGATGCCAGACGGCGCGAGAGTTCAATAACCTGGGGAGGCTCCACGTAGGCACGCCGCATGAGATCGATGTTCGAGAATAGCTCGTGCGTGCGGCCGCGGTCGAGGATGCGACCGTCGGCCATTACCACAATGCGCTCGGCAAAATCCGAGACGACTTCCATATCGTGGCAGACCATGATAACGGCGCAGCCACGCTCGGCCATGGTGCGCACCGTTTCCATGACGGTCATGCACTCGCGGTAATCAAGGCCGCTCGTGGGCTCGTCGAGCACAACGATCTTGGGCTCTACGACCACGACAGAGGCGAGTGCCACCATCTGGCGCTGACCGCGCGAGAGCGAGAAGGGCGCCTCGTCGGCCGGCAAGCCAAAGCGGTCGATGACGAGCTGGGCGCGACGCAGAGCCTCGGCACGGTCCATGCCGCCAAGCTCCAGGCCAAAGGCGACCTCGTCGAGCACGGTGTCCTTGCAGATCTGACGGTCAGGGTTTTGGAAGAGGGTTGCGACTTCGCGGGCGATACGGCTCGTGGGAACGGCTTCGGTATCCAGTCCCGTGACGCGCACGCTGCCCGAGGCGGGCTTAAGCAGGCCTGTGAGCAGCTTGGTGAGCGTGGTCTTGCCGGCACCGTTCTGGCCGACGATGCCCACGAGCTCGCCAGGATAGAGCGTCAGGCTAAGGTCGTGTACGGCGGCGCCGCCATTGGGATAGGCAAACTCAACATGGTCGAAGGTGAGTACGGGTTCGGCGTCCTTGGCATGAGGACGCAACGACGGTGCATGCGGGGAACCGACGGGCGCCTGGGCTTCGATGGCCGCGTGTGCGGGGTCGACGATGCCCGAAATCAGGCGCTCGGCCTCATCGACATCCAGGCAAGGGGTACCGCTTGCCAGACCATCGGCCTCGAGGCTATTGAAGATGCGCGTGACGCGGGGACAGTCGACGCCAATGGTACGAAGTTCATCGGTATGCGCGAAGACCTCGTGTGGCTCGCCCTGCAGTGCGATTTCGCCATGGTTGAGCACGAGCACGCGGTTGCAGTACTCCGAGAGCAGGGCGACCTTTTGCTCAACGACGACGATGGTGATTCCAAGTGCGCGGTTTGCCTCACGCAGCGTCTCGAAGACCAACGTGGAGCTGGCGGGGTCGAGTGCCGCGGTGGGCTCGTCGAGAACCAAGACGCGCGGACGCATGGCGAGGATGGCGGCGATGGCCACCTTCTGCTTCTGTCCGCCCGAGAGTGTGGCGATCTCGCGGTCGCGCAGGTCGCTGATGCCGACGGTCTCGAGCGTTTCGCTCACGCGCTGCTCGATCTGGTCGTGGGGAACGCCAAAGTTCTCGAGGCCAAAGAGCATCTCGTCCTCGACGACCGAGGCGACCATCTGTGTGTCGATGTCCTGCAACACGCTGCCGACGATCTGCGACACATCGGTGAGCGAGACTTCGCAGGTGTCGTGGTCGTCAACCATGACGGACCCAAAGAACGTGCCGGTGTAGTGGTGGGGCACGGCACCCGACAGACAGGCGGCAAGCGTGGACTTGCCGGCGCCCGAGGGCCCGATGATGCCGATGAAATCTCCCTTGTTCACGCTGAGCGAGATGTGGCTGAGCGCCTGCTCGGTCTGCGTGCCATAGGAGAACGAGACATCGTCGACGTTGATGATCGTTTCCATGGATACCTTTCATAGTCATTGGGGACGTTCTTAAATGACCAGTCGTTTAAGAACGTCCCCAAGAGCTCGTTGTTTGGGACAGTCTTTACCGATGGGGCACTGTGGGTTAGTTGAGCCTAAGGGCCTTCTGGATGGGCAAGTAGAGGGCGCCGACCAGAATGGCGTTAAAGACGGCGGTCATGGCGACGACGGGCAACATGGCGGCGGCGAGCTCGCCGACCACGCCGAGCATGGCCATCTTGATGACCATGAAGATGACGCCGGAGACAAAGGTGGTCAGGAAGGTTGCGACAATGGCGATCGCGGGCTTGACCTGACCGTTCTTGCCGGCGGCGTTGACGATGCCGGCCATGAGCATGGCGGCGATGCCCTCAGCGGCAAAATCGACGAACGGCGAAGTGGTGGTGATCTGGATTACGGCAGCCGAGATGAGGCCAATGACGAGCGCCTGGCCGATGTTGGGGCGAACGACCAGGATGGTGAGGCAGAAGGCCGAGATGATGAACTCGGGGCTGATCATGCCGCCCGAGATGCCTGAGATGGCCTTGCCGACGGTGAAGTTGAGGATGAAGCCGGCGGCGAGCAGGATGGCGAGCAGGACGAGGGCGCGGACGTCGAGTTTGCCGCGGTCGGCGGTCTGGACGGTGCGGGGCTGGGTGGCGGTGGTGTTCTGAGACATGGTGAAAATCCTTTCGGAAGGGGGGTGCAAGAGAAAAGCGGGGGCGCGTGATGCGAATGCGATCGGGCTCGAGATAGAAAAAGGCCCCCGGTCGAAACCGGAGGCCTTCCAATCACCTAGAGCGCAAAAACAGGCGTGAGGGACTCACTGTCGACCGATCGTATTCGCATCACGCCACCACCAGTTGTTGAGAGACTTCATCGTGTTCTTCATGTTGGTGGCTCCTTTCGTGATACCGTGGCACGGTCGCACCTAGTTGCTGTTGCGCTGCACTATAGCACAGCGAAGTGCGTGCGGGGAAATCTTTTTTGAAAAGATTTCAGGCGGGTTTCCCGCCGGTCAAAAGAGCGGGCTGGGCGGGCGAGGCTGCCATTGCTGCCTTGCCCGCCCAGCTAAGACGTTACTCCTTATTGCGACGGTAGAGGAAGTAACTGCCCGCGGAGATGACGGCAACGCCAGCGATGGCGAATGCAGCCACCACGCGGCCATCAAAACGATCACCGGTGGTGGGCAGGCCGCCCTTGGTGTTCGTCTTGTTGGTGGTTACCGTGGTCGTGGTGTCCGACTTGCCAGGCTTCTCGGGCTTGGTGGTGGGCTGCTCGGGCTTACCGGGCTGCTCGGGGGTACCGGGCTGCTCAGGAGTACCAGGCTGCTCGGGAGTGCCAGGCTGATCCGGGGTTACCGGGTCGGTGGCAAGAGCGTCCTTGGCGTAGGTGATGGACTCCTTGAGGCCATGGGTCTCGGTGTTCAGGTCGCTCGGGGTGAAGGGCTGGTCGAAGTTTTCGGCCTTCTGATAGGCGCGCATCTCCTGGAGCAGGGCCTTGCACTTGACGTAGGTGTTCTCGGTAGCAGCCTTGCCGGCCTTGTTGGCCAGGGCAGTGCGGCCCTCGGTGGTCGTCTCGGCCAGCATGGCGGCGTCAACTTCCTTGTTCTGCTCGATGAGCTCGTTCTGGAGCGCATCGAGGTAGGCACGGACGCTGATACCAAGGGTGTCAGGGTTCTCAAAGCAGAGCGAGCTGATGTCCATGAGGACGTAGTTGATTGAGTTCTCGGGCTCCTCGTTGTACACGACGTCAGTCTGTTTGCAGTGATCGAAGGAGACGGTCTGATCGCTGAAGTACGGGCTGACCTCAGTTATCAGAGCGGAGTACAACGGGATGGCGACGGAATACGCAGCGCGGGAGAGCATTTCCCACTGGATGGTAGCGACTTCGGGGTCATACCCGCGACGAATCTGGAAGAGGTTGATCTCGGTGTTGCGCTCGCTGCCGATGCAATAAACACCATCAGTGTTCGCGTTGAGGCCAGGGACGTTCTCGCCGCGGTTGCCGAAGGCGCGAATCAACTCGAAAGTGCTCCAACCAGACTTGCCAGGCTTGAAGAACAGGGGCTGGATTTCGCTGACCATGGCTCCCTTTTGGTCAGGTTTTCCTTCCTTCTTTACTGTGATAATGTCGTAATCTGTGCCTTCGGTCAGCTGACTACCAAAATAATCGCGGCCTTGCACATAGCGGGACCACTGGTTTACGCCGGAATCGGCGAGGCTTTCGCCATACGTTTGGGCGACATCGAATTTGCCGTCAGCGGAGTATTTGGCGAAACCCTTTTCTTCGGGCATGGATTGGATCTTTTCAGAGTGGAGGCAATTCTCGGTGTCATTGAGGTCGACATCGTAGTTGAGGCTCCCGATATTAGGGTTGAGCGACGCGACGTCGTCAGCGAGCTTCATGGCGATCCACTGATGGGCGGAAAGTGTGGCGAACAGCCAGGTCTCGTTGTTGTCGGCGATGATGATCTGGTCGTTGGTGCAGACGCCTTGATCATCGATCAGGCTGCCGAGAAGCTCGACGCCCTCGCGGGCCGTGGCGCTCTCGCCCAGGATGATGCTGCCGTAACTGTACTCGCCCAGACCTACTTCCTCATCGATGGGGTCTGCTGCAGCGGCCTCCTCGTTATAGGAGGTGCTTAGCGTGGCAGAGCAGGAGACGCCCTTCTCGTTGATGCCGGCCTCGGAGTAGGCGTCGGTGCGACCCATCCAGTTGGAGGGGTGGTCGCGTACATAGCTGTAGCGATAGGTGGGCTTGTTCGAAGTGTATTCAAAAGCAGATTCAATCGAGCTGTACTTAAAGCCAGGTTCGTGGGCAGGTTCGATGCCGTAGTGCTTAAGATAGCGCTTGCCAAAGTCCTCGGCGCGGCCGTAGTACGTGTTGCCGTCGGCCGTAAGGTTTTTGCCCATGTACATCTGCGTACAGGCGAGCGCAGATGTCGGCATGGACATGATGGTCGCAGCTCCAAAGGCGAGGCCTATGCCTAGCTTCTTGAGCGCGTTGACGGGGCGAGTTTTCCTCATTTTCCCTCCCAGCGTGCGAAAGCCCTCTGTCGCCAGAGGGCTTCAGCCAATAAAGACACCTCATTAGCGTAACGAACTGGAAACAATATTCATCTATGAAAAAAACTTACTCGATAAGCGTGATGAAATATGCGATGAGCGGTTAATTGTACTCAGTTTATGGCTTTACTTTAATAAAGACGCCCTGTAATTACTGTAGTCGAATAAAGTAGCTGGGAATGCCCGAAATGAAAATCCCCTGCTGTTTGGCAAATGCATAAACAGCAGGGGAGACGATAATTGGATGAATATCATACCAATGTGGAATTACTTCTTCCGGCGGTGGATCACGTTGATCGCATAGCCGATGAGCATGGCCAAAACGATGACGATAAAGCCGAGCAGAGGGTTGTCGTTCATGGGGTCCTCCTATTTACCAAGCGGTGAGAATTCGTCGACGATGAGGTCGAGGCATTGCGGAAGCGCGCGGGCACCAAAGACGCCCGAGTTGCTGGAGATGATCTCGCCATCGAACTGCATGCCCAGCGACGGCGTGCAGGTGATCTTGGCTTCCTTGGTTTGGATGATCTTGAACTGCGGACGGCCGAGCAACTTGCCGGCGGGGTCGAGCGCGGCGGTGATCACGGTCGGGAGCAGCTGGACGGTTTTTACGGGCTCGATGACCGCGATGTCGACCATGCCGTCGTTCATGCGGCAATCGGGGAACAGGTTGATGTCGTTTTGAATGACCGAGGTGTTGCCAGCCATGCAGCAGATGCCGTCGAGCTCCTCGACAATGCCGTCGTGCTCAATGGTAAAGTGCGCCACCGTGGGGTTGGGCGTGGCGAGCGCGGAGAGGAAGTAGGCGATCTCGCCGATGTCGTTTTTGGTGGGAGCGGCCTTCATCATGATTTCGGCGTCGAAGCCCGAGCCGGCAATGATGATAAAGCCGTGGCGCTTCTCGTTGCCGTCCTCGTCGAGCCAAAAGAGCTCGCCCATGTCCACTTTGACCGTGCGACCGGCGCGGCAAGCCTTGGCAAGCGCCGCTGCCTCGGGGGCATTACCGATGTTGTTAAAGAACAGGCAGGCCGTACCGGAGGGGAAGACGAGCGTGGGGACACCGCATCCGCGCATCTGGTCGAGCACGTTGGAGACGGTGCCGTCGCCGCCCGAAACGACCACGCGATCAAACTCGCGCACGTCTGCCACGGCGTCCTCGGGCTCCATGCCATCGCCGATAAAACGCATCACGACCTCGTCGCCGCCCTGCGCGAGGGCGTGCGTGAATGCGTAGATTTCATCTGAGCTGGGGCCCGATGCCGGGTTGTGGATGATAAGGCAGCGCATACTTACGTTCCCGTTCTGTGACTAACCGAGTATAGTTGTAAGGCAATGCCGATATCCTACCCGTGTTTTTCGGGCCTAACCTTATTCGATGGGTTGATATGTACATTTCCACACATCAGGCTCTACTCGACTTTTGCCAGCGCGCCCGTGAGTTCGACGCGATTGCCGTCGATACCGAGTTTTTGCGCGAGCGCACGTTCCATCCGCGCCTGTGCCTGGTTCAGATTGCCACCCCTGCCGAGAGCGTCGCGGTCGATCCCCTGGTGATCGACGACCTATCGCCGCTGGCCGAGCTTATGGCCGACGAGAGCGTGACTAAGGTCTTTCACGCCTGCTCGCAGGATATGGAGGTTATGCTCCATACCGTGGGCGTGCTGCCACGACCGATTTTCGATACGCAGGTTGCCGCCGCCTTTTTGGGCGAGCGCCAGCAGATTTCGTATGGCGCGCTTGTTCAGACGTTTTGCGGCGTCTCGCTGCCCAAGACCGAGTCGCTGACCGACTGGTCGCGTCGCCCGCTGACCGATAAGCAGATTGAGTACGCGATTGATGACGTCAAGTACCTGATTGTCGCCTATACCGAGATGATGAGTCGCCTGCGCGAGCTGGGCCGGGTGGACTGGGTGCTCGACGAGCTGCGCCCGCTGGCTGACGAATCGCACTATCGCGCCGATCGCCACGAGGCGTTCCGCAAGGTCAAACGCATCAACTCGTGCAGCCGGCACCAGCTGGGTATCGCGCGCGAGCTCGCCGCCTGGCG
>CAJLLN010000012.1:0-23467 GCA_905207495.1 uncultured Collinsella sp. | reverse complement strand
CATGCCTGCCGGCCAGTTTGTCGTGATGCATGGTCTCGATATAGGCAAGCACCAGCGGCGCCACGCCCTTCGCATCGTTTTTGACGATAGGCTCGCTCATGTAGTAACCAAACGTGCCCTCGCGGTGCGCGGTGTTTCCCAAGCCCGCGACCAGGCAGATGTTGTCGAGCGCCAGCTGCCCATCATGCTCGGACAGGCAGGTCTCGCAGATGCCGTCGAAGGCGCGACGGCCGTACTGGTAGTAACGCTCGCCCAGCACGCCTAGACGCACGCCCTTCATGATGGCATTGGCAAAAATCGCGCTACCAGACTCCTCCAGGTAGTTGGGGGCGATATTGGGTAGGTTGATGACCTGATGCCACATGCCGGTCTTCTCGTCCTGATACGGCAGCATGGCATCGATCAGGTCGTGGAACATCTTGCGAATCTCGTCCTTCTCGGCTGACATCGAAGGCGGCATGAGCTCCCAGGTATCGATGAGTGCCATGGCAAACCAGCCCTCGGCGCGCAGCCAGAAGTTAGCCGAAAGGCCGGTGACCGGGTCGCACCAGAACTGTTTGCGGCTCGCGTCGTAAGCGTGATAGTACAGACCGTTGAGGGGGTTGCGCATCAGGTCATGCACGACCTGGAACATATGGAAGCTGTCCGAGCAGGCACGACGGTTGTGGAAGCTCAGCTCGTACTGCATGTAGAACGGCTGGGCCATATACATGCCATCGAGCCAGATCTGGTTGGGATAGACGGCCTTGTGCCAAAACACGCCCTCTTTGGTGCGCGGCTGGGTCTCGAGCTGGCGGTAGATGGTGTCCATGGCGGCACGGTACTTGGGCTTGCCCACCAGGTCATAGAGCTTGTAGAGGGTCTTGCCCGCATTGACGTTATCGAGGTTGTACTCCTGCGGGTTGTAATGCTTGATGGTACCGTCGTCCTGGACAAAGAAATCGATGTAGTCATCGGCAAAGGTCAGGTAGCGCTGCTCACCCGTGATCTCGTACAGCTCGATGAGCGCCTTGATCATGCAGCCGTCGATATAGTTCCAGGTGTTCTCCTTGCCGGCGCGAATCTTTTCGATATTCCAAGCCGGCGCCTGCGGCGTAGAGGTTTCGATCAACTGCTCGATATAACGGTCCAGGATTTGATTGCAACCCATTGCTGTCCCCTCTGACATAAACGATAGGTGAACGTTACCCCTAGTGTAACGCGAACGGGGAATATAGGGTGAACGTTAACCCTATATTCCCCGCAAACGGCAGACTTTTAGCGGCAAACGGCGGTGAGACCCGCGGCGATGCGATGCGCCAGGCGCTCATAGCCGGCAGGACTGTAATGCAGACCGTCCGGCATATAGAGCTCGCGGTGCTCCGGCAAAAACGGGCTGATGCCGCTTTGCGCATACAGGTCAATCACCGGAACGGAGTAACGATCACAGACCTCCAGCATCGCTCGCACGTAGGCGTCTTGCGTCAGACCCAAATGGTTCGCCTCATCGCTTGCCGGGATATCCTTCTCGTGCTTACCACTCGTCTTGCATGGCGTCATAAACACGAGCTTTGCCTGAGGTGAGCGCGCCGTGATGGTTCGGATCAGATAGTCGACCGCACCATAGAACTCATGCGCATCGGTGCTGCCCAACTCGCCAAGCGGCACGTTGCGGCTAAAGTCGTTAACGCCGCCAAAGACAACATAGACATCGGCCGCATCGTCGATGCCGTCCAAGCGCTCGACAAATGAATCGGTACGGTCGGCCTTGATGGCGATACGCGAACCCTTGATGCCAAAGTTCTCGACGACTGCACCTCCCAGCAACGCGCCCAGATGCGAAGTCCACGAGATGTCGTTGCCGCCTGCGCCGCATCCGTTATCCCCCCATGTGGTCGAATCGCCAAAGCAGCAAATGGTCGATTCACTCAAACTCTTCGTTTCCATAATCTTCTCCTCATCCGCCCATCGGCAGTCATACAGGAACGTACCGTTTATTCGCAGCATGCCGAGGGGCTATGCACGGGCGCATTCCGCAACGTGCGAATCGAGCCATTCGATATCCTCGACAAGATGTGCCACGCCCAGATGGTGTTCACCCGGACACACCTCGTGCCGCAGGCCATCTCTGCGACCCAGCAACTTGTAGGCATCGCGCACGATCTCGAGCTGCTCGTCAACATTTTTCAGCCCGCGCGAACCGTTCAGATGATCCTCTTCGCAGCTTTGCACTAACAACGGGCGCGACGCAATAAGCGAGGCAATATCGCCCATGTCGAGTAAGCGCCAAAGTCCGGGTGTGTAGTTGCAGCTGCAATTGCCATTGAGATGCAGCAGCGAATCGTCGACACCGTACAGATAGCCCGAGACAAACGCCTTGCGCACACGCGGGTCGAGTGCGGCCAGGTACAACGTCATGTAGCCGCCACCCGAAAAACCAAAGCAACCCAGGTCATCCATGGCAATGTCGCCGCGCGCCTCTAGGTAATCGATCAGACGCATGTTATCCCAGGCGTTGAGGCCCGCAACCGTAAGACCCAGCGGCTCGGCCATACGTGCTTGATTCAGACACGTACCGCGCAGGTAGCTGTTCTCGTCATCGCCCTGACCCTTCCAGTCACGACGGTATCCTCAACCGCGCGCATCAGGGCAGACGGTCACGTAACCCATGCGTGCCAAACGCAGACCGTAGTCGTAATTGAACTTACGCACGGCATCATCGACAGCCGGCACGCCCGCAACACCGGCTACGCTTGCAGCACCCGCTCCCTGATGACCATGCGGGCAGATATAACAGCGTTTGAGTCCCCGCTCATCAAGCTTAGGATGAGACGGCTCCAACAGGTAGAACGGCATCCAAACATCACGCTCGACCTGCAACATCGCATGAGTACGCACAATGCCGCCGGCAACCCGCACGCGGCTGAGCTCACGAATCTCAATCGGGACGCGGTCCATAAGCGAAAGGCCCAAAACATCGTACAGACGAGTCCTGGTCGCAATCTTCCACGCCTCAAAGTCTGCAGGGGTCTTGCCCGCAAATGCGGCGGAGCGCCCCTCGCGCTTCAGCCGGGCACGCAGCGCAGGCTCGTCTTCGCAGTACGTCTCGATGTGCACGGTGCGACCATTGGCAGATAGCCCAGCCGTCTCAACCGCATCACCGTCGCCGCCCTCGGGATCCCAGCCGTCCGCACCGGCAAGCACCTGTTCGCGGGCGTACCCGGCAGCAGCCATCACATCGAGTTCATTCGCCCACGGCACCCAGCCGGTAGCATCACCCGCCGGCCCATGCAGGATCGTGCCAGCATACTGCACGCAGTTGTGCGCCGCCGGCTTATTCCAATCCCACCAGCCTTCGCGCTTGATATGTCGCCCCAGCCAGCAATCGATCAGCACAGTTTGCGCCCATTCGCGCCAAGGACGACCCAGGTAGACCGAATCCGGCGCCACGCCATCCGGAGCTGTAAACGAACAGCCGTGGAACACAAAGCCGTGCGGCTCGCCTTCGGGCGTGGAGGCTGCCGTTACATACCCGTTGACATCCATATCGCGGTTGAGCGAGCGAATCTCGCACCCCTCAAAGTAGGCACACGCGCCGCCAAAGATAAAGTCGACATCGCCCTCAATCCGGCAGCGTCGAAAATACTGACGGCCCACCCGACGCGGCGCAAACTGCTTGGGCCCAATGAATCCGCCCGGTTTGACTTCGCGCGGGGGCAACGGACCCAAAAACAGCGTGTCCTGGCGCCCCGTAATGCAACAGGCGTCGACAACCAGACGGTCGCCATCGGCATACAGGGCAATCGCCTGACCGACCTCGCGCCCATCGCCGGCATCATTTACGATCGTTAGGTTCTCGAGCCGCACGTCATCAGCGTCGACCAAAACGGTATAGGTCCTAAAGGTGCCGAGCATTCCGTCGATGCCCGATCCGTCCCCCGAGGGCATCTTGGCGCCCAAGCCGCCCACGATACGCACGCTATCGGCCGTCTCTCCCTCAATCGTCACATGCGAGCGATGAATCTCGACCCGCTCGCGATACTCGCCCGGATCGACGCGAATCATCACCGGTTGCTCGGCATCCGGATAGAGCTGATCGGCTGCCGCCAAGGCATCGGAAATCGTTGGATACGCTCCTGCCGCAGCCCTCGAAACGTGCAGCGTATAGATACTTTCGCTCATCGTCCATCACGCTCCCATGCAACGAACTGTTCAGGCCAGCCCTGAACTTGTGGCTGAATATGCTCGGCGCAGCCCTTAAATGCCGTTAGGGCCGTGGCGAGCGATGCCCCATGCTTTCCATGCGGAAAGACATGTAGGCTAAAGCCAATCCCGTGGTCGGCAAGAGCCTGCGCAAGAAGGAGGCTATTTTGAACTTGTACCGATGCATCCTCGGCGGTATGCCACAAGAACGTACGGGGGAAGCCCTCGCCCACCATATTCTCGATTGACAACTTTTGAGCCAAAGCGTCATCGGCACCCGTTAGGTGTTCAAACGAACCACGATGAGCATAGGTCCCCGAGCTTACGACCGGGTAGCCCAAGCAAAGTGCGTCAGGCCGAATCGACTCAGGCGATGCCGCGATCGACTCTGCAAGCCAGGATTGGTCCCAAAGCGCCCCGAGCAAGCCAACCAGATGCCCACCGGCCGAAAAACCCATGACCGTAATCCGATCAGGATCGACACAGTACTCTGCCGCATGGCTTCGGACGCTATCGACCGCCCGCGCGAGTTCTTGCAATGCCAGCGGATAGACAGCCGGAGCAACCGAATAGTTCAGTACAAACGCTTGGTAGCCCATCGCCAACAAACGGAGCGCTACCGGCTCGCCTTCGCGCGGCGAAACGTGATCGTAGCCGCCTCCTGGCACGACCACAACTGCAGGCAGCGGTTTTAAAGCATAAGCATCTTCGGTCGGGGCAAAAACATAAGACGTAATCGTGGCAGACGAGCCATCGACCCCGACAGGAATCGTTTTATTGAGCATATATTCCCTTTCACCATGATGCGTAGCGCAGCGCACACGGCCGTATCGCATAAGGGCTGCATTGCCGATTTATCCGACAATGCAGCCCTGGTCATCACCCCGAGTTAGGAACGGATAACCTTGTCGACGTTCTGGAGCTGCAGCTCCTCGCCGTCCTGGCCCTCGATCACCACATTTTGCAGGTCGAGCACCTTGACGTTTTGCGCAATGATGCCCTGGCGCACCATGGGCTCAACGCCACAGGCCATGGCCGGAACAAAGGGCTCGGTATCCGGCGCGAAGGTCACGTGGACATCCTGGAACGTCAGGCGCGTTACTTTGCTCTCGGGCAGACCCGTGATATAGGCCGCGGCAGCATGGCAGTTGGTGGCCTCGATATCGCAAAACGTCGTGGCACCAAAACCGGGCGTGCGGTCGTCGACAGGCAGCGCCTCGCGAGACTGCACGTAATCGGTCTTGCCGTCCTTGTCACAGAAGTAGAAGGAGTTGACCACGAAGGGCGTGAGTACCTCGTCCATGCGAATGTGCTCAAAGGTAATGCCCTCGTTGACGGCATCCTTGCCGCGCCCGCGGCGGGTCTTGACGCGCAGGCCGCGGTCGGTGCGCTCAAAGAGGCACTTGCTCACGGTAAGGTCCTTGATGCCGCCGGCAGCCTCTGAACCCAGGACCACGGCGCCGTGACCATCGTGCATGTAGCAGTGAGAGATCAGCACGTCGTGCGTAGCGGGACGAAGCTCGGGCTCAATGCCCAGCTTGCCGCTCTTGATGGCGATGCAGTCGTCACCCACTGAGAACTGACAACCAAGGATGCGGACAAAGCCGCAGCTCTCGGGATCGAAACCGTCGGTGTTGTGGGAGTTCTTGGGGCCCTCGATCGACAGGCAAAGCGCGTCGACATGCTCGCACAGGACGGGATGGATATTCCACGCCGGGCTGTTGCGCACGGTAAAGCCGGCAAGGCTCACGTTTTGGCACTCGGACAGGAAGATCATGCGCGGACGGGCGACCTCGCGGCCCTCCTCGGGACGGAAGATGTTCTTAAAGTCCTTGTTCCACCAGTTGTCCTCGGCAAAATCGGTCTGACCGTCAATCGCGCCGCGACCATAGATGCACACGTCGTGCACGCCCAGACCCGTAAAGGTAGAACAGTAGGTCGAGAAACTCTCGCCCTCCCAGCGGCCCAGGGGCAGCATATCGGTGCCGGCATACCCGGCACCCTCGTTGCCCGTGACCGTTCCCGGAATGTAGGCAAGCGCGGCACGATCGTGGCGGGCCAGCAGCACCGCTCCCTCGGCGAGCTCGATGTTGATATTGCTCTTAAGGAAGAGGGACTTGATGCGATAACTACCGGCGGGGATCAGCACGCGGCCGCCCTTGGGACAGGCCATGATGGCAGCCTGGATGTTGGTGGTGTCGTCGTGCTCGGCATCACCCTTGGCGCCACAGTCGCGAACGTTGATGGTAAAGGGCTCAGCCGGCGTGGTGACACCTACGCTCAGCTCACGCTCGCCACAAACAAAACGAACCAGGTTGCGCTTGCCGGGGGTCAGGCCGTCGACATAGGTCTCGACCGTATTCGTGGTACCAGCGGGCTCGTCGTTGACAAAGATCTCCCACGTATCGGCACAGGTAAAGTAGCCGCCGTCGTCAAGCTCGATCACGGCCGCGCGGGCGTTGCGCCAGATAACGTTCGTCTCCATGGATTTCTCCCTCAAAAAGATGCTCTAAAGGCAAATTGTACGCTGTTAAAAAAGGGCCGTGCCTGCCGGCGGAATTCCGGTGGCACGGCCCTGTGATTTGGACGATATGTCGGCCTTACTCGGCGGGGGTTACGCTACCGTCCTGGAAGCCAACGTTGTTGTGGGCAAAGCAGTCCTCGTACTTAAAGCCGGAGAGCTCCTCGCAAAGCGCCTTGACCTCGGGCTTGACGTCGGCCATCTTGCCACCCTCCTTGACGCGGTGAATCTCGTCGCAAAGGATGTCGCACTGCTCCTTGTCGATCTTGATGCCGCGGGCAAGGACGGCCGCAAGCAGGAAGAAGCCGGCGCAGCCGATGATCATGTAGCCGCAGATATACAGAGGCACGGTGGCGGGCTGGGTCACGGCGTCGCTGTTGCCGGCGGTCTGAATGAAGCCGGAGGCAGCAAGGACGATGGCCCACACGTTGACGGCGATAGCCTGGGCGATCTGCTGGCAGAGCTGCTGCGCGGAGCTGTAGATGCCCTCGCGACGACGCAGGGTGATGAGCTCATCGACATCGGGGATGTAGTTGAGCAGAACATCGGGCAGGTACTGGAAGCCGACGTAGAAGAACTTCCAGATGGCGAAGATGATGGGGTAGGCGATCATGGCGATGGCGACCGTGGAGGTGCCGTTGATCTGACCAAAGGCGAAGTAGTTGTAGGCAATGATGCACGCAGCGCAACCGACATTTGCGAGGTACCAAGACTTGTGGAAGCCCTTCTTGGCCATGAGGGCGACCCAGATGGCGGTGCAGACGATAGCGACGACCTTGCCAGGCATCTCCATCACGGACTCGTAGGACTTAGGAATCTGCAGGCAGTAGACGATGAAGAAGGACAGGCAGGCAGACCAGCAGGCAGCAGCGAGCTTCGTGGAGACCTGTGCGTACAGGACCTTGCGGAAGGACTTGTTGCGGAAGGTGGAGATAACGTCGATGAAGAACTTCTTGATACCCTCGCCGACGCTCTCGATCTTCTCCTGAGCGACCTCCTCGGGGGTGTGCTCCCACGTGGACAGGTACACACAAAGCAGCGAGATTGCCATGACCGAAGCGTTGATCGTAGCGATGATGAAGTAGCTGAACGGGTTGGTCTCGCCGAAGGTGCCAAAGCCGAAGCCCACAAGTGCAGCCATCAGGAAGCCGGCGGCGTTACCAAAGAGATGCTTGTAGCTGGTGAGGTACGTACGCTCCTTGAAGTCGTCGGTCATCTCGATGGTAAGCGGCGACAGGTTGGCAGTGCAGAACGTATACGCGACGTTGTAGATCAGGTACAGCACAAAGTAGTACGGGAAGCCAAACGGCGTAGCCACGAAGATGAGCGGCTCGGCGATCATCATCGGGATGGCCAGCAAGATCCAGAAACGACGACGACCAAAGATGCGGCCAATCTTGGTGGCATAGAAGTTATCAGCCACAAAGCCCATCAGCGGGCAAAGAATAGCGTTGACATAGATGGCAAACGAGCTGATCAGTGCAGCCTCGCCTGCGGACAGGCCACACTCCGTGGACAGGAACAGCACCATGTAGCTGTGCGTAAAGGTCAGGGCACCGGAATTGAGCATACCGCCCATACCAAAGCCCAAGCGCGTCCAGAATGTGATCTTACGCTTTTTTCCAATCTTATTAGTCATCGAGCTCCCTCTCTTTTCTCGATTGTCTTGTAACAAGAAATTTGAGTCCACACTGACATCTGTCTGCCCAGCATTCAGGGTGAACGTTTAGTTAGATTATGCACGATTGCTTATGATAGGTGAACGTTCACTTGAATAATATCCTTGAACGGTCGATTTTTACCGCTGAACGGACACAATTGAGGCTCTAAGACCTATTGTCTGCTGGTAAAGGTGCCATGTTGGACACCCATGAGATAGGTGAACGTTTATCGTATTTTCCAATTTTTTCACTTAACCACAAAACGAAAACCCCGCCGGGAACACTCCCGACGGGGCCGACGACATAGCGCTACGCTTGGGTGCATTTGCCACTACAGGCAGACACCGTCCTTCCAGATGCTGATCTCGTGACAGCCACGGCGCTCGGCACTCGTGAGTTTACCGCTCGCCGTCTGTAGCACCAGCTGGTATAGATCGTGAGCAGCCTCGTCGAGCGTGCGCTCACCCGTGGCAATCACGCCGGCGTTAAAGTCCATCCAGTTGGCCTTGTGGTCGCACAGACGCTGATTGGTGAACACCTTGAGCGTAGGCGCCGGCGCGCCAAACGGTGTGCCGCGGCCGGTCGAGAACAGAATCACGTGGCAGCCGCCAGCCGTCAACGCCGTGGTGGATACCATGTCGTTGCCCGGACCGCACAGCATGTTCAGGCCGTGTTTATTTGCCTGACCGGCATACGGCAGCACGTCGACGATGGGGGCAGACCCGCCTTTTTGCACGCAGCCGCAGCTCTTGTCCTCGAGCGTGGTAATACCGCCGTCCTTGTTGCCGGGGCTCGGGTTCTCGTAGACGACCTCGCCGTGGCTAATAAAGTAGTCCTTAAAGCCATTGAGCATGTCGGAAGCGGCGTTAAAGACCTGCTCGTTCTCACAGCGATCGAGCAGGATACTCTCGGCGCCAAACATCTCGGGCACCTCGGTAAGCACCGACGTGCCGCCGCGGGCGACGACCATATCGCTCACGCGACCGATCGTGGGGTTGGCGGTAATGCCCGAAAGGCCGTCGGAGCCGCCGCACTTAAGTCCAATAACCAGCTCGGAGGCCAAAATGGGCTCACGCTTGGCTTGCTTGGCCAGGTCAGCCAGCTCGGCCAGAATCTTGTGGCCCTCGATTTGCTCGTCGGCTACATCCTGGCAGGTGAGAAAGCGAACGCGCTCGTGATCGAAGTCACCGAGCTCGTCGAGCACCTGCTGGTGCGTGCAGTTCTCGCAACCGAGCGACAGGAATAGCACGCCGGCCGCATTAGGATGACGCGAGAGCGCCACCAGCAGACGACGCGTCTGGGCATGGTCGGCGCCGGTCTGCGAGCAGCCAAAGGGATGCGGGAAGTAGTAAACACCCTCCAGCGAGCCATCGACCAGATCCTGGGCCTGCTCACACATGGCACGGGCGACTTCGTTGACACAGCCGACCGTGGGGATGATCCACAGCTCATTACGCGTCGCGGCACGACCGTCGGCGCGGCGGAACCCCATAAAGGTCTCGGGCTCAACCGGATCCACGACCGGATGTGTGGGGTTGTAGGTGTACTCGACCTCGCCCGAAAGGTTGGTCTTGACATTATGTGTATGAAGCCACTGACCGGGCTGGACATCGCCCGTCACATGGCCGATAGGAAGGCCGTACTTGATGACGTCCTCCCCCGCGGCAATCGAGCGCACGGCCATCTTATGACCCTGCGGAATATCCTCCGCGGCCACGACCTCGCCCACCCCGGGAACCGCGACGGCGGTGCCCTTGGCAAGCGGCGACAGCGCGACGATCACGTTGTCGGCCGGATTGATCTGGATAGTGTTCATTGCAAATGGTCCTAACCCTACAGGTTGAGCAGAAGTCGAGACGCGGGCACGCCGTCCCGCGCCCGCGTCTGCGCCGGAAATTTACGCCTGAGCGTTGGCGAAGGCCTGCTTGGCGCCCTCGGCACGCACGACGGCGAGCGCGCTGACGACAAACTCCTCAAGACCTGCGATCTGCGTAAGGTCCTCGCCCCACATCTGCTCGTTGGTGAGCACGTCGTGCACCAGCTGGGCATCGTCGGCGCCGGCATGGGCGGCGTAGAAATCGAGTACGAAGGCATCGTCCTGAGCGGTGTACTCGGTGCCGTCGGCGCGGCGCAGATGCAGGCCATCGCCCTCGCGAGCAACGAGCTCCTGAGTATAGAAGGCAATGAGCGTAGCGAGGCTCGTCGCCAGGCACTTGGGCAGGTTGCCGGTCTCGGCAACGTAGTCCTTGAGCGTGGGCAGGTCGCGAGCGCGCCACTTAGCTGTGGAGTTGAGGCAGATGGAGAGCAGCGCATGATCAATAAACGGGTTGTCGAAGCGGTTTTCGACGGCGGCGGCAAAGACCTTGCAGTCCTCGACATCCAAGTCGGCGGCAAGCGTCGGAATGACCTCGTCGTAGAGCATGGTGTTCATGAAGCCGCGAATGGTCTCGTCATGCATGCAGTCGCGCACGATATCAAAGCCGGCAACCCAGGAACCCGGAACGAAGGCGGTGTGGGCACCGTTGAGGATGCGGACCTTGCGCTTCTTGTACGGGGTGACATCGGGGGTAACAAAGACACCCGGAAGACCAGCCTTCACAAAGGGAAGCTTCTCGGCAAGCGACTCGTCGCCCTGGATACCCCACATCTGGAAGGGCTCGCGCACGGCCAGGAAAGGATCCTCGTAGCCCAGACGCTCAGCCACCGCGGCGGCCTCGGATGCGTCGCGGATACGGCCCGGTACGATGGTGTCGACGAGCGTGGTGCAGACGGTGCAGTCGTTAGCCATCCACTGCGCAAACTCGTCCTCCCAGCCCCAGTCGCTCACATACTGGTTCATGATGCGCAGCAACTCCTCGCCGTTGTGATCGATGAGCTCGCAGGCGAGGACGATGACGCCCGGCTTACCGGCAGCCCAGCGGGTGTGGAGCACCTGGGCAAGCTTGGCGGGGAAGCTCGCGGGTGGCATGTCGTCGGCCTTGCAGGACGGGTCATAGGCGATACCGGCCTCGGTGGTGTTGGAGACGATGATCTCTAGGTCGTCGGAGACAGCGACCTCCATCATGGCGCGGTAGTCGTCCTCACGATACGGGTTAAGGCAGCGGCTGCAGGCGCTGATCACGCGGGACTCGTCAACCGTGTTGCCGTTCTCCTTGCCGCGCACCAGCACGGTGTACAGGTCGTCCTGGGCATTGATACCGTCGGCAAAGCCAAAGGCACCGCTGATGGGCTGCACCATGACGACCTTGCCGTTCCAGCCGGTGGCCTCGTTGCCCATGTCAAAGAAGCGGTCGACGAAGGCGCGCAGAAAATTGCCCTCGCCAAACTGCAGAACCTTCTCGGGAGCATCCTTGGGCAGCAAATAGCCCTTGTAGCCGATCTTCTCGAGCGCATCGTAGCTGATGTTCTCCATCTATGTGTCTCCTTAGATGTTTGTTAGCGTGCAAGCAAAACGGGGCTCCGCGTGTGGCAACGGCGCCCAGGGTTCGATGTGATTCGATGCGGGCTTAGGCCTCGACGGTGTCCAGGTCAAAGCCAAAGTAGCGGACCGCATTGTTGTAGCTGATGTCGCGCACGATACTGCCCAGCAGCTCCATGTCGGCCGGGTACTTGCCCTGCTCGACCCACTCGCCGATCACGCTGCACAGCACGCGACGGAAGTACTCGTGGCGCGGATAGGACAGGAAAGAGCGGGAGTCGGTAAGCATGCCCACAAAGTTGCCCAGCACGCCCTCGTTAGCCAGAGCCGTGAGTTGCTCGCGCATGCCGACCTCGTTGTCGTTGAACCACCAGGCGGAGCCGTTCTGGATCTTACCGGCGGTCGGAGCCTCCTGGAAGCAGCCCATGACGGTATCGATCATGGTGTTATCGATGGGGTTCAGGCTGTACAGGATGGTCTTGGGCAGGCCGCAGGTCTCCTGGATGGAGTTGAGGAAATCGGCGAGCTGGTCGGACGGCGTGTAGTTGGAGATGCAGTCGTAGCCGGTGTCGGGACCGAGTTTGGCGAACATGGCGCGGTTGTTGTCGCGCTTGCAGCCAAAGTGCAGCTGCATGGCCCAGCCCAGACGGACATACTCGCCGGCAACGAACTGCATAAAGGCAGTCTTGTACTTGAGGACCTCTTCCTCGGTAAGCGGCTCGGCAGCCAGACCCTTGGCAAAGATAGCCTCGATCTCGTCGGCGGTAGCCGGGACGTACATAACGTAGTCGAGTGCGTGGTCGGAGGCGCGGCAGCCCAGCTCGTGAGCAACGTCGTAGCGCTTGGAAATGGCAGCCTTCATGCCCTCAAAGTCGCTGACCTCAACGCCGGCAACCTCGGAAAGGTGCTTGCAGTAGTCGGCAAACTCCTGGCCGCGCTCGATGCGCAAAGCGGCATCGGGGCGCATGGCGGGAACGACCTGAACGTCAAAGCTGTCGTCGGCGGCAATCTTCTTGTGCCACTCAAAGCTGTCGGCGGGGTCGTCGGTAGTGCAGATCATGCGGACGTTGGACTGCTTGATCAGGTTACGGCAGGTAAAGCTAGCCTCAGCGAGCTTGGCGTTGGCAAGGTCCCAGACCTCCTGGGCAGTCTTGCCGTTGAGGACGCCCTCGTAGCCAAAGTAGCGCTTAAGCTCCAGGTGGCTCCACTCAAAGACGGGGTTGCCAACGCAGCGACCCAGGGTCTCGGCCCACTTTTGGAACTTCTCGCGAGCAGGGGCGTCGCCAGTGATAAAACGCTCGTCGACGCCGTTGGCACGCATCAGGCGCCACTTGTAGTGGTCGCCGCCCAGCCAAACCTCGGTGATGTTCTCGAAACGCTTGTCCTCCCAAATCTCCTTAGGAGAAATGTGGCAGTGATAGTCGACGATGGGCATGCCCTCGGCAAAGTTGTGGAACAGCTCCTCGCCGGTCTTAGTGCTCAGCAGGAAATCCTGATCGTCCATAAAGTTTTTCATCAAACAGCCCCTTTGCTGGCAACGCGGGCGCACGGCGCGCTCGTTATCCTTTAGGTGAACGTTCACTATACTAATCCATTGCACCTCAAAAGGTGAACGTTCACCTAACCACCACGGGGTGAACGGTAGATTTTGCCCGTTCAACGGTTGCTGGAGATGTGACTTGCATGTATTGCGGACTGTTTGGCGTCCCCGAACACCGAACTTGAGCGCTTTTGCTCAGGTGGGTCATGTCCCGACGTACATTTTTGGGAGTATTCAGCATTGGAGCGCGCCGTGCGCCATCCTCAGCGTCCTATTTGGAACGCAGATAGCGCCCGATCGGCATAAAAAGTGCCCCCGATGGCAAATTACGCCATCGGGGGCACTTAAAACAGTCGTTCTGCACCTCATTCAGGGCATGCCAATGCTGAATACTCCCAAAAATGCACGTCGCAAGAGGGGGTACCTGCTCAATCGGCTAAATACCCGCAAGTTCGCAGTAGCGATCGACATTGCTGGCAAATACCATCTCGACGGCGCCCTTCTGGACGGGCACCGTCGGGGTCCTTCCCCACAGCAGATAATCGCCCAGCGTCTTAGCGCCGCGATACGCCAGGCTCGTCGGGTCCTTATAGACAATATTGGTAAAGATACCGCGGCGCAAGGCCAGAGCACTTTCGGGAAACAGGTCGTTGCCGATCACCATGACCTGACCGGCCTTGCCGGTCGAGACGAGCGCGTCGGCAACCACTTCGGAACCAACGGCAAAAACGCTACAAATGAGCTCAGGGGCGTCCGGCGCACTCAAGCGCTTTTCGAGCTCATGCTTGAGCTGTTTGACTTGCGCATGGGCACCGGCAAGGTCCTCGACCTGCCATGGAATATCTCGTTCGCGCAGGTAATTGTGGAAGGCGCGGGCGGTTAGATAGTGCGAATCGGTATATGGGTCGCCTGTCAAAAGGAGCACGCGGGCGTCGGCCCCAGAAGCATGGACCAGGTTTGCCGCCTGCTCGGCCATAAGGCTGCCTGCCGTCGAATAATCGGCCAAGCTCGCACCCAAACGATTCAAATGCGGACGGTCGCCGTCGACAAGCTCAATCGTCACGCCCGCCTCGGCGATCTGCCCCAAAAGCTCAGTCGCACGATCGTCGCCCGGCGCATAGGCGAGCAAGCCATCAATCTTCTCGCCCACCTGCAGACGCTCGTCGATTTGCTCGAGTGCATCAGCGTAGCCGCCCACGCCAAATTCAACGCGCTCAACCGTAATGCCCCGGTCGATGACCTCCTGTTCAAAGCGATTGCAGCCTTCCCACAGGTAACGGAAAAAGTACGCTCCCTCGCGCGATGCGCGGGGCAGGCAAAACACCAGATTGATATCCTTGCGGCGCAGGCTTGAGGCACTTGTGTTGCGGTGATAGCCCATGGCCTCGGCCTTAGCGTTCACCTTGGCGCGCACGGATTCGCTCACGCCGGCCTTTCCCGTCAGAGCCTTGTGCACGGTATTGATGGAAACGCCAAGCTCGGCGGCTATGTCCTTCATGGTTACGCGAGCGCTCATGCGGTTACTCCGTTATAGATAAGTTGCCAATTAATAGTCCAGTTAACGATACCCCAAAAATACTCTTCGGCTCGCCGTGCTCTCCCTCAAATGCACAAAGCGCCCCGCGAACGGATGCCCGCGGAGCGCTTGGATGTCCGGACCTTATTTGATACCGCGACCCAAGTCTTCGGCGATTTTGTCTACGCCCTTAAGTGCAGCGCACGTCTTTTTGTTGGAGCAATGCCCCGTGCAAACGCCACCCTGAGCGCAGTCGGCGCAGGTGCCCTTGCGGTAGATGCGCACGCACACGGCGACAAACGCAACGCCGATAACAGCCAGTACAACAATATCGATAGGTGCCATAGCAAGCCTCCTTTAGTTAACCATCACTTACTTTACCCCATTCTCCACCTACCAAAAAGGGACAGGTTTATTTTGGTCGGTTTTATCTGCGGAAACGCCACATCTCCCCCACCAAAAAGCCCGAGTGTCGCTGGGACACCCGGGCTCGTGGAAAGGGGTTAATCCTTATTCGGACTTAAGCGGAAACTGCGGCGGAAGCAGTGTTGGTCTCGTCCTCGTCGGTCCATGCATGCTTGGGCATGGGACGGAAGATCTGGAAGAGCATCGCAACCAGCAGCACGATGGCCACAATCGTCCAGATACCAAACTGTCCAAGAACAAGCAAGTTGTAGAACTGGTTGATGAACAGGCCGATCACCCAAGCGAAGGCGCACTCGTAACCGATGGCGATCGCAGTCCACTTGCCGGAATCCATCTGGTTGCGGATGGTGCCAATGGCGGCAAAGCACGGAGCGCACAGCAGGTTGAAGGCGCCGAAGGCAACGCAAGCGCCCATGGTGGGGAACATGCCGGCAAACGCGGTCCACAGGCTCGGGTCGGTCTCGCCCGCGTCGGCGACGGACAGCAGCGAGCCGGCGGTGGCGACGACGTTCTCCTTGGCGACGAGGCCAGAGACAGTCAGCGCGGTGGCCTGCCAGGTGCTAAAGCCGAGCGGGGCGAAGATCCAAGCGACCAGGTTGCCCAGCATGGCAAGCACGGAGTAGTCCATAAACTCCTCGGGGATGCCGTCCATCGCAGGCAGGAAGCCAAAGGAACCGTTATAGCTACCAAAGTTGGAGAGGAACCAAACGACGACGGTGGACGCAAAGATGACCGTGCCGGCCTTCTTGATAAAGGCCCAGCAGCGCTCCCACACGTGCAGCGCCCAGGAACGGATCGCCGGGAAGTGATAGGCAGGAAGCTCCATAACGAACGGCGTCGGGCGACCGGCGAAGAGCTTGGTCTTCTTGAGCATGAGGCCCGAGGCGATGACGGCAAAGACGCCCAGGAAGTAGAAGAGCGGGCTGATCCACGCGGCGGTGGTGGAAGAATCGCCGATGATGGAGCCCATGAGCAGGGCGATGATCGGCAGCTTGGCGCCGCAGGGGATGAACGTGGTGGTCATGACCGTCATGCGGCGGTCCTTCTCGTTCTCGATGGTCTTGGTAGCCATGACGCCGGGGACGCCGCAGCCCGAGGACACGAGCATGGGGATAAAGGACTTACCGGACAGGCCAAAGCGGCGGAACACGCGGTCCATGATGAAGGCGACGCGGGCCATGTAACCGCAGTCCTCCAGGAAGGACAGCATGACGAACAGCAGGAACATCTGCGGCACAAAGCCGAAGATGGCGCCCAGGCCGCCGACGATACCGTCACAGACCAGCGAATCGACCAGGCCGCCGTCCTCGGTGCCACCCGCCACAAGGGCGTCGTGCACCACGGTGGTAATACCCGGAACATAGGGGCCGTACTGTGCCGGGTCGACCGAGTCGGCATTGTCGCCCGCAGCCTCGACAGCTGCGTCGTAGGCGTCGCGACCCTGGCCGAGCACATACCAGCCGTCGGTGCCGAAGAGCTGGTCGTTGGTGAAGTCGGTCACCGTGCCGCCCAAGGTAGAAACGGCGATGTAGTACACGCAGAACATGATGACCACAAAGATCGGCAGGCCCAGGATACGATTGGTAACCACGCGGTCGATCTTCTCGGAGGTGCTCATCTTGGCCGGAGCCTTGGTCATGCACTCATCGATGATGTGCGCGATGACGCCATAGCGCTCACCGGTGATGATGGACTCGGCATCGTCGTCGCAGTCCTGCTCGCACTGGGCGACCAGCTCCTCCACGCGAGCAGCCTTCTCCTTAGTGAGGTTGATGAGCTTGCAGGCGTCCGCGTCGCGCTCGAACAGCTTGACGGCGTAATAGCGGCGCTTGTTGGCGGGAACGCTTGCCGGCAGATTGTTCTCGATGTGGTCCAGAACGTCCTCGATGGAGGAATCGAACTTGTGCTCCGGCACCTGGCCCTTAGAAGCAGCGGACTTCTTGACCTGCTCGAAGAGTTCCTTGATGCCCTTGTTCTTAAGAGCCGAGATCATCATGACCGGGCAACCGAGCTTCTTGGAAAGCTTGTCCGTGTCGATCTTATCGCCGTTCTTCTCGACCAGGTCGGCCATGTTGAGGGCAACGACCACGGGCAGGCCGGTCTCGATGACCTGAAGCGCCAGGTACAGATTGCGCTCGAGGTTGGTGGCGTCGACCACCTGGACGACGACATCGGGCTCGCCGCTCATGAGGTAATCGCGCGAGCACTGCTCCTCGGGGCTGTAGGGGGAAAGCGAGTAGATGCCAGGGAGGTCTGTGATGGTAACGTTCTTGTCGCTTAGGAGCTTGGCTTCCTTTTTCTCAACCGTGACGCCGGGCCAGTTGCCAACGTAGCCGTTGGCGCCGGTAATCAGGTTGAAAAGCGTGGTCTTGCCGCAGTTGGGGTTACCCGCCAGCGCGACATGGATCTGAGAATCCGCCATTCAATCCTTCTTCCTTGTGTGCCTGCGCTGCTTTCTCCGCGCAGGCTGGATAATGTGCTTCAAAGTTGCTGCATTAAGTTAGAAAAACCTAACTTTATCTGCAGAAATATACGTCGTGAGCCCTTACTGGACCTCGACGACGGCGGCCTCCTCCTTGCGGATGGAAAGCTCGTAGCCGCGCACGTTGATCTCGACCGGATCACCGAGCGGTGCAACCTTTACGACCTTGAACGAAGTGCCCTTGATGAGCCCCAGGTCCATAAGGTGGCGGCGAAGCGCACCCTCACCGTGAAGCTTGACGATGGTGGAGCTCTCGCCCACCTTAACGTCACCCAACGTCTTCATTTACTTGTCCCCCTTTCAGTGCGTACAGAAATACCGTCGACTAACCGACGGTCATGATGTGCATGGCAACCTTGGAATCGATACCAAAGCGTGCGCCCAGCACCGTGACGATGATATTGGCGCCACTCGAGCTCACCACGTGGATTTCGTTGCCCTCGACAAAGCCGAGATCCTTGAGGTGGTGCTTCATATCCTCATTGCCCTTTACACGAGACACGCGCACGGTTTCGCCCGCTTTTACCATCGAAAGCGGCATGGCCGGCATCTGCGGTCCGCAAGACATGAGTGGCTCCTAACGTCAGTTCGTCCTCAACATCGACGCGTTAAAAGTTAACCACGTCTATGTTCGCTATAGTAAACTAGCACGTGGTTAACTTTTTGGAAAGGGTCCCCATTCAGATTTCGAAAAAGTTTCCTATACGAAACAAAAGGGCGCGGCAAAGGACCATCCTTTACCACGCCTGTCATGCTTAAAGCGAGAGATTTCTGATCGATGTAACACAGGAGGCCTCATCTACGCCCGAAACGCGGAAGATGATGTCCTCGCCGCACTCGCCGTAGAGAGCCATGAGTCCCATGACATCGCGGCCGTCCGTGTGGCGATCACCGATGCTGACTGACACGTCGCTACGATGCTTGGCAATAATGTCATAGAGCAGCGCAACCGGGCGGGCATGTAATCCCAACGGATCTTTAATCGTCTTTGTAAACTCGACCATGTCCCCTCCCACGACATCGCACATTCGGCCGGCAAAACCCAGCCACGTGGTAGATATTGTAGCGTTAGATGCTTGTTGAGGGCGGGACGGAAACCGCATCCCGCTTCGAGCGTCTACGATGGGACACAGTTTCCGCCAGAAGGCTCAACCGGAAAGTGCAACCCGTTATTTGGCTGGATTCTGGGTCGCAGTTTCCAAAAGGACCCTGTCTGGGAAACTGCGACCCGTTTTGAACGCAAATTCCGGGTCGCAGTTTCCGCGACGTTCGGTCAACCTATGCCCTCGCAACGCCCGCGCATAAAAAACGAGGGAAGGCACGCGTCCTTCCCTCGTTACAGGCAATATGTAGCCGCTTCCCTACATCAGACGCAGGCTGACGTCCTTGAGCTGGGCGCCACTAACGGCACTCGGGGCGCCCGACATGAGGTCGGAGCCGCTGGCCGTCTTGGGGAACGCCATAACGTCGCGGATGGAGTCGGAACCGGTGAGCAGCATGCACACGCGGTCCAGACCCAGAGCAAAACCGCCCATCGGGGGCGCACCAAACTTGAGTGCCTCCATGAGAAAGCCGAACTGCGACTCGGCGCGCTCCTCGGTAAAGCCCAGGAGCTTGAGCATGGACATCTGCATCTCGGCGTTGTGGATACGCATGCCACCACCGCCGGCCTCAAAGCCGTCCATGACAAAGTCGTAGGTGCAAGAACCGGCTGCCAACGGGTCGGCCTCGATCTTGGCGATGTCGGTCTCGGTCGGCAGGGTGAAGGGCTGGTGCTCGGCGGCATAGGCCTTACGGTCCTCATCCCAGTGGAACAGCGGGAAGTTGACGACCCACAGGAAGTCGTGGCCCTCGCGCTTGATCTCGAGCGCGTTGGCCATGTGGGAACGCATGCCACCCAGGATCTCGTCAGAGAGCAGGCGCGGGCCGGCGGCGAACATCACAAGGTCGCCGGGCTCGACGTCCATGCGCCCGCGCAGAGCCGCCATCTCCTCGTCCGAGAAGAACTTGACGATGGGGCTGTTGATGGAGCCGTCCTCGCGGAAGGCGATCCAAGCCAGACCCTTGGCGCCAAACGTGGAGGCCACGCCGGCGAGCTTATCGATCTTGGCACGTGCCCAGGCACCGGCGCCCTTGGCGTTGATGGCCTTGACGACAGAGCCCTCCTCGTTCGCAGCGGTCGCGAAGACCTTAAATTTGGAGTTGGCAAAGATGTCGGTCAGGTCGACCAGGTGCATGCCATAGCGGGTATCGGGCTTGTCGGAGCCATAGGTGTCCATGGCATCCCAGTAGTTCATGCGACGCAGCGGCGTGGGCATCTCGACACCCATGCGACCGAAGGCATCGGCCAGGACCTCTTCGAGCGCGCTCATGACATCATTCTGGTCCACGAAGGACATCTCGATATCGACTTGAGTGAACTCGGGCTGACGGTCGGCACGCAGGTCCTCGTCGCGGAAGCACTTGGCAACCTGGTAGTAGCGCTCGACGCCACCGACCATGAGCAGCTGCTTCAGGAGCTGCGGGGACTGCGGCAGGGCGTAGAAGTTGCCCGGCTGGATGCGGCTGGGAACGATGAAGTCGCGGGCGCCCTCGGGCGTGGACTTAAACAGGGAGGGCGTCTCGACCTCCATGAACTCACGGTTGTGCAGCGCCTCGCGAATGGCAAAGGTAAAGTCGGAACGCAGCTTGAGGTTGGCCATCATCTCGGGACGACGAAGGTCCAGATAGCGATAGCGCAGACGGGTGTCCTCGCTGGTCTCGATGCCGTCCTCGATCTGGAACGGCGGGGTGACGGACGTGTTGAGCACCTCGGCGTGGTCGGTCAGGACCTCGATCTCGCCGGTCGCGAGCTTGGTGTTGGTGGTCTCCTCGCCACGGGAGCGCACGACGCCGTGGATCTTGATGGGCCACTCGGGACGCATGGTCTCGGCGATCTTAAAGGCGTCGCCGTCGGAGTGCTCGGGGTCGAAGGTGAGCTGCGTGATGCCCTCGCGGTCGCGAAGGTCGCAGAAAATAAGGCCGCCGTGGTCACGGCGACGGCTCACCCAACCGGTGAGGGTGACCTCTTCGCCCACGTTCTCGCGGCGAAGCTCGCCGCAGGTACGGGTGTGCATGGAATGCTCGTCGATGGGACGGGTCTGGCTCATACCAGTGATCCTCCTTTATGGATCTGTGCCGCCCCGTGTCGTTCCGGGCGGCGTCGTACAGATTTGCCCAGCCTGCGTAAACCGCGCAGCCAGACATGGCGTTCTATCTTATCGCACCTGTATCGATGTACCGCGGAAAAGTGGCTCCTGCCCAAAGACTTGACGGAGACGAAACAATTGACGCACCGTGGCCGTCGCCAAGGCGCGCCGCATGCGACAATGTGCCCCAATACAACTGCACTCGGAAAGGCCCGCCATGACTGCACGCCTCATCGTTATGGATATTGACTCCACGCTCATCAACCAGGAGGTCATCGACCTGTTGGGCGAAGAGGCCGGCGTGGGCGAGCAGGTGGCACAGATCACCGAGCGCGCCATGCGCGGCGAGCTCGATTTTAAGCAGGCGCTCGAGGAGCGTGTGGGGCTGCTCGCCGGCTTGGACGAGAGCGTGTTCGAGCGTACCTTTGCGCGCGTGACGTTTACCCCCGGCGCGCTGGAGCTTGTGCGCTCGGCGCACAGCAAGGGCTGGAAGGTCGGCGTCGTGAGTGGCGGCTTCCACGAGGTCGCCGACAAGATCGTGGCTGCCGCGGACATCGATTTTTGCCTGGCCAACCGCTTGGAGGTCGTAGACGGCAAGCTCACCGGTAAGTTGGCGGCAGACATCGTGACCAAGGAGTCCAAGCTCATCCAGCTGCTGGACTGGGCAGTTGAGTGCGGTGTCGACATGGCCCATACCGTGGCAATCGGCGACGGCGCCAACGACATCCCCATGATTCAGGCTGCGGGCACGGGCATCGCGTTTTGCGCCAAGCCCAAGACGCGCGAAGCCGCCCCGTTTGCCATCGACGAGCGCAACCTGATGCTCGCCATGGACATCATCCTGCGTGACTAGCCGATCCGTCTAACAATTGAATCAGTCTGTCCTATAGTTTCCGAACAATTTTGTCTTAGTGTTCGGAAACATACCCTTTGAGTGCTAGACTTTGCGCCGTCGAAGGGAACATATATGGATAAGCAAGATCTTGAGCAATTGCTGAGCGATGTTGCCGGCGGAGCAGTCACCCCGGCAGTCGCCCTCACGCGCATCCAAACGGCGCCAACCGCCGATCTGGGTTTTGCACAGCTCGATCTTTCGCGCGGAGTGCGCCAGGGAGCCGGCGAGGTTGTCTACGGTGCCGGTAAAACCGCCGAGCAGATTGCCGCCATTATCGAGGCGCTGCGCGATGCCGGCCAGGAGCGCATCCTGGTCACGCGCCTGGACGCCGAAAAGGCAGCCCGTACCTCGGAGCTCCTCGACAACGGCATCGACCTGGGATATGTCCCGGACGCACAGCTCGCCCTCGTGGGCGGCAAGCCCTCCCCTACCGGCAATGGACGCATCGTCGTCGCCTGCGCCGGCACGAGCGACTTACCCGTCGCCGAAGAAGCCGCGTTGACGGCCGAGTTCTATGGCAACGAGGTCGACCGCCTCTACGACGTAGGTGTCGCCGGCCTGCACCGCCTGCTCGCGCATGCCGAGGAACTTGCCCAGGCGCAGGTGGTCATCGCCATCGCCGGCATGGAGGGCGCGCTGGCGAGCGTTATCGGCGGTCTGGTGAGCTGTCCGGTCATCGCCGTTCCCACCAGCGTTGGCTACGGCGCAAGTTTTGGTGGCGTAGCTGCACTGCTCGCCATGCTCAACTCCTGTGCCAGCGGCGTTTCGGTCGTCAATATCGACAACGGCTTTGGCGCCGCCTACCAGGCAAGTCTTATCAATCATCTGAGCGCCGGCACACCCCGCGCCCGCTAAGGAGCATTCCATGTCCAACCATCAGCACACGCTTATCATCGACGGCACCTCAGGCATCAGCGGCGATATGACCGTCGCGGCCCTGCTCGATCTGGGCGCCAGCGAGGAGCACCTGCGCGAACAGCTCGCCACACTGCCGGTCGACGGCTTTACAATCGCCGTCACGCGTGCAAACAAGCATGGCATCGACGCCTGCGATTTCGACGTCCAGCTTGCAGAGGGACTCGAGAACCACGACCACGATATGGCCTGGCTCTACGGCAACGAAACAGCTGTCGAGCACACGCACGAGCACGAGCACGGGCATGAGCATGAGCATCACCATCATGATCATGGCGGGCACGAACACGAGCACTGCCATGAGCACGACCATGAGGGCCACGCCCATGAGCACGAAGATCATCACCACACCCACCACCATCACCACCGTTCTTTGGCGGATGTCACCGCCATCATCGATGGCTCGCAGTTAAGCGATGGCGCCAAGCGCCGCGCGCTCGCCATCTTTACCGCGCTCGCCGCCGCCGAGGCCAAGGCCCACGGCAAAACGCCCGAGACCGTCATGTTCCACGAGGTAGGCGCCATCGACTCCATCGTCGACATCTGCTCGGTCGCCATCTGTCTCGATGACCTGGGTATCGAGGACATTGTCGTCGAGTCGCTCTCCGAGGGTCACGGCCCCATCCACTGTGCCCACGGCCTTATGCCCATCCCGGTGCCCGCCGTCGTCAACCTATGCCAAGCAGGCAATATCGCCCTTACGCCCGCACCGGTCGCCGGCGA
>CAJLLN010000011.1:0-23528 GCA_905207495.1 uncultured Collinsella sp. | reverse complement strand
GCGCCTCGGCCAACGCCGAGGGCCTGTCCACGTCCATGACGTCGACCATGCGCGAGGGCAACCAGCGCGCCGGCCATCTGGCCAGCTACGATGCGTCCAACCTTCAGATGCCCGAGCGCCGCGAGGACGGTTCCTACACGGTGCCCATTCGCATCCTGCGCATCCACATGGAGGAGGACGCCGCCAAGATGGTCCACGTGGGCGGTGCCGAGGGCCGCATTACCGCCGCGGCCGAGTCGCTCGTCGACTACAACCGCTGCGGCACGCCGCTGATTGAGCTCGTCACCGAGCCCGATCTGCGCACACCCGAGGAGGCGCGCCTGTTTATGGAGAAGCTCCGTCGCATCTTTGTGACGCTGGGCATTTCGGACTGCTCCATGGAGAAGGGTTCCATGCGCTGCGACGGCAACGTGTCGCTGCGCCGCCGCGGCGAGACCAAGCTGGGCACCAAGACCGAGCTCAAGAACCTCAACTCGTTTAAGAGCCTGCATGACGGCCTTGCCTACGAGATCTGCCGCCAGGCCGAGGTGCTCGAGGAGGGCGGCATCATCTATCAGGAGACCCGCCATTGGGAGCCCAGCCGCAAGCGCACCGTGGTCATGCGTGTGAAGGAGACGGCCGACGACTATCGCCTGTTCCCCGATCCCGACCTGGCGCCGTTCGATCTGGACGACGAGTTCATCGACCGCTGCCGTGGTGAGATCCCCGAGCTGCCCGATGCCAAGCGTGCCCGTTTTGAGGCCGACTTTGGCATTAAGGCCGCCGATGCCGAGCAGATTGCCGGCGACCCGGAGTTTGCCGAGTTCTTTGAGGCCGCCGCTGCGGGTATGGCTGGCAAGGAGGCCCAGACGGTCGCAAACCTGCTGGTGAACGAGATGATCGCCTACCTTAAGGGCGCGGGTGTCTCGCTGACAGAGTCCGGCATCGCGCCGGCTCAGGTGGCAGCTCTTGCCAAGCTGCTGGCGACCGATGCCATCAGCTCCAACCAGGCGCACGAGGTCTTTGAGGCCATGGCCCAGACCGGCGACGACCCCAACAAGATCGTCGACGAGCGCGGCATGCGTCAGGTGAGCGATGCCGGTGCGTTGCAGCCGATCGTGGACGAGGTGCTGGCTAACTGTGCCGATCAGGCGCAGCAGTATCGTGACGGCAACCAGAAGGTCATCGGCTTTTTGGTGGGCCAGTGCATGAAGGCGAGCCGCGGCAAGGGCAACCCGAAGCTCTTCAACGAGTTGCTGAGAACGTCGCTCTCGTAAACGGGAACCCGGGAGCCCCGGCAGGGCGGGTGCTTCCTCAAAATTTCGGACAGTCCTGCGCAAGACGAAGGCCACATTAAGTGGCCTTCTTTGCGTGCGGAACTCATTTTGAGCAAGCACCCGCCCTGCCGGGGCTCCCGGGTTCTGTGACGACTCGGCCGTTCGGGTCAGGTAGGCTGATAGGAAAGATGGTGACGGAGGCGCAAAATGCGCCTCCGCCTTTTCAATGTGATGAAAGTGTGGCGAAATGAGCTTAAAACTTCCGTAAATGTGATAAATATCACGTTTTACCTAGGGTAAAATGTGGGAAATATCACGTTTACGGAAGTTTCTTTGCGGGAGGTTCGGTCATGCAGCGAGATATCATTGCCAAGCTTAACGCTTGGAAAGCGTCAGAATATCGTAAGCCGCTTATCCTTAAGGGGGCGCGCCAGGTTGGAAAGACGTGGGCGCTTAAGGAGTTCGGCCGAACCTCGTACCTCAATTTTGTGTATCTGACGCTCGAGGAGCCGTCACCTGGGGTACAGAGCGAGTACGCTCAGTTTTTCGAAGGTACGCGCGATCCTCGACGGATCATCTCAAATCTTTCCCTGGCACTTGGACAGCCTATCGAGCCCGGCGAAACGCTGCTTATTATTGATGAGATCCAGGATTGTCCTTCTGCAGTCGGCGCCCTTAAATACTTCTGTGACGAGGCCCCCGAGTATCACGTCGCATGCGCAGGGTCTTTGTTGGGCGTTCGCTTGTCCCGTGAGACCAGCGCTTTTCCGGTGGGAAAGGTCGAGTTCATGGAGATGCGCCCCATGAGCTTTTCCGAGTTTCTGAAAGCCGAGGGCGCTGCGAACTACGACGAATACCTTGGCGGCCTGGATCAGATCGAGACAGTGCCCGATTTCTTCCATGTCCGTCTCGTCGAGCATCTTCGTCGTTATTTTGCATGCGGCGGCATGCCAGAGGCTCTTGGCCGGTGGGTGGAGACGGGCGATATCGTTCAGGTCGATAAGGTGTTGTCTGATCTCTTGGATTCCTACGAGCGCGATTTTGCCAAGCATGGTGGCCGTGCGCAGTTCGCCAAGCTTTCACAAATATGGAACTCGATTCCAGCTCAGTTGGCGCGCGAGAACAAAAAGTTCGTTTGGGGTGCGGTGCGCGAGGGGGCTCGTGCTCGAGAATACGAGGATGCTCTGGAATGGCTTGCCGATGCTGGGCTCATCACGGCGGTTCGCCTTAATGCTGCTGGTGGTGTGCCGCTCTCTGCGTACGATGACCTCAAGGCATTTAAGATCTACTGTCTTGATGTCGGCTTGCTGCGCCGCATGGCAAGGCTGGATGCGTCCGCTTTTGCCATCTCGGATGCGCTATTTTCGGAGTTCAAAGGTTCGTTCGCCGAGAACTATGTGCTTCAGGCATTGCTTTCACAGTTAGATGCTGCTCCGCGTTATTGGATAAACGAGAAGCCGAAGCACGAAGTCGATTTTTTGATTCAAGTCGGAAACGAAATCGTTCCCGTCGAGGTCAAATCGGGAGAGGTCGTTCATTCCAAGAGCCTTAAGTACTATGCCGACAAGCATGCGGAGACGACTCCATTGAGGGTCCGCTACTCACTTAAGAACCTAAAGCTCGACGACGGGGTGCTCAACATTCCGTTGTATTTGGCTGATCGATCTGTCCCTCTTATCAAAAAGGCGCTTGATCGTGCACATCTTGACGTTTAGATCCTGGGTGAGCTGACGGACGGCGGCTAATTAATCGCTCCGTTACGGCCAGGGAGCCTGGGCCTTAGCGATGCTTGCTTCGCCAAGCCGTGGGGGTGGTGCCGGTGTATTGTTTGAAGGCTTGGGTGAAGGCGGCCTGCTGAGGGTAGCCTAGACGCTCTGCCACCTGCGCTATCGTGAGCGCGCTATCTGCCAAAAGGTCCTGCGCCCGCTCCATGCGGCGCCTTCGTATGTAGGCGCCCAGGGACTCGCCGGTTTGGGCCTTAAAGGTGGCGCATAGTTTGGAGCGGCTTGTGTAGAGCCTTTCGGCCACCTCGTTGATACCCACACGTCTGCCTTTGTCGAGCGCGCGCTCAATCATTGCCGTTGCTTCTTCGGCAATGGTTATGCTGACGCGTGTGTCTGCCGCCTGCCGCGCCTGCTTGTGGGCCGCGCGCGAACAGGCGAGCTCCGCGACCATGGTCTCCACGATGCCCTGCATATAGACGCGTCCGCCTACGGTGCGGGCGCGGTCCTCGTTAATCCGGCGCAGCGTGTGGCAGATGGCAGACGTCGCTTCCTCGTGCCATGATTCGGCAAACGCCTCAAAGATTCCCGCGAACTCGGTGGGATAGCGGTGCTCCAGTTCGTCAAAATATCCAGGCAAAAAGAGCACCGAGCGCGAGTGATAGAGCTCCCCCGCAAACAGCGGGCTTAATTCCTCGCCACAGTTATCTTGGATAAAGCTGCAAA
Source organism: uncultured Collinsella sp. (assembly GCA_905207495.1). GTDB lineage: Bacteria > Actinomycetota > Coriobacteriia > Coriobacteriales > Coriobacteriaceae > Collinsella. Next base: position 19,825 of record CAJLLN010000011.1, on the reverse strand, counting down.
CGGCATTGTTTGGCCACGGTCCATGCAATGGTTTGAGGTTCGCGGGCGTTATGCCAGCCTCGGGCATGCATGTAAGTGTGGGCGCGCTGACCTCGCTCACGCAGGCATATGGCTCGGGTGTGTATTCGGCCAAGTACATATCGTGCGTCGGGGTGATGAAATGCTCCATGACGATGCAGGCAGGGGAGAGGGGCATGATCCATGCGCGTCCGTGCGCCCGATCGTTTGCCACCTCGCCGGTAAAGACAGCGCCCTTGCCGGAAAGCTCCAGGCCAAACTGCTCAAACTGTGGTGCGTAGAGCTCGGTTATGTCGGTCGCTGCCCGCCGTATTTGCAAAAGCGTCCCTTTCCTTTGCAGAAACGTCCACGCCTGGCTTGATTGTGAGCCATGGCTAACACATCAATGATAAGTTCATTACGGTTAACTCTCAAGCCGTTAGAAAGGAATCTCATGGCAAAGGGATCAAAAAGGGAAGGTGGAGGCATCGGCGAGTTGCTCGCGTATGCCGGTGACCGTAAATTCCTAACGTATTTGGGCATGGCGCTCTCGGCGCTCTCGCAGCTGCTGAGCTTTGGCCCGTACGTGTGCATTTGGCTTGTCGCTCGCGACCTGATCGCCGTGGCACCTAACTGGAGCGAAGCCTGCGACATCGCGATGTATGGCTGGTGGGCCGTGGGGTTTGCGCTGGCAAGCATCGTAGCTTATTTCGTGGGGCTCATGTGCACGCACCTGTCTGCGTTTCGCTGCGCGTCCAATATCCGCAAGACTACGAGCGAGCACCTGCTTAAGCTGCCGCTCGGCTACTTTGACACGCACGCCACCGGTGAGCTGCGCCGTATTGTAGACGGATGCGCCGCCTCCACCGAGACCCTGCTCGCGCACATGCTGCCCGATATCGCCGGCGCCGCCGCCATGGTCGTGGGCTTGCTCGTGCTGCTTTTCGCCCTCGATTGGCGCTTGGGCGCGGCATGCCTTATCTCGGTCGTCGTTTCGTTTGGCGCCATGGCCACCATGATGAGCGGCGAAGGCGCCGAGTTCATGAAGGCCTACATGGGAGCGCTGGTCAAGATGAACAAGACCGGCACCGAATACGTACGCGGCATCCCCGTGGTCAAGGTGTTTCAGCAGACGGTCTACTCCTTTAAGGCCTTCCACGATGCAATCGCCGAATACGCCGACATGGCGCAAAACTATGCGGGCACGTTCTGCCGAGGTCCGCAGGTACTCAACCTTACCGCGCTCAATGGTCTTGTGGCATTCCTGTTGCCCGTGGCGTTGCTGTTGGCGCCAGGCGAGACGGACTTCGCGCATTTTATGACCAACTTCACGTTTTACGCGATATTTTCGGCCGTGGTACCGACGGCCATGACCAAGCTCATGTTTGTGGGCGAGGCCTCTCAGATGAGTGCCGATTCGTTGGCTCGTATTCGAAGCGTCATGGATTCCAAGCAGCTTTCCGTGCCCGCACAACCCAAGCACCCTGCCGGCGGCGACGTGCGATTTGAGGACGTGAGCTTTACGTACGAAGGTGCCGAAGCACCTGCCGTTAGCCATGTAAGTTTCAGCGTTTCCGCTGGTAGCACCCTCGCCCTGGTGGGTCCCTCTGGTGGCGGTAAGTCAACCTGCGCAAGCCTGATCCCGCGTTTTTGGGATGTTTCCTCGGGTCGAGTGCTCGTAGGCGGTGTGGACGTTCGCGATATGGATTCGCACGAGCTTATGGACCAGGTCGCCTTTGTGTTCCAGACCAACCAGCTGTTCCGGCAAACACTTGCCGATAACGTGCGCGCCTCCAAGCCTACGGCCACTGACGACGAAGTGCGTGCGGCCCTCTCCGCAGCTCAGTGCGACGACATTGTGGCCAAGCTCCCGCAGGGCATCAATACCATGCTCGGCGCTGGCGGAGCATATCTTTCGGGCGGCGAGGTCCAGCGCGTGGCACTCGCCCGCGCGATCCTTAAAGACGCGCCTATCGTGGTGCTCGATGAGGCCACGGCGTTTGCCGATCCCGAGAACGAGGCGCTCATCCAGCGCGCCTTTAGCAAGCTGGCGGCGGGTCGCACGGTCATTATGATTGCGCACCGACTCTCGACTGTAGTGGGCGCAGACCAAATCGTGGTGCTCAACCAGGGCAGCGTGCAGGAGTCGGGTACCCATGCCGAGTTGCTGTCTCAAGAGGGTCTGTATGCCAAGATGTGGGCCGAATACGAACAGGCCGCGAGCTGGAAGATTACTGCTGCGACCGCGGATGCCGCCGTCACGAAGGGAGGCGAGGCCTAAATGTTCGCCTCATTCCAAAAGAAGTATTTCCTATCCGATAAAGGCGTCGCCGGCGTAAAACGCGGCATTTTCTGGACCACGCTCACCAATCTCATTACCATGGCTGGCATGGGCTTTTTATTCCTGGTTATGGCCGGCTTTGTCGAGCATCTCGCCAGCGGGGCTGACCTGCCGGATGCCCTGTCGATCGTGGGCGGCCTCCTGGTCTTTTTCGTGTTGCTCTTTGCCTCTAACTGGCAGCAGTATTACTACACCTACTGCATCTTTTACGAGGAGTGCGGCAAGCAGCGTATGGAGATCGCCGAGCGCTTGCGCAAACTGCCGCTGTCGTTTTTTGGTCGTCGTGATCTGGCCGATTTAACCGAGACCATCATGGGTGACGTCCAGGCCATGGAGCACGCCTACAGCCACGTGCTGGGAGAGCTTTGGGGTGCCATCATCGCAAGCGCCATTGTGTTCGTGGCGTCGCTGTTCTTTTTCTGGCAGCTGGCGATCGCGGCGTTTTGGAGCGTTCCCGTGGCCTTTGCCGTGCTGTATCTAACACGCGGCCCCATGACTCCGGTGTTCGATCGCGTGCGCGCCGAGAAGGTCAAGGTTACCGAGGCGATTCAAGAGACGCTCGACTGCGTTCGCGAGATCCGCGCCACCAACCAGGAGGCCCATTATCTTGAGGGGCTCAACGCCGTGATCGATGCCGAGGAGCGCGAGACCACCAAGGGCGAGCTCGCAAACGGGCTTTTGGTCAACTCCGCCTTTGTCATCCTGCGCCTGGGCATTGCCACCACGCTGGTTACGGGCGCCGCGGTGGTCGCCTCCGGGCAGGTCGACTTTTTGGTGATGTTTGCCTTCCTGCTTATGGTGAGCCGTATCTATGCGCCCTTTGACCAGGCGTTAATGTTAATGTCCGAGCTGTTTGCCGCTGAGTCGTCTGCCAAGCGCATGCGTTCTATCATGGAAGAGCCTGTGGCGCGGGGCAGCGAGATATTTGAGCCCGTGGGCCACGATGTGGTGTTCGATCACGTGGCATTTGGCTATGGTGCGGGCGAGGACGGCCGCGCCGGCGAGAAAGTTCTTACCGATGTGAGCTTTACCGCCAAGGAAGGCGAAGTTACGGCGCTGGTCGGTCCTTCGGGTTCCGGTAAGTCTACGGTGAGCCGCCTGGCCGCGCGTTTTTGGGATGCCACCGAAGGCACGGTCACCGTGGGTGGCGTGGATGTTGCGAGCGTCGATCCCGAGGTACTGCTGCGCGACTACGCCATTGTGTTCCAAGACGTGCTGCTTTTTGACGATACAGTGATGGGAAACATCCGCCTCGGGCGTCGTGATGCCACCGATGAGGAAGTGCTTGCGGCTGCTCGTGCCGCCAACTGCGACGAGTTTGTGAACCGCATGCCGCAGGGCTACGACACCATGATCGGCGAGAACGGCTCCAAGCTGTCCGGCGGCGAGCGCCAGCGCATCTCTATCGCCCGCGCGCTGCTCAAAGACGCGCCTATCGTGCTGTTGGACGAGGCGACGGCGAGCTTGGATGTGGAGAACGAGACCGTGGTACAGCAGGCACTCTCCCGTCTGCTTGCAGGCAAGACGGTTATCGTTATTGCCCACCGTATGCGTACGGTGGAAAATGCCGACAAAATCGTTGTGCTCAAGGATGGTGTGGTTGCCGAGCAGGGCACTCCGGCGCAACTCAAGGCGGCAGGTGGAGAATTCGCTCGCATGGTTGCGCTGCAAAAGGAGGCGGCGGACTGGCAGCTGTAGGAATGTGACAAAGGGACTGTCCCTTTGTCATATTGAGTTCACCCCCATAGTTTCCAAAAAGTTAACCTTTGTTGAACTTGATAGTTAGATAAACTAAACTATTTTCCAAAAGTGTGCTCGAGCAAACTTGTTTACTCGGGTGCTAAGGCACCATGCCGCGCTTGTGCGGCAAAAGGGAGAAGCAACATGAAGAAGTCGACGTTTAACACCCTGCTTGTCGGTGGCGGTTTTCTGCTCGGTACGGCCGGCATCAAGCTGCTCACCAGCGCTCCGGTCAAGAATGCCTGCGTGCAGGGTATCGCGTGCGGCATGCGCATCAAGAACGGCTACCAGGACATGGTCGAGCAGGCCAAGGCTAATGTCGACGACATGGTTGCCGAGGCGGCCTACATCACCCAGAGCGAGGCCGCTGCTGACGAGGCAGCCGAGTAACGCTCCCAGGCACAAACTATGAGATTCTCGATTATTAGCGAGATCCCCGGCAGGACCCGTCTTCAATTGGCGGGTCCTGTGCCAGAGAGCGATCTCGACGCACTTCTTAAGCTTGGCGGCGACATTGACGGCGTGCGCAAAGTGCGCGTGTATGGCCGCATTGGCCAGATGGCGCTGGAGTACGACGAGCCGCGCCGCGCGAGCGTGCTCGACGCCTTGGGCGCACTCGATGCTCAAGCCATCGCCGATGCCAAGTCGGGTTACGTGATGCAACTCGAGCCGCGCAAGCACAAACTCGTTATGGACCTGGCGACACTCATCGGCGCCCATTACGCGCGTCGCTGGTTCTTGCCGACGCCTCTGCGTGCGGTGTTTGTCGTGGCCGGTTACATGACCTTTTTGCGCGCCGCCCTCCGTGAGCTTGCACAGCCGCGCCTGACCGTTCCCGTGCTCGACGCTTCGGCCATCGGTATCTCGTTTGCCAAACGCGACGTCGATACCGCGGGGCAGACGATGTTCCTGCTCAACGTGGGCGAGCTGCTCGAGGACTACACACGCGCCATGAGCGAAAACGAGCTCATCAACTCGCTACTCGACGTACCCGACAAGGCGCAAAAAGTGGTCGGCGACACCGAGGTGAGTGTTGCCGCCACCGAGCTTGAGCCCGGCGACTTGGTCGCCGTTCGCACCGGCATGTCCATCTGCATCGACGGCGTGGTCGAGCAGGGAAGCGCCATGGTCAACCAGGCGACCCTGACCGGCGAGCCGCTTGCCGTCGAGCGCAGCGCGGGCGACGATGTATTCGCCGGCACCGTCGTGGAAGACGGCAGTATCTTGGTGCGTGTGCGCGCCAACACGGCTCAGACCAAGCTCCGCTCGATCGTCTCGCTCGTGCAGACGGCCGACTCGCTCAAGTCCGAGGGTCAGTCGCACATGGAGGACCTCGCCAACAAGATCGTCCCGTGGAACTTCCTACTCGCGGGTCTGGTTGCGCTTACCACCCGCAGCCTCATCAAGACCTCAGCGGCGTTGATGGTCGACTATTCGTGCGCACTCAAGCTCACGGGTTCCGTTGCCGTCATGACCGCTATGAGCGATGCCGCCAAGATGGGCGTCATGGTCAAGGGCGCGAAGTACTTTGAGTCGTTTGCCAAGGCCGATACCATCGTGTTTGATAAGACCGGCACGCTCACCGAGGCGCAGCCGCGTCTTGCCTGCGTGCTCACCACCGATGGCTGGAGCGAGGACGAGGTTCTGCGCCTTTCCGCTTGCTTGGAGGAACATTTCCCGCATCCGGTGGCACGCGCCGTGGTCAATGCGGCACGCGAGCGCGAGCTCGAGCATCGCGAGCGCCACGCCGCGGTCGAGTACATCGTGGCGCACGGCATCGCTTCGTCCATTGAAGGGCGTCGCGCCATCATCGGTTCCGCACACTTTGTATTTGAGGACGAGGGTGCGCAGCTTGAGTCCGACATCAAGGAGCAAATCGAGCTCCAGATGCAGGGCCTGTCGCCGCTGTATCTGGCGGTCGATGGCAAGGTCGTCGGCGTGCTCGGTATCGAGGATCCGCTCAAGCCCGGGGTCCGTGAGGCCATCGCCGACCTGCATGCGCTGGGCGTCAAGCATGTCGTTATGCTCACGGGCGATTCCGAGCGCACGGCCGAGCGCATCGCGCGCGAGGCGGGGGTCGACGAGTTTAAGGCCGAGCTGCTGCCCGAGGACAAGTACGCCTATGTGGAGCGCATTAAGAGCGAGGGGCGCCACGTTGCCATGGTGGGCGACGGCGTCAACGATTCGCCGGCGCTCGGCTTGGCCGACGTGGGCCTGGCGATGGGTGGCGGAAGCGACATCGCCAAGGAGGTCGCCGATATCATCCTGACCGATACGGACCTTGCCGCGATCGTGCGCCTGCGCCGCATGAGCCAGGGCCTCGTTGATCGTCTGACGAGCTCCTACTCTAAGGTGATGCTCACCAACTCAGCACTCTTGGCACTGGGCATTACCGGTACGATTACCCCGCAGGCGTCGTCGCTGCTGCACAACGGCTCGACGATTGCCTACAGCCTGAGCAACGCGAAGGCATATCTGCGTTAGCAGACGTGCTCGCCCACGTTATCTGGCCTGCGCCCAGACGGCATCGGTGTCGTCCGGGCGCAGGCCTTTTGCATTTGACCATTTGCTAGCTTCTCTATATATTGTTGCTAGCGATGCTAGCAATTGAAGGGAGCAGAATCAACGTGGGTGCTGTTAGCGGCATGGCGCAGGTGAACGTTCGCGTGGATCGCTCGGTTAAAGAGCGCGCCGAGGAAGCGCTGCAGCTTTCGGGCAGGTCGCTGCCCGAGCTCATCAAAAAGGTGGTGGCCAAGGTCGCACAGGGTGGCGGGCAGTGTGAGGAAGTGCTGTCTGCCATTGATGGCCGGCAACAGATCGTCGCGCACGATGCTCCGTTCACCGTATCATGGGCAGCGGCAGACCGGCTTTATGCAGATTTGGGCATCGCTACGTCGCCCGTGTCCGACGATCGCGATTGGGACACAATCTATTCCGAAGCCATGGACGAGCGCTATCGCCAAAAGGGGATGATCCTGTGAGCGGGGCTCCCCTCAAAATAATGGTGGATGCCAACGTATGGGTTGATTCGTTTTGCGTCGACCATGCCGAGTCGCTTGCCGCACGCGCGTTTATTGGGCAGGCGGCGGAGACGGGGGCGTTGCTGTTCTTTCCGGTGCATATTGCTAAGGACGTGCTGTACGTTGTCCAACATGAGTTGAAGCGTAGCGTTCTTGCCAGCGGGAGAGCGCTCGACGAGGCATCTGCCCGTGCAATTGGCGATGCGGCGTTGGCGTTTGTTCGGAACATGACCGAAAACGCCATGGCCGTGGGCGCTGATGCATCCGATCTGTGGCTAGCCGACAAATATCTGTCGCTCCATCGCGATTACGAGGACAACTTGGTACTCGCCGCGTGCAAGCGCGCGCAGGTCGATTACTTGGTGACCAACGATTGCAAACTGCTCGAACATGCCGATCTTGCAGCAAAGACACCTCGTCAAATGATGCCGATTCTTGCTTTGGCCGAACGCGGCGGCGCGGCTATCGGTTGACGCGAACGGTTTGCGGGCCTCTTGGACGACGATGCGCCAAGGGCCCGCGTTTGCTATTTACAAAAGCTCGGCCTTAATGGCGGGACTTTCTGCGAGCTGCTCAGCTGCCTTTTCGTCGGAGCTGTCGAGTGCTGCCAGACTGCGGTAGACCCACTCGTTGACCTGGGTGTTCTTGACGCCTGCGGTCTGCATGAGGGCGCCTACCTCGCGGATTGCTGCGAGCAAGTCGGCTTTGGGACCCGCGAGCTCGACCTCGATGCCGTGGTAGGCGGACACGCCGCGGTTCTCACTCACGTGGTCGATAAAGCCCTCGACGGTCTCAAGCTGCTGGGCGAGAGCAACATCATCGTCAGCGTCCAGCGCGACGAGTGCGTTCGATACCGTGAGGGCGGGATGTCCGCAGGGGACAAAGCCTTCGATGACATCCATAGCTTCGGTAATGGTTGAGCCCAGGCCTGCGAGGGCATTGACGAGTTGCTGCTTGGTATCCATAACGGTCCTTTCGACGGGTCAATTGTGCTTGGCGAAAATATACGTGACGCGATCGGTAGCAAAAGTGCGAAGTGCAGCGCACATTGGGGTCTTCACAGCTCGTGCATAGAACAGCTGTCCGCTTTCAGAACGTGGTAAGATAACACTCCACAAGCGGGGCTCGCCCTGCATGTTCCTTGAAAAGTCGACGGGCGTTGGGCGCTCGTGCCCAACGCCATCCAGACTTTCCCGACATTCGGGGGCGACTGGTTTCGACACGATAGCTCTGAGAGAGGAAGCAAGCCGAGGTCTCCTCGCCTCGTTAAACAGGGGTACCGTCAAATTGAATTGACAACAACTCTTCTTTTGAGCCTATGGCTCTCGCTGCTTAGTTTATAGCGGCGCGTCAACCCGGTGATTTCCCCGACACCGGCGCGACGTCATTTTAGGGGAATGCTCCTGCGCACGTAATCGGTATGGCGCAGGCTAAGACCGAACCGGTTAGGACGCCGCGAGCGTGTCGCTGCGCGCAAAGCGTCCGAGACTAAACCAGCGACTGAGCTTGGAGATGCCAATCAGGGGGCTTTCGTGGACCGGAGTTCGATTCTCCGCGCCTCCACCATAAGTAACAGGCAGGTAGATACTCATATCTACCTGCCTTTTTATTTCTAGTCCGTACCGCGGAGAATCGAACTCTATGCAGGGCGCGGGCGTAAAGAAAACGTCGCAGCAGCGCAGGTGGGACGCGCTTTCCCAATGGCGGCCCAGGCGGAAAGCACGTCCCGGAATCCGCATTCAGACTGGGACGTAGTTTCCGGATGGCGCCTCAAGCGGAAACTGCGACCCGGAATCGAGCCGTAGAGTGGGATATGCTTTCCCAATGGCAGCTCAAGCGGAAAGCGCATCTCGGAATCTAAGCTCGGAATGGGACTCATTTTCCTGATGGCGGGCTCAGCGGAAAATGCGACCCGGAATTTGCTCTGAGAACGGGACGCGCTTTCCCGCCGACCGCCCCGCCCTCCTCAACTCCAAAACCTGCGCTCTCGCCATCCCAAAACTGGGTAGAAGAAGGCCAAAACGCAATCGCAGGAGGTCAATATGACTGCAGAAGATAAGGCAAAGAACGCCGGCAAGGTCGCGCTCGTCTTGGAGGGCGGTAGTTTTCGCGGGCAGTTTACCGCGGGCGTGCTCGACGTCCTCATGGAGGCCGGCGTCGAGATTCCGGCGGTATATGGCGTATCGGCAGGTGCCCTCAACGGCGTGAACTACAAGTCGCACCAGATCGGCCGTGCCAACCGCATCAACCTGGCTTTCTGCAACGACAATCGCTTCATGGGCGCCGCATCGTTTGCGTCCACGGGCTCCATTGTGGGTTACGACTTTATCTTCAACGATGTCCAGGACCGCCTGGATCCCTTTGACAACGAGGCGTTCGACGCGAGTCCCATCGAGATGTACGCCGTCGCGACGGACATGCTCTTTGGAACCGCCGCGTACCTGCCGGTCAAAAGCGCCGTGCTCGACCTCGACGCCGTGCGCGCATCGACGTCGCTGCCGCTGGTGACGCCGCCGGTCGAGATTGACGGGCACAAATACGTCGATGGCGGCGTAGCCGATTCGGTCCCCATCGAGCACGTGCTGGAGGAAGCGGGCTTCGATCGCGCGGTTGTCATTGTCACGCAGGACCGCTCGTACGAGAAAAAGCCCTACGAGTTTATGCCCGCCGCGCGCGCCCGCTATGCCGACTACCCCTACCTGCTCGAGGCTATCGAGACGCGCCACGACCGCTATAACATCCAGCGCATGCACCTGTGGAAGTATGAGCACGAGGGCCGCGCGCTGGTCGTTGCCCCGCAAAAGCCGGTCGAGGTCGGTCACGTTGAGCACGATTCGGCAAAGCTCCTCGACCTGTATATTCAGGGCCGCCAGGAGGCAAAGCGCCTACTGAGTGATATCGAGGCGTTTGTCGAGCGCTAGCGTCGCGACGTCATGACCCATGGACGACATGTGCAGAAACTCTGGTCGGAGCCAAAATACCTGTTGACTCGGGCGGCGAGCGGGGTAATATGGACGGGTTACTTGCAGAGCCCCGTGAATCTCTGTAACAACACGTACTGTACATGGAGGAGTCTAAGTGATTTCGAAATCGACTCACTACGCCAAGCAGGGCGAGGTCCAGCGCAATTGGGTTCTCGTCGACGCCGATGGTGCTGTCCTGGGCCGTCTTGCCACCCAGATCGCAATGATCCTGCGCGGTAAGAACAAGCCCCAGTTCACGCCCAACAGCGACTGCGGCGACTTCGTCGTCGTCATCAACGCCGATAAGGTCCAGCTTACCGGTAACAAGGCCGACACGAAGACCTATTATCGCCACAGCGGCTACAACGGCGGCCTCAAGGCTGAGAGCTTCCGCCAGGCTATGGAGAAGCACCCGGAGAAGGTCATCGAGCGCGCCGTTCGCGGCATGCTGCCCAAAACCACCCTCGGCCGTGCCCAGATGACCAAGCTTAAGGTCTACGCTGGTGCCGAGCATCCGCACGCTGCCCAGAACCCCACGAAGATTGAGCTGGAGGCTTAAAGATGGCTGAGAACACCGTTGTCTACCAGGGTACCGGCCGTCGTAAGAACGCCGTCGCCCGCGTCCGTCTCGTCCCCGGCACCGGCAAGGTGACCATCAACAAGCGTGACGCCGAGCAGTATTTCGGCCGTCATCAGCTCGTTGAGAACGCCCTTGCTCCCTTCAAGGTGACCGACACCGCCGGTCAGTTCGACGTTATCGCTCTGTGCGATGGCGGCGGCATCTCCGGTCAGTCCGGCGCTCTGCGCCTGGGCATCGCTCGCGCTCTTCTGAACGCTGGCGACTACCGTGCTGACCTCAAGAAGGCCGGTTTCCTTACGCGCGATGCTCGCGTGGTCGAGCGCAAGAAGTACGGCCTCAAGAAGGCCCGCCGCGCTCCCCAGTTCTCCAAGCGCTAAGGTTTTATCTCCTTTCGAGATACAATGTACAAGCGGGGCCTGCCGATTCCTCGGCGGGTCCCGCTTTTCTTTTTCGACTAGGGCGGGCGGTTGCATATCGCCTGCTAGGGAAGGAGCGATCCTATGCCCCAGAACATCTTCGGTACCGATGGCGTCCGTGGCGTCGCCAACGCCGATCTTTCGTGCGACCTCGCGTTTCGCCTGGGCCGCGCGGCGACCAAGTTTCTTGGTCCGGACATCTGCATCGGCCGTGACACGCGCCTTTCGGGCACCATGCTCGAGAGCGCTCTGACCGCCGGCATTATGGCCGAGGGCGGCCGCCCGCACTGCTGCGGCGTCATTCCTACGCCGGCCGTGGCGCTGCTCACCGTCCAAAACGAGCTCGATGGCGGCATCGTCATCTCCGCTTCGCATAATCCGCCGGAGTTCAACGGCATCAAGTTCTTTAGCCGCAAGGGCATGAAGCTTCCCGATGCTGTCGAGGAAGAGATCAGCGCCTGGGTCATGTCCGAGGAAGCCATGGCTGCCGACACGCTGGCGACCGGTGCCGGCGTGGGCCACATTATCAAGATGAAGGACGCTCGCAAGGCATACGTCGACCACGCCATCGATACGCTTGATGGCCTGAGGCTCGACGGCCTGGTCGTTGCCGTCGACTGCGGCCATGGCGCTTCCTGCCAGACTACGCCCGCCGCGCTGCAGCGCCTGGGCGCCACGGTGCACGCTATCAACACCGATTACTGCGGCACTGACATTAACGTTGAATGCGGCTCTACGCACCTCGAGCCTCTGCGCGAGCTCGTGCTGCGCACCCATGCTGACATCGGCCTGGCCCACGACGGCGACGCCGACCGCGTACTGTTCGTGGACAGCGAGGGCAATGAGATCGATGGTGACTACATCCTGGCTATCTGCGGTTCTGACCTCGCCGCTCGCGGCAAGCTCGCCAACTCCGAGATCGTCTCGACCGTCATGTGCAACCTGGGCTTCTCCATCGCTATGAAGGAGCAGGGCTTCGAGATGGTTCAGACCGCCGTGGGCGACCGCTACGTTCTGGAGCGCATGCTCGCGGACGGCGCCGTCATCGGCGGTGAGCAGTCCGGCCACATCATCTTCCTGGAGCACAACACCACCGGTGACGGCCTGGTGACGGCTCTGCAGCTGCTGGCCGTGCTCAAGCGCACCGGTCGTACCCTCACCGATCTTGCCGGCATCATGAAGAAGTACCCGCAGGTGCTCGTCAACGTGCATTCCGACAACAAGGCCGGTCTGGACGATTGCCAGCCCATCTGGGACGCCGTTGCTGCTGCCGAGAAGGAGCTTGACGGCCGCGGCCGCATTCTGGTGCGCCCGAGTGGTACCGAGCCGCTGGTCCGCGTGATGGCCGAGGCCGAGACGCACGAGCTGACTCAGCGCGTTGTCGACGACATCGTCGAGGTTGTCAAGCGCGAACTTCCCTAATGGTCAAAAACGGGTGCCAAGTGGTAAACTGTTAAGGTTATTTTGGTTGATCGGTATGTCCGAGGGGGAGCATGTTCACTAAAGTCCTAAGGTCTTTTGGTATGCGTGGTCGAGTCCTTACGTTGGATGCTCCCATCTCGGGTGACGTCATTCCGCTCTCCGAGGTAAACGATCAGACGTTTGCCACCGGCCTTTTGGGCCAGGGCGTGGCGATTCAGCCCACCGGAACGCGCGTGATCGCGCCGGCTGATGCCAAGGTCGAGGCTATTTTTCCCACGGGACACGCCGTTGCGCTTAACACGGTCGATGGCTTGGACGTGCTCATCCACGTTGGTTTGGACACTGTTCAGCTCGAGGGCAAGCACTTTACCGTACATGCGCAAGTGGGTGACATCGTCCATAAGGGCGATGTGCTCATTGAGTTCGATCGCGAGGCAATTGCTGCCGAGGGCTACGATGTGACGGTTCCCATCTTGGTGTGCAACTCCGTTGAGTTCTCGAGCATCAAGGGCTCCGTTGGCGTGCATGTCGAAGAGATGGACCAGCTCATCGTTGCTCGCGAGCGCTAGCAAGTGCACGTGGCCATTAGTCTACAATTCAAACACGTTTACGGAGGGCGCCCTTGAAAGAGGACGCCCTCAGTGGCAAGATGGGATTTGTCCGAAGCTAAAAGGCTTTGGGTCACCGTGGACGGGCAGGGGCCTCGACGCGGCTAGACACGAGACACATACATTACGCGACCTCGCCCTGGTGGCCGCACACGTTGGTTGCGGCCGACGCGGGCCGCGGGCAAGTGCTTGTAAGGGAGCCTTGCCTCTCTTGTACGAGAAAGGACGCGTAATGAAGATCATTAAAGCTAAAGACTACGAGGATATGAGCCGCAAGGCCGCTAATATCATCTCGGCCCAGGTTATCCTCAAGCCCGACTGTGTGCTGGGCCTTGCCACCGGCTCCACCCCGATCGGTGCCTACAAGCAGCTCGCTGCTTGGTACAAGAAGGGCGACGTCGACTTTGCCGAGGTCAGCACCTACAACCTGGACGAGTATCGCGGCCTTTCGCACGACGATCCCCAGAGCTATCACTACTTCATGCGTGAGAACTTCTTCGATCACATCAACATCGACCTGAACAACACGCATGTGCCCGACGGTTCCAACCCCGACGCCGCCGCTGCCTGCTCTGAGTACGACAAGATCGTCGCCGACGCCGGTTACCCGGATCTGCAGCTGCTCGGCATTGGCAACAACGGCCACATCGGCTTCAACGAGCCCGATGACCACTTCTCCAAGGGCACGCACTGCGTCGACCTCACCGAGAGCACCATTCAGGCCAACAGCCGCCTGTTCGACAGCATCGACGATGTTCCCCGTCAGGCCTACACCATGGGTACCCAGACCATCATGTATGCCCGCATGATCCTGGTCGTCGCCAACGGCGAGGCCAAGGCTCAGGCCGTGCATGACATGTGCTATGGTCCGGTTACGCCCGAGTGCCCGGCTTCGATCCTGCAGCTGCACACCAACTGCGTTGTCGTTGCCGACGAGGCCGCCCTTTCGCTCTGCGAGTAGCGCGAATCCTGCAGCTCGACATAGCCTTGCCTAAGGCCTCCGCTTTGCGGGGGCCTTTTTGCTATCCCTTTTCGCCCACTTGACCAAAATCTTGCCGCAAGCTTGACGAATGCCGGATGCCCAACAGCTTGATTCATTCTATATCAGATTCTATGCAAAAATGCCACTAGAAGGTCGTAGACGGTAGCGGGTGCTAGGCGAGTTGAATGACATAGCTGAACCTTGTTCATCTGCGTTACACTGCCGCTTAGATGGGACAAGCTGACAAGCTCATTTACCTGCTTAAAGACCGATTAGTCGGGGGATTAATAACAATCGGCCCTCGCTGTACAAAAACTTGCCGCTTGCGTACCAAAAGACAACCTAAAACACAAGGTCGCTCTATTCATAGCGCGGCTTGTATGGTCTTGCGGCTACAGTGTCCATACGGTCGAGTTGAGGAGCGGGCATGGTAAACGATTTGAGCGGTATAGACGACCTCGAGCTGATGCCGCTGGGCGGAGGCTATATGGTGCGACGCGAACGCTTGATGAATGAGCTTATCGCCAAGGGCCGAAAGGCCGGCATCGTGGTTCTTTATGCGCCCGACGGGTTTGGGAAGACCTCGGTGCTGCTGCAGTACACCCATGAGGTTAAATGCGACCCGACGCGAGGCCCCGTGCGGATTATCGAGGCCGATCGCGCCACTGGGCGCGAGGTGTTTATGCAGCTCGAGGTGGTTACTGAAGAACTCAAAGACAAACCGCATTCCCTTATCGCGATTGATAATGTGCCAAACCTCGATCAGCACGATACCGAGGACCTCATCGACAGGATTCGCGGCCTGCGCGCTATGGGGGTAGGGGTCTTTATCTCCTGCCGTCCTTCAAATCGTCAGCTGATTCATGGGCTGGGCGATTCGGTTAAGATCAATGCGCAGATGCTCAAGGTGCATGCCTATGAGTATTCGGCGTGGGCATCGGCGTTTTCGATCAGCACATCGCTCGACTTTTATCAGCTCACGCAGGGCGTGCCCGAGCTCGTTTCGGCATTGCAGACGGGTCTGTATGGACAAGGCGACGTAGCCGGTCTGCTCGAAAACGAGATTGTCAACGTATATGGCGCGGCACTTGCCGATCTGGCTTCGCTCGACAATAATGCGCTGTTTTGCGTGGCATGTCTCATGATTTTGATGGGCGAGGGCAATATCGCAGAACTCGAGGCTTGTGGGGTGAGGCTGTCGATGGTCGACCAGTCCTACTTTGTACGCGACTACCCGATCTTTGGCTTGGATCCCGCCGAGCGGAGTTTTACGTGTCTGGGCACGGAGGATAACGGACGCTTGCGTTTGCGTAAGTTGGTGGCCGAGGTTCGCCCCGAACTTGTTCCGAGGGCGGCCCGGATTTTGCTTAAGGCGGGCCGATGCGATGCGGCGATGGGCTTGGCGGACGCCTTTTTGGACCGTGAAGCGGTCCTTGAACTTGCTGGGCAGTATGGGGTCGATCTTGCTCTGACGGGGCACGGTGCCGATATCTGCCGAGCAGCGTTGGGTACGATCGATGCCGACGATCCAGCTCCAGAGCCAACGCCCGCCGAGGCACTTGGCGTATATCTGGCAGCGGTCAGCGTGTCCAATACAAAGCTCGCTCGCTATATGGCATCGGTCATCGAGCGCGGGGGCGAACGGGCGGCCTGCGAAATGGACCCTGTTTCATGGAGGGTGGCCCAGACACTGACGGCTGTTTGCTATGGGGACAACGGACTTGGGCTTCCTACGAACCTGGCCGTGCCAGAAATCGAGACATCCCATACCGCACTCGATATGTTGTCTGCGCATATCGAGGTCAAGCGCTGCCTGACCGAGCGGGGAGATGACGGCGGCGTTCTACAGCAGCTCAAAACGAGCAAGGCATACGATTGCGAGCTCGACATTGCGGGAATTGTTATACGGGCCGATAGCATGCTGGTGGAGCTCTTTGACGGGTCGTTTGCGGGAACCGACGAGCGCGACGACGAGATGACGGTGGTGCGGGAGGCGCTCGACGTACGTGGGCTTAAGGCGATGGCTATCTGGGTGCGCATGGTGTTGGCGGCACGGCGGCTCCTTTCCGGCTTGCCGGTAACCGACGACGCGGCGTTCAACGAGCTCGATCGTTTTGCCGTGCGCATGCGCGACAACCAGATTCAGCTGTTTGGCCTGTTGTTAGAAGGCTGGCAGTCGCTGGCAGAGGGACGGCCGGTTAATGCAAAGTTCCGTGCGGTCCAAGTGCTCAAACTTGCCGAGGAGTCGATTGCGTACATGCGCGATAACGCATTGCTGCTGGAGCGCGCGGCATATCTACGTAACACCTCGATGGTTTCGGTACGCGAGGAAGCGGAGTTGCTCGATATAAGCCAGACGCAGGTTGGTGGAGCGGAGGCCTGGATGGTGGCGCTGCATTTGGCCTGTGCAGGCCGAGACAGCGACCTTGCGGCCTGGATGTCCATGAATCGTGCGGGGATTCTAGAGCCATCGTATCGGCTCTTTGCGCGCCTTGCCATGCATTGTCTGGGCGAGCCGGCGGGCAGGATACGCAAGAAGCTTCCCGTGCGCGAGCTGTCGCGGTACTCGCTGCGCGACGATTTGGAAGGGGAGGGCGAGCGTCTGTTCCAGGCTGGCGAGGTTGAAGCCGTTGATACCATCGACCATATCGAGATTCGCATGTTTGGTGCGTTTCGCGCCGAGCGCGACGGGTTTCCCATCACGGACAAAATGTGGCGCCGCAAGAAGGCGGCGACGCTTGCCGAGCGGCTTGCGCTGGGCATGGATGCGCTCGTCGATCGTGAGACGCTGGCCATGGAGCTGTGGCCCCATGCCGAGTTCAATAGCGCCCGTAACAACCTGTACTCGACGATATCGCGCTTGCGGTCGGCTTTGGGACCGACGCCGGATGGCAAGTCGTGTGTGCTCATCCAAAATGAATGTATCGGACTCAACGGCGACTACGTCAAGACCGATGTGCGGCTGTTTGACCAGATAAGCCGCGAGGTTTTGGGAAATCGCACGGGTGCGCGCGGGCCCCATCTGGTCGAGTTGTGCCTTAAGATTGAGCAACTTTATGCCGGACCGTTGTATGTTCCCAATGGCTGTAATCCCACCTACTTTTTGCGCATGCGGCGCATCATGCAGTCAAAGTACATCGATTGCATGATTAAGGGAGCAAATGCCGCTCTAGAAGAAAACGATCTGCAGTCGGCGATTTGGCTGGCGGAGTCGGGGCTTCGACAGGAAACGGCGCGTGAGGATATGGTGCGCTGCGCCATGCGCGTCTACAGTGCGGCGGGGCGGCGGCGCGATATCGTCGAGCTGTACAGCGGGCATATGCACCACCTGAGGGAGCAGGTCAATGGCGTGCCCGAGCCCGAGACGCGGCGTCTATACGAGCGCTTGGTGGAGGGGCGGCTCAATCGCGTGCTGGTCGAGCGATAAAAAACGGGCGCCCGAAGTACTTGGGCACCCGTAAGCTTGCTATGTGTTGGATCGCCGGATCATTGGCTCTTAGACGAGCTTGATCTTCTCGATGTCCTTGCGCGAGGACTCGCGATACAGTGAGAACTTGCGGCCGATGACCTGGACGACCTCGGCGTGGCAACGCTCGGCGAGCTCCTCGGCGGCCTCGCGGGCGGAAAGGCTGGAGCCATCGAGCACGGAGCACTTAACGAGCTCGTGCTTCTCCAGGTAGGCGACCGTCTGCTCGACGGTGCCCTCGTTGACATCGGACTTACCGATGATGATGGCGGGGTTGAGGTGATGGGCCATGCTGCGAAGCTGCTTGACCTGTGCTCCTGTCAGTGCCATGGGTTCTCGCTTTCTATGTATGGGGCGCCCCGCGACGGGGCCTTAATCTACGTGAGCTGTCCCACGATAGCGCAGGAACGGCGCGGTGTGGAGCGCGTTTGCCCAGTTCAAAAAGAATGCGGATGCCGGGCGGGTGGACGGTGCGGGCTGCGAACAGGCTATGAGCTGAGCGCAGAGACCGGATCCCATGCAATAAACGCCCAACGAACCTTACGGATATGGTCGAGCATATAGCGCCCCTGCGGCACGCCCTTGGAGCCCGGCTCACCGGCATGGGGATTCTCGATCATGTGCTGGGCGATGTAGTCGCGCAGACGGTCGACCTTATCCTCGTTGCCATGCTCAAGCATGCGGGAAAAATCTGCTACGCCCGCTTCAAGGTTATCGAAGGTATCGCGACGAGGCGATTCAAAGTACGTAACCTGCGGCAACGCGCCCATCTGAATGAGGATGTTGAAGGCATACACAAAGCCATTACTGCAGGTAACCGAGGCGCCGATGGCGTTCATCACGTGCAGGTCATAGCGCGGGCTGGAGTTGGCGACCATCGTGACAGCGCAACGCCGACGAGCCGTACGGTCAAACTTGGCAAGCGCACCTTTTAGATTGGTCGTCGTAACCGACCGACTGGCAAAGGCGACATCCACCGCTTTCGCGACCGGTCCAACCAAATCCCAATCATCATCCCAAGCGAGCTCAAGCGGCGTAATGCGATCCTCGAGCCCATAGTACTCAATGCCGGCATCAAGCGTGCCCAGCATGGCAGGGGAAAAATCAGCGGCAATCACGGGATGCCCGTCTTGCGCAAGCGGAATAGCAATCGACCCAGCCCCACACCCCATATCAAGCACCGACTCGCCGGGCTCAAGGGCCAACAGCTTTATAAAATCCCGAGCATAAGGGGCAGCCTCAAGCGGCCGAAAATGCCGAGCCCGCTTATCCCACTCAAAAGAATCATCAGCCCGCCGCCGATCAGCTTGCAGACGCATCCATTCGCCATTCCAATCCGCAGCAAGCAGCTCAGAACGATTCTCCCCATCAACCACGGGCCAACCTCCTAGCAACAAAAAAGCGACTCCTCCCAAAAGAAGAGCCGCAACCAGCATATATCAGAAAGAACCGTTCCAACGCCAAACCGCCCTCACAACCAAGGCGGGCAGGAGCGAAGCGACTGCCATACGGGATAGAACCCAACTGAGGTCCCGTTGTGCGGGAGCCCCGGGGAGGGCAAATATATAAGGTCGATCGCGAGTTCCGCACGAGCCGGAGAGCACTTAATGTGCTCTCCGTGCGAGTCAGGACTGTCCGAGCAGGCGACCTTATATATTTGCCCTCCCCGGGGCTCCTCGCCAGTCCCCCTCAGCTAGTTCTTCAGCGAGTTCAGCGGTGCCGGGAAGCGTCCGCCGCGGTGGGCAAGCACGGTGCCGGCGTTGGGGTTCACCGGCATGATGGGTGCACGGCCGAACAGGCCGCCGTACTCGACGCAGTCGCCCACGCCCTTGCCGATGGCAGGAATCACGCGGACGGCCGTGGTCTTGTTGTTGATGACGCCGATGGCCATCTCGTCGGCGATGATGCCGGCGATGGTCTCGACCGGGGTGTCGCCGGGGATGGCGATCATGTCCAGGCCAACGGAGCACACGCAGGTCATAGCCTCGAGCTTTTCGAGCGAAAGCGCGCCGGCTTCGACGGCGGCGATCATGCCGGCATCCTCGGACACGGGGATAAAGGCGCCGGAGAGACCGCCCACGCTGGAGCTGGCCATGACGCCGCCCTTCTTGACGGCATCGTTGAGCATGGCGAGCGCGGCGGTGGTGCCTGGGGCGCCCACCTGTTCGAGGCCGATCTTCTCCAGCACTTCGCCGACGGAGTCGCCCACGGCGGGGGTCGGGGCGAGCGAGAGGTCGATGATGCCGAATGGCACTCCGAGTCGGCGGGAGGCCTCCTGGGCCACCAGCTG
>CAJLLN010000010.1:0-25279 GCA_905207495.1 uncultured Collinsella sp. | reverse complement strand
GACTGCCATTCGGCCTGCTGTCCGCCGTCTGCGCATGGTTCGTGCTGCCGTTCGGCGCCAATGTGCGCGAAGCCGTGGTGATGTGCTGCCTCGCGCCAATCGCCGTGTTCTCCACCCTGTTCACCGACGAAGTGCTCGGCAATGCGAAACTCGCCGGCTTCTCGCTGTCCGTGTCCGCGATCATCGGCCTGGTCATGATGACCGGCGCGCACTTCCTGCTCGCCGCCATCGCCTGACTTGCGTAAGCCGCGTGCGTGGTCGTGCGTAAGTTGCGTACGTAATCGTAATGCGATCGTTGCATACGACAGCCGTTTTCACGTGCGTTGAAGCTTTCCCGCTGAACGTTGCATACGATTTCAGTAATCGTCGTTTATCTGGCATGTCGCCGCTGAAAAGTGGTCGGAACCGCGGTATATCGCGCTTCCGACCGAATGTGTTAACTCGGGAAACATTTTTGTGTTGTTCTGTCGGCTTTTGTGAGTATCTTGTGAGGTGAAGAAAACGGCTCGTGCCGTGGAAAATCGAACGAGATTCCACCGTCACGTTCCGCTTCACAGTGATGATGAAAGGACCTATCAACATGGCCATCAATCCTCCCGTTGACGCCACCAAGACCCCGGAGTGGGCCGCGCTGCAGAAGCACTACGACGAGCTGCAGTCCGAGGGCATCAGCCTCAAGCAGTGGTTCGCCGATGACGCCGAGCGCGTCGAGAAGCTGAGCTTCGATGCAGGCGACCTGCACTTCGATCTGTCCAAGAACCTGATCAAGCCGGAGACCCTGCAGCTGTTCGCCGACCTGGCCAAGGCCGTCAAGCTCGACGAGCGCACCAAGGCCATGTACACCGGCGTGCACATCAACAACACCGAGGACCGCGCCGTGCTGCACACCGCGCTGCGCCGCCCGGTCGAGGACGAGGGCAAGTACATCGTCGACGGCCAGGACACCGTCAAGGACGCGCGTGAGGTGCTCGACCGCATCTACGCGTTCGCCGACAAGGTCCGCTCCGGCGAGTGGACCGGCGTGACCGGCAAGAAGATCGAGACCGTGGTCAACATCGGCATCGGTGGTTCCGACCTGGGTCCCGTCATGGTGTACGAGGCTCTGAAGCCGTACGCCGACGCCGGCATCTCCGCCCGCTACATCTCCAACATCGACCCGAACGACCTGGCCGAGAAGACCAAGGGCCTCGATCCGGAGACCACCCTGTTCATCATCGTTTCCAAGACCTTCACCACCCTGGAAACCCTGACCAACGCCCGTGAGGCCCGCACCTGGCTGCTCGAAGAGCTCAAGGCCAAGGGCGCCATCGACGGTTCCGACGCCAAGAACGCCGAAGCCATCAAGAAGCACTTCGTCGCCGTCTCCACCAACCTGGAGAAGGTCGCCGAGTTCGGCATCGACCCGAACAACGCGTTCGGCTTCTGGAACTGGGTCGGCGGCCGTTACTCCGTCGATTCCGCCGTCGGCACCTCCCTCGCCGTGGTCTTCGGCCCGGCCCGCTTCGAGGAGTTCCTGCACGGCTTCCACGAGATCGACGAATACTTCGCCAACACCCCGTTCGAGAAGAACGTCGTCGTGCTGCTCGGCATGCTGAACGTGTGGTACCGCAACTTCTTCAAGGTCGCCTCCCACGCCGTGCTGCCGTACGACCAGTATCTGCACCGCTTCCCGGCCTACCTGCAGCAGCTGACCATGGAGTCCAACGGCAAGTCCGTGCGTTGGGACGGCACCCCGGTCACCTCCGAGACCGGCGAGATCTTCTGGGGCGAGCCCGGCACCAACGGCCAGCATGCCTTCTATCAGCTGCTGCACCAGGGCACCGTGGTGGTTCCGGCCGATTTCATTGCCTTCGCCAATACCGCCAACCCTGCGACCGACAGCGGTCAGGACGTGCACGAGCTGTTCCTGGGCAACTTCCTGGCCCAGACCAAGGCGCTCGCCTTTGGTAAGACGGCCGACGAGGTTCGTGCCGAGGGCACGCCCGAGCAGATCGTCCCGGCCCGCTGCTTTGAGGGCAACCGTCCGACGACCTCGATCTTCGGCGACACGCTGACCCCGTTCGCACTTGGCGAGCTCATCGCCCTGTACGAGCATATCACGTTTGTCGAGGGCACGGTCTGGGGCATCGACTCCTATGACCAGTGGGGCGTTGAGCTGGGCAAGCAGCTTGCCAAGCAGATTACTCCGGCCTTCCACGACGACGCTGCCAAGGCCGAGCAGGACGCTTCGACCCAGGCGCTCATCGAGTTCTACCGCGCTCACCGCAAGTAGTCGCTGCTGTTAACGCATCGCGCCTTATAGTCAGGGGCCCGTATCCTATCGGATGCGGGCCCCTTTGCTTTGCCGTGGTCCCGGGGCGCACGGCCTTTAAGGATCTTCGCCGGAGCGTCGCATGCTGCGAGGGCCCTGCGTCTAGAGCTCGGCCTCCGCATGGCCTCGCTGCGCCTCGGGCAGCTCCCCGTAGAGCGGGTGGTCTTCGAGCCTAAAGCGCTCGACCTGTTCGGGAGTGCGACCGCGTACAAAGAGCCACGAGCGATCGATCGGCGTCGCCATGAGCGTGCCGGGCAGCGCGTCGGCGCGGTCGGAAAACACCCGGGCACTCTCGGGATCCTGGAACGCCAGCACCAGATGCGTGTCGCAGTTGCCCATGATGGAGCGTGCGCGTGCCTCGCCATAGAGCGCATCGAGCTGGTTGGTCGACTGCAGCAGCAGCGTTGCCCAGATGTTGCGGCTTCGGATAATCGAGAGCACGTTGTCGATCTGGGGGATCTGCAGATTTGCGAAGTCATCGAGCATAAAGCGCACGGGCACGGGCAGGCTGCCGTCGGGCTGCCTATCGGCTTCGCGAATGAGGCCCATAAACGCCTGCGAAATAAAGAGGCCGGTCAGCGGATCGAGATCGCGGTCAATATCGCTCACGGTTACAAACAGGGCGCAGGGGGTGTGTCCCATGGAAGCGAAGTCCACCTGATGGCACTCACGATAGAGCTGTGCCGCACCGTCGAATCCCAGACACATGACCTTTTCGGCAAGGATGCCGACGATGCTCGCGTGCATGCGCTCGGCATTTTGCGTAATGGCGTAGCGCCGCCATAGCGAGAGGGCATAGCTTTGGGGGTCGGTCGTGATCAGGTCGTCAAACAATCGACCCGTGGCACCGTCCTGCAGGTGCTCGATCAGCTTGATGACCGAGCTGATCGTCTGCTCGTCGGCGGGTAGCTGTTCGGTGACGTAGGCGATAAGACACGACAGCAGGTTTGCCGCCGCATGATCCCAAAAAGGCTGGTTGTTGTCCTCGATGGGGCAGATGGCCTTTGCCACCGAGAGGATGTCCTGCTGGTTGGGCCTGCCGTCCGCCTTGCGGCGAATGTGCCTCAGGGGGTTGTAGCCGTAGCGCTCGATGCCGGGCGCAAGGGCCGGGACGGTGTTGAGGTCGGCGAAGTTGAGACATTGCACGCGGTAACCGTGGGCTGCCAGCACGGGTCCCACTTCGCGACAGAGCGTGCCTTTGGTGTCGAGCACGATGTGGCATGCGTTCATTTGCAGCAGGTTGGGCTTGAGGACGTTTCGGGTCTTGCCGGCTCCCGAGGGGCCGATTACAAGTGCGTTGTTGTTGAGTCCCGTTTGGCGGGTGTCGCAGGAAAGCGTTCGATCCTTGGCGAGGATGGTGGACGATGCGGACTCAGATGCGGCGAGGCGGCTGGCGAGGTTAGACATGGGCAACCTCCTTGGTGGTCGAGAGGATTTCGTGGGCAAAGCCGAGCTCGACGGCGCGCTTGGCCGAAAGGTAGGTGTCTTTTGCAGTGAGGGACTGGATGCGCTTGGGCGTGAGGCCGTTGCGGTCCGAGAGGATTTGCGTGAGGGTCTTGCGGGTCTGCATGAGACGCCGGCTGGTTTCCTGCAGCGCAAGTGCCGAGCCGCCTGCCCCCTGGGGGATCAGCGGGTCGTGAATCATGAGCTCTGCATGGGGCGCCATACGGCGATCGTCGCCGCCCATAAAGATCACGGCGCCCATGGACGCGGCGAATTCCAGGCAGACGGTGCGGATGGGGCACGATGCGAGGCGCATGGCGTCATAGATCGCAAGACCCGATCGCACGCTTCCGCCGGCGCTGGCGACAAATATGGTGATGGGGCGGCTGGGGTCGGTGGCATCGAGCAGGCGGATCTGCTGGCATAGGTCGTGGGCCATCGGGGTTTCGATGTTTCCCATGACGGAGAGCTCGCGACGGGCGAGCATCTCATCGTAAATGCTGGTGAGCGTGATACCTCGGGCGGATTCACGCATGGTGAGGGGGCTGATGATGGGGGAATGATTGGTGTCCATGAGGACTCCTTTCTGTTGGTTGTGTTGTGGAATAGGATTGTTGCCCGCGGAGGGGCTGGCGGGCTACAGGGTTCGTCCGAGCCTGAGATCGAGCTCGGTTGTGGGGCAGGCTGCCTGTTCGTGCGGCTCGCAAGCGCCAAGGGCTCCAAAGCGATGGAGCGTTGCGGCGGGCGTGGTGTGGGCGAGCCGCAGCTGATGCTCGACAGGGGCACATCCGTCATTTTTGTAATGAGCCGCGTAGTACTGCGCGATGCTAGCGTTCATCTCGCTGCCATTGCGATGGCGCTCAAACTGGCGTCTGCAGGTCTCGATGATCTTTGCTACCGACTTGGGTGCCGTCGCGGGAACAAGGGCGAGATAGCCCTCAAATAGCTCGTTGATGCTCAGGAGGCACAGCAGGTCGATCAGCGTCCTTATGGCTGCTCCCTCGGCGGAAAAGTGCGCGGTCATGCGGTTATATCGGTTGCGGTCGACGATGGCCGCATGGGGTCTTGGAGTTTTCTGCCCCGTGGTTCCGGGCTTTTGCCGCGCCTGTGTATTGAGCTTGACGTTGCAGCGCTTGAGGCCGTCCAACGGAAGGAACAGTGCGGTGCGCAGGGTGTTCCGCTTGCTTTCGAGCTCATGACGCTCGTCGGGTTCCCATTCGAGCTTGAGTTTCGTGTCGAGTGCCGTAAGCATATGGGCTAGGCAGCCTACGGTAAGAACGTACGAATCGTTGTCGCGCTTTGGGGCATAGGGGTCTGTCAGCTTGCGAATATCGGGGTCGCCCATGATCTTTGTGCAGCGCTTCAGCAGTTGAGGGTGGTCGGCCAAGATCGTCGCGAGCGGTAGCGACGCGTAGTTCTTGATGGTCGCGGCGGCAAAGGCGGCGTCATATTCGTTTGCATATGCTCGCTCAATGCGGGCATCCAGAATGCTTTTCTTATCGCCGTCTTCAGCGTGGTGGTTTGTCATAGCTTCTCCAATCGGTTGATGTTCGTGCTGTTTGTTGATGTGTTGGTTGTCGTGAGTGATGTGCTTGCCGTGGGTGATGTGCTGACGTTGGGGTGCTATGCGGTTTTCAATGAGCCCGTGAGGCAGTTGCTGCAGGGGCGGGATGGAACGGCCCATGCAAGGCGGAAGGCATCGTGCTCAAAATCGAGACAGCAATGCCCTGGGTGCCTCACATGTGGCAGTTACCTCATTAAGTTGTCATTGCGTTTGGGGCTGTACTTTGCCGATCTTCTTTCTCTTACACGCTAAAAACTGAAACTTCATATGCTCGATCTACTTAAAACCGCAACGGCGGTCTTTTATCAACTTATATGTCGGAACGTGTCTTTGCAAGTACTTTTTTGCGTTTGTTTCAAATGGGGTGGTTTTGCAACCGTCACGCGCCACGCTATACGAACGTGCCCCGGCTCGGATAAGATGGTGCGATCGAGTTCTACCGCGCTCACCGCAAGTAGTCTTTGTTGCTGAGATAGGTCATGGCCGAAAGGGGCCCGTATCCGTTGGGATACGGGCCCCTTGCTATTTGAATGGGCATGAGGGTGTATTGAGGGGGGGTGCCTGGCTGTCGGCATCCGCATGCGGCGCCATTTGCTGTCCGTAAATATACTTCTACGGCTAATTTCATACCACTTGTCGGAATGTGGACGCTGTCCTTGCGTATCGGGCGTACATTGAACGTGGTTTTTCGCGCGAAGCCACGAATCGGTTGTCGGTCCTGAACAAGGAGGCCCAGCATGACGCTTGCCAAACCCATCAATAAATACATCGACTATATCGATGCCCCCGAGGACACATTTGAGCAGTATGTCGAGAAGGCGCTAAAGTACAACTTCCGTTGTGTATTTGCGAACCTGCAGGAGTACGAGACGGGTCGCGCAATGCTCGAGGGCTCTGACATCATTCTTGCCGGCGCTATCGACTTTCCCCAGGGCACTATGACGCTTGAGGAGAAGCTTGCGAGGTTTGAGGAATACGCTGTGTGCGGCTTTACCGAGATTGACTACGTTTTGAATCAGGAGTCGGTCGAGAACCGCGATTTTGATGCCATCGAGCGCGAGATGACTGCCATTGCTGATTTTTGTCGCGCGCATGGCATCACTGACAAGGTGATCGTCGAGATGTGCAAGCTGGACGGCGACGATGCCGCCAAGCGTCGCGTCTGTGAGATTGCGCTGGAGGCTAAGCCGGGATTCCTTAAGACATCGACTGGCAGAAGCTTTGGCGGCGCTAAGCTCGAAGACGTGCGGCTGATGCACGAGGTGCTCGGCGATGCCGTGGCAATTAGGGGGGCGGGCGTTATCCATAATTACGAAGAGGCTTGTGCATTCATCGAGGCCGGCGCCAGCGCGTTGGGTGCATCGGCGGGCATCGCGATCGTCGAGGGTGCATCGACGGAGGAGCGTCGCTAGCAGACGTATTTGACCTGAGCGATAAAGCTTCACGACCACGCACCGTTCATGTTTGGGACAATATGACATTTTTCCCGTTGCAGACAGAGTCGCCGTGGGTGTTCTGTATGATGGCTCAGACAAGGTTGTTCAATGACGGGGAGGCATATATGGCTATCAAAGCCATCGCAATGGATATCGACGGTACGCTCACCAACGACCAAAAGGTCATCAGCCCGCGTACGCGCGAGAAGCTGCTCGCGGCGCAGGAGTCGGGCATTAAGCTCATCTTGGCTTCGGGCCGTCCCGCATGGGGACTGCACGCCTTGGCGCAGGAGCTCGACCTTCAAAACCATGACGGTCTGCTAGTTGCCTTTAATGGTGCGCATGTGGTCGACGCTCAGACCGATGAGGTCCTTTTTGACCAGGCCATGCCGGCTGACGAGCTGCACCGTCTGATTGATCACCTGCGTAATTTTGACGTGATCCCTATGATTTCGCTCGGTCGCGATCTGCACGTCGAGGACTCGTACCATTGCATGATCACGCTGCCTGACGGCTCGCAGAAGAATATCGTTAAATACGAGCGCGATGCGTGCGACCTTAAGATCCGTGAGGTCGAGAGCCTCCATGAGGTTGTAGATGCCTATCCGGTGGACAAATTGCTCACCGCGGGCGATCCGGCCTACCTGCAGGCGCATTACGAGGAGATGTATGCGCCCTTTAGGCAGACGCTTTCGGGCATGTTTACGGCCGACTGGTACTTTGAGTACACGGCGCCTGGTATCGACAAGGCCCGCGCGCTCGAGGGCGCCCTGCCCAAGCTCGGTATCGATGCCAGCGAGGTCGTATCGTTTGGTGACGGCCAGAACGACAAGTCCATGATTGAGTGGGCCGGCACCGGTGTTGCCATGGGCAACGCAGTCGATGAGGTTAAGGCGGTAGCCCAGATGGTGACCGCCAATAACAACGAAGACGGTATTGCGGTGGCGTTGGATAAGCTGCTGGGTTAGAATCGCCGATAATGCATGGTTCGGGCGCCTGCTTACAGGCGCCCTTTTGTTAGGGAGGGTGCCGTGTCCGCATTTCCGTTTGACGCCGTTATCTTTGACATGGACGGCGTTTTAGTCGACACCGAGTTTTACTATCAAAAGGAACTCGAGAAGTTTATCGATTACCTGCAGATTTCTGTGACGCGCGACGAGCTTAATGCGATTGTTGGTTCATCGCACCGTGATTTTCAGCAGGTGCTCGTCGATTGGCATGAGCGTGCGGGTCTGGGCAAGCTCAGCGTCGAGGCTGCCGAGGCACGCTATGAGGTGTGGGCGAGCGCGTATTCCTGCGACTATAGAAAACTGCTCAACCCCGGCGTTGCCGAGACGCTAGCGGGGCTGAAAGAACGTGGGGTTCGCGTTGCGCTGGCATCGTCGTCTCCTCTCAACAATATCGAAGAAGTGCTGGGTACCTGCGGCATTCGTGAATACTTTGAGTTTTTGGTCTCGGGCGAGCAGTTCAAGCGCAGCAAGCCCGATCCTGATATCTATCTGCATGCTATAGATCGTTTGGGATTGCCCGCGGATCGCTGTTGCTGTGTGGAGGACTCTCTGTATGGCATCACTGCCGGCAAGCGAGCCGGCCTGACGGTCATTGCCAAGCGCGAGGAACGCTTCGGCTTTAGCCAGGATGCCGCGGACAAGATTATCGACCAGCTGCCGGAGCTGCTCGCGCTTTCTTAAGAGCGCGTTAGTTGCGCGTTTTTCGGGTCTGATGAGTAAATACCCGACATTTTGGTGCGGCAGCAAGCATACTTTATGCCAAAGCGGACTCAAGGGCTTGTTGAATGCCCTTGAGCCCGCTTTAGAATTAATTGTGCTGGGAGAGGGTATATGCCACCGACTGAAGGACTAACTGACGGTAAAGCAGCGATACCGCTGTACCAACAGGTCATTGATATCATTAAAAACGAAATCAACTCCGGCGCCTACAAGGCAGGCGCGCGGATACCCAACGAATTCGAATTGGCTGAGAGCTATAAAGTTGGCCGCGTTACCGTGCGACGCGCTATTGAGGAGCTCGTCCAGCAGGGCTATCTAACGAAGCGACAGGGGAAAGGCACGTTTGTCAATGCCCCCAAGCTCAAGCGCAAGATTCGCCAGAAGGATGACGTCCAGAGTTTTTCGGACGCATGCCGCGTTAACGGAATGGAACCGGGGGCGTGTGTCATTTCGAGAAAGATACTGCCGGCGGATTCCACCGAAGCACAGTTCTTTGGTGTTCCCGTTGGAACTGACTTGATTTGCGTTGAGCGCGTGCGTACTGCCGATGGCGTCCCTGTCATGCTCGAGAACAACATATACGTTTACGAGGACAACGCCTATCTATCAACGGCACCTCTATCTAACCAATCCATTTTTGAGTTCGTGCGCAACCGGACGGGCCGCACGCCCGCGTTTACCGGCCCGTGCACACTCGAGATCGCGTGCGCGTCGCCCGAGGTCGCTCGACTGTTGGCAGTTCCCGTTGGCGAACCCTTGTTTTATATGGAAGCCTTCTTTTTCGATGAGCAGCGGCGGCCGTTTATCATTGGTCGTCAGCGAATCGTTGGGTCTCGCTACGTTTTTGACATCTAGGACATTGCGAATGGAAGCGCCCGGTGGATCATCTCACCGGGCGTTTCCATACCGTTCACGGCGCAAACGCAACCGTTCAACCACGTTGCGGCAATCAGTTTGAAATTATCTTGATGAAGGAAAAAGCTGCTGGTAATCTATGGGACGTCATAGAACGTTTGCATTGTGCAAACGTTGAAGCGAGATGCGATGCAGTCTCGAGTTCTTTGGGGGTATCTATGTCAGATACGAAGGCGAAGAAGACAAACAGACGTTTTAAGTTCAAATTACCGCATGTCTATACGATCATGTTCTTGCTGATCGTTGTCTTTGCGGTCCTGACTTGGATCGTTCCCTCTGGCCAGTATCAGCGCAAGACGATTTCGACAGCGGCGGGCGAGCGTGAAGTCGCCGTTGCTGGAACCTATGAACAGGTCGATAAGAACTACACCGATTCCGAGACCGGCGAGACCATCAATCTGGGCCAGGATATCTTCGCGGTTCTGCAAGCGCCCACCAAGGGTATCCAAGAGGCTGCCGACGTCGTTGCGTTCGTCTTATTGATTGGCGGATCGTTCGCGATCATCACCAAGACCAACGCTTTGAATGCCGGCATGAGCCGTGTGATTAAAAAGCTCAAGAACAAGGACATCCTCATCATTCCCATCACGATGACGTTGCTGTCCATTTGTGGCACTACGTTTGGTATGTCTGAGGAAGCCCTGCCGTTCTATGCCATCTTCATTCCCATCATGATGGGTATCGGTTATGACTCGATGACGGCATTCATCATCTGCTTCCTTGGTCCTAACCTGGGATATTGTGCTTCGACCATCGACCCGTTTAATGTTTTGATCGCCCAAGGCATCATTGGCATCGAGGGTAATCCGCAACTGTGGCTGCGTGCCGTTTCTTGGGTCATCTTCACTGCCGTCGGTATCGCATGGGCCATGCGCTACGCCATGCGCGTCAAGAAAAACCCCGAGTCGTCCATTGTGTACGAGGACGATAAGCTCAAGCGTATTGAATTTTCCGTGACCGATGCCTCCATCGAGGAAGAGTTCACTATCCGTCAGAAGCTCGTGCTTATCGATTTTGCTTGCGGTATGGGCATTATCGTCTGGGGTCTTGTTACCCAGGGCTGGTACATGAATCAGATTTCCGCCGTGTTCCTTGGCATGGGCTTGCTTGCCGGTATCCTGGGCGGCCTTGACCAGCAGACGATCGCAGAGGAGTTCGTTAAGGGTCTCGCCGACTTTGCGTACGCTGCCGTCGTTATCGGTATCGCTCGCGGTATTCTGGTCATCGCCGAGGGCGGCATGATCATCGACACCATCCTCCAGGCGCTCGCTACCGCGCTCGCCGGTGCACCCGCCGCCGTCTACACCACGTTTATGTATGTCGTCCTTGGCCTGCTCTCTTTGCTGGTTCCCTCGAGTTCTGGCCTGGCGGCGCTCACCATGCCCGTTATGGGCCCCCTGACCGAGCTCATGGGCCTCAATCCCGAGGCGGCCGTCACCGCGCTCCAGTTTGCCAACCAGACCATCAACACCATCAGCCCCGTGGCGGGCATGACGGTCGCCGGTCTTGCCGTGGCTAGGATTTCGTTTGGCCAATGGTGGAAGACCATTTGGAAGTTCTTCATTTTCATGGTCGTCTTTGGCCTGATCGTAACGGCAATCTCTGGCATGCTTCCGGTGTAGGTGGTTGTGATGTCTGATCGTTTGACGGTCCTGACGACTAAGAGCGTCTTTACCGGTACGGGGGACCTGCCGTTTGAAGGTTTCGTAGCGGTCCGTGGCAATCGAATTGAGGCTGTTGGCACCAAGTGTGAGGTAGCTTCGTATTTGACCCAGGCGGACGAGGTAGTTGACCTGGGCGACCGCACTGTCATGCCTGGCCTGATCGATGTGCATACCTTCTATACAGGTTGGGCGCTGCGGACGTTGGGGTCTGATCTGTCCGGCATCGCTGATGCCAAAGAGGCTGTGTCGCTCTTGCGTGCATGGAAAGAAGATCATCCGGATTGCGCGGCGGCTTTTGGCCACGACCTACCCGAAACGTTGGCATCGGATGTCGAGAACGCAAATACGGCAGCTGTGTTTGACGATTGTTTTGGCGATATCCCCGTCGTCTGCTTTACACCAGGAGCGGGGACCTGCGTTCTCAACGCTGCCGCCAGTGCGCGATATGGCTTTACACCCCAGGCGTGCTATGCCGAGAAGATCTGGCGCATGATGAGCGATTTCCTTGCGCTGCCCGAGGTGCGTGCCGGGTATTCGGACTACATGAGCATGCTTAACGAGCGCGGCGTTACCGCCATCAAGGAAATGGCGTTTGATGACTACTACGGCTTTGCCGACGAAATGGCTCGCCGTGAGGAATCTGGTGAGCTGACGGTTCGCGTCTCTATGATGTCGCAGCCGGTGGGCGCCGGTGCAAATCTGGCATATGCCCGCGAGGCGCGAGAGCGCTTCCGGGGACCGTTCGTTCGTTTTTCTGGCTTCAACCGTATGACCGATCGCGGCGTATGGGCGGGGCTTGCCGAGATGATTGACCCCTATGAGGACACGGCCGATGCGGGCGCTGCCGGCAAGACGGTCGTCGAGGAACCAGAGTGGGATCTGATTGAGAGCGAGCTGCGTGTAATTGATGCTGACGGCTTCCGATATTCCTTGCATTGCCAGGGCGATGGCGCCGTTCGTCGCACCGTGGCGCTCTATGCCTCGCTGCCTCGAGACGAGCGTGGACGGATGCTTCGCCGCCATGCGATTACCGATCTCGAGAACTCTGACCCGACCGATCTTGTCGAGTTTGGCAAGTTGGGTGGAATTTGCGAGGTCTATCCGCAGATTCTGACGCTGGACCGGCGCGAGGATTGCCTGTCGATGATGCGTCGACAAATTGGCGAGACGCGACTTTTGCACAGCTGGAATCGCCGCGGCATGGAAGATTCCGGATGCACAGTGTGCTGTGGTACTGATTTACCGCTGCTGATTCCGAGCCTGGGCGAGTCAATCTACAGCGCGTGCGGCGGATTCTTCGCCGACGGACTGCCCGTGAATGAGGTCAACACGCTGACGCTTGTCGAGCTCTTGTGCGCTTGGACTGCCGGGGGCGCGTACGACCTGATGCGCGAAGACGAGCTGGGTACGCTCGAGGTTGGCAAGCTTGCCGATATCTGCGTGCTCGATCGGGATGTGTTCGACCTCGATTATCGCGACGCACGTGATCTTGCGGTTGACATGACGATGTCGGACGGACAAATCGTGTTCGATCGAAATAAGGAGGCATAAGATGTCTGAATCCAAACCGACGCTGCACCGCGAACAGATTGCGGGCATGAATATCCACTACATCATGTGGTCGCTCGATTACTTCCTTGATGTGCAGCAGCGTTTGGGCTTTGAGTCCATTGAGCTGTGGTGTGCGGAGCCGCATGTGACGCTCGACCACACGGGCTACTTTGAGGCTGAGGTCCTGGCGAAAAAGGCTGCAGACCGTGGGCTTAGGTATCGTGCTCTGTGCCCCGAGAATGTTGTCTATCCTTGGCAGTACTGCGCACGCAAACCGCTGCATGAACAGCGCAGCCTGGCGTACTTTAAGCACGGCATTGAGCTTGCCGAGGTACTTGGGTGCGACCGTATGTCCGTCAACTCGGGCTGGGGCGACTGGGACGAGGACCGCGAGGAAGCCTGGAAGCGCAGCCGCGAGCACTTGTCCATTCTGGCGGAGTATGCCGGCGAGCACGGTCTGGTGCTTACGATGGAAAGCCTGCGTCCCGAGGAGAGCAACCTTGTGACGACGGTTTCCGATGCGAAGCGCATGATTGACGAGGTCGCGAGCCCGTACTTACAGCCCATGGTTGATACAACCGCGATGGGCGTTGCAGGCGAGACGCTCGAGGACTGGTTTGCCGCCTTTGGTGATGGGGCAATTCACGAGATGCACTTTATCGACGGTGACCCGTATGGCCATCTGGTATGGGGCGATGGCAAGCACGATATGGACGCCTTTGTCGCCACACTCAACGCCCATGGTTTCGACGGCATGCTGGGCCAGGAAATCACGGACGGTCGTTACTACGATGACCCGGCGGCGGCAGATGCCAAGAACATGGCCGCATTCGAGAAATATCTGATTGACTAAAACAACTATCGGCCACGCAACCAACGTCATTGATTGCGGGCCAAACAAGAAAGGAACTGGATATGAACGCACACGATCTGATCAAAGAGGCAATTGCCGAGAAGGGCAAGTTCGACAGCGTCTACTGGATTGCTTGCGGTGGCTCCATGATCGATTTGATCCCGGCTCACGAGCTTCTGCAACGCGAGGCAACCACCTTCACTTCGTATATCTATACGGCTCGCGAGTTTGATATCATGCGTCCGCGTCGTCTGGGCGAGAAGTCCCTGGTCATCGCTTGCAGCCACAGTGGCAATACCCCGGAGGTCGTCGAGGGCTGCGAGATTGCCCTTGCTGCCGGCGCTACGGTGATCGCCGAGACCGACAACGCTGGATCTAAGATCGACTCCGGCAAGTGGACCACGTGGGTCTACCCATGGGGCGAGGGCGTGCCGCAGGCTGAGGTCCCCGCTGGCATTTCGCTGTCGCTTGCGGCAGAGCTGCTCGATCAGCAGGAGGGCTACGCCGATCTTGCCGATATGTATGCCGGTATCGCCGAGATGGATAAGATTCTTCCCCCGGCACGCGAGAAGGTAAATGCCGAGCTGGGCGATCGCTTTGCCAAGCTTTGCCAGGAGCACGAGTTCTTCTATATTCTGGGCAGCGGTCCCAACTTTAGCCAGACCTACGGTTTCGCTATCTGCTCTCTTATGGAGATGCAGTGGCAGCACTGCAGCTACATCCACTCTGCCGAGTACTTCCATGGCCCCTTCGAGGCTACTCAGGATGGCGTTTTTTACTTCCTGCAGATGGGCTCCAGCGAGTGCCGTGCTATGGACGAGCGCGCCCTGGCGTTCCTTAAGACGCATACCGATACGCTGATGGTGCTCGATGCTAAGGAGTACGGTATGGAAGCCGTGCCGGCGAGCGTCCGTGCCTATCTGGACCCGGTGCTGTTCTACGCCATGAACTGCGAGCTGCGTGCTGCACGCGGCAAGGTGTTCGATCACGATCCCGATTTCCGTCGCTATATGGGTGTTGTCGAGTACTAGAAGGGGCAAAGGCCATGGCATTTAACGTTAACGCGCTCGGATTTGGCGACAACGTCGTCGATCGCTACGAGCATATCCACACCATGTATCCCGGCGGCAATGCGGTGAACTTTGCCGTTTATGCCAAGAAATGCGGTGCCGCACGCTCTGCATACATGGGCATTTTTGGCAATGACGCCGCTGCCGAGCATGTCATTGCAAGCCTCGAGGATGAGGATATCGAGCTTGACAAGTGCGAGCAGATGATTGGCGAGAACGGAGCGGCTCGCGTGACCGTCGTTGACGGTGACCGTGTCTTCCTTGGCTCCAACGAGGGCGGTATCCGTGGCGATGCGCGCTATGTCCTCGATCGCTTTGACCTTGCGTACATGAAGCAGTTCGATGTGGTTCATTCGGGCAACTACTGCTTTACCGAGCGCGAGCTGCCCAAGTTGAAGGCTGCGGGCGTCACGGTCTCTTTTGACTTTTCGGACGACTCCACCGACGAGTACTACGAGCAGATTGCGCCCTACGTCGATTTCGCTTTCTTTAGTGCGGTGGATGCCGCGAGCGAGGACGAGATTCGCGAGCGTCTGGCATGGGTGAAGGGTCTGGGTCCGCGTTTTGTGTCGGCTACGGCGGGCGCCGAGGGCTGCATTGCTTACGACGGCGAGCGTTATTACCGCCAGCTGGCTAAACCGGTAACGGACATGAAGGACACCATGGGGGCGGGCGACTCGTTCCTCACCTCGTTTTTGATGTGCTATCTCGATTCCGTCAAGCGTGGTGAGGATGGCGCCGAGGCCATCGAGCGCGCGCTCGACTTTGCTGCCGGGTTTGCTTCGACCGTGTGCGGCATGGAAGGCTCTTGGGGCCATGGGGCGCCGATTTCCGAATAGGCGAGCAGTCCCGGGGAGTCGAATTGTCGCCTCCCCGGGACTCCATGGACAAAAAATGCTAAATATGAGTACTGTCACTAATTTAGTAACAGCGAAATTTAGCTTTTGAGGGCCTAGTTGGGTGTCTGCGAGCGATTAAAACCTGCTAAAAATGACTTTAATCACCTTAAAGTGCCTTGATAATGGATAGCTGTACATTATCAAGGCACTATTTTGCCGTAAAATAATGTGACTGGATTTGCAACAGTACTCATATTTGGCATTTTTTGTCCACCGGGGCTAGCGAAGGTCAAAAACAGAGTGCGCATTTGTTAAAACTGCCGACTCGATGCGCTTTGCGTCACAATTTTTGAGCGAGGCGATGCGTTCTGAGGTCCTTGTGAGCGATTTGATGAGCGACTGCGCGCTTGTTTCTGTGTTTGCCTCCGCTGGTGCATCG
The DNA here is from genome assembly GCA_905207495.1 of uncultured Collinsella sp. Taxonomy (GTDB): domain Bacteria; phylum Actinomycetota; class Coriobacteriia; order Coriobacteriales; family Coriobacteriaceae; genus Collinsella. The sequence goes on along the minus strand of CAJLLN010000010.1, from coordinate 9,464 downwards.
GTCTCGAGCAGTAAACGATCGAGTGGAATCTGTCGTGCGTATTCGCGTCCTCGTTTAGACGCGAGCATGCGTTCGTTGACGGAAAAATAACAGCCCGCATCACGCGCGCGGACGAGTTCGTCCGAAGTGCCGCTAAACCAGTGGAAGATGATAACGGGGGAGTCGGGGTTTGGGATGAGTAGTCCATGCGATTCGAGGACGTCCAGTACGGCTCCTGCCGAACGAACGGCGTGAATTGATATCACGCGCCCGGTAAGAGGATGCTGCACGAGTGTATCGCAGAGCCGGTCAAATGCCTGTATTTGTAGCGGCTCACTTCCGGCAAAGCGTGCGGAAAAGTCGAGTCCCACCTCGCTGATGTAGCGCTCTTGGGCAGCAACTTCGCAAAGCAGATCGACTTCGGCAGGACCGCAGCGGCCGTCGGCGAGCCACCAGGGGTGGAGCCCAACGCCAGCGATGATGCCTGGTAGGCGACGGGCGCGCTCGTTTGCGGCCGAAAAGTCGCGTGGGTCGACCCCGCAGTCAAAGAGCCCCAGACCCAACGCCGCCGACTCACTGGCTGCAGCATCGGGGCCGAGCATCAAATCAAGATGACAATGCGTGTCAAAGAATTGCGGTTCCATCGCAGGGCATCCTGCTAGTCCAGGCGTTGGCCGTCGGCGCGTACGCGCTCGGTGCCGCGCCCACTGATCTGGCGGATAACCTCGCCGGCAATCATCTGACCCATGATGGGCGGCATAAAGCTGGCGGTTCCCAGCTCGGTGCGCTCGTGGATGTTGGAAGGGTCGCGGGGCTGTGTCTTAACCGATTCCTCGCAGCTAAACAGTACATGCAGGCTCTTGATTCCGCGCTTCTTGCATTCTTTGCGCATGATGCGGCTCATGGGGTCACGTACCGTATCGAAAATGTCGGCAAAGCGGAGGCACTCGGGATGGAGCTTGTTGGCCCCGCCCATGGAGCTAACCAAACGAATGTCGTGGTCCTGAGCATATTTGGCAATGGTGAGCTTGGCCGAGATGGTGTCGATGGCGTCGACGACGTAGTCGAGCTTGCCGTCCGTCTGCTCCAAAACGCTCGCGAAGAACTCGTCGATGTTGTCGCTCAGCAGGTATTCGGTGCGTTTGATAACGGTGGCGGTGGGATTGATGTCGTGGATTATGGCTTCCATAACATCGACCTTGCGCTTGCCGATGGTGCTGTGAAAGGCGATGGCCTGGCGATTGATATTGCTGGGCGCGATGATGTCCTTGTCCAGAATGACGAAATGACCGATGCCGCCGCGGGCGAGTGCCTCGCAGCAGTTGGAGCCCACGCCTCCGCAGCCGAGCACCAGCACCGTAGCATCGGCGAGCTTATCGAGTGCCTCGCGGCCCATGATGATCTCGAGCTTGGTGTCGCGTGTCTCGACGAGAGCGGCAGCGGTTTCGGTCATAGACATCCTCCGATGGGGAAGCGAATCGTGTTTTAGCTATCGTCATTATAGGTAATCGCCCATAGGTTGCGATGGCGTTTGCTTTGATGTGGTTTGAAGCATTGCGATTAGATAGTTAGACAAACATCTAAATATCGAGTATAGTGTGCACGTCATGAGAGATGATGAGAGGAGGTCTTATGCCGGGAGAGGGTTTTAAGGCGCTTGCCGATCCAACGCGACGGCGCATTTTGGAGTTGCTGCGCGAGGGCAATTGCACGGCGGGGGAGCTTGCCGAGCATTTCGATATCAGTAAGCCGTCGCTGAGCCATCACTTGGCGACGCTCAAAAACGCCGGGTTGGTGACCGACGAACGTCATGGCCAAAACATCGTTTACAGCTTAAACACCACCGTCATGCAGGACTTGATCGGTTGGTTTATGGGCTTTACAAACACGGAAGGTGATAAGGATGAATAACGAAAACAAGGGCATTCACCCCACGGGGGTATCGTCGCGCGTGTGGATTGCGCTGGTCGCTCTGTGCGTCGCCAATGTCGTAGCGCACCTCATGGTGATGCCGAGCTTGCCGACGCAGATTCCCACGCACTGGGGAGCGAACGGCGCCGTCGACGGTTGGGGTCCTAGCTGGATGGCCTCCGCGCTCGGCGTGCTGCCTCTGGCGCTTCTCGCAATGTTCTGCGTGGTGCCGCGCATCGACCCCAAAGGTGAGGCATATCGAACCTCGGGCAAGTTCTATCAGGGCTTCGTAATCGCCTTCACCTTGTTCATGTGCGCCATAAGCTGGCTGGGAGAGCTTACGGTCTGGGGCGTGGTGCCGGCGGTCGGTTCGGTTAACGTGCTGATTTCCGGTGTTGTCGGTTTGCTGTTCATCGGCGTAGGCAACTACTTGCCGCGTGTGAAGCAGAACTATACGCTCGGTATCAAGACACCTTGGGCGCTTGCCGATCCCGAGAACTGGCGCCGTACGCAGCGTTTTGGCGGCGCCTGCTTTATGGTGCTGGGTATTGGCCTGATTGTGATGGGCGTGGCAGGCAGCGTGCTTTCGAGTGAAGTCGTCGCCGCGGTGATTGCGGTTCTGGCGTTTGGTTTGGTCGGAGCCGTCTACGTCTACTCGTATCTGCTGTGGCGCAAATCGCAGCGAGCCGCTCGTTAAGGTTGCGGAAAACTAGCGTACGCAGTTCATAGTATGTTCCGGGGGACTTTTCCCAGGTAGTATTAGGGGGCGTGGGCAACCATGCCCCTTTTTCGTTACGTTTCAGAGCTGGTTTCCTCATTTCGTTTCCACTAAAGCGAATCAAGAATAGGGAAACAGCAGGTAGAAAGGATAGAACAGACATATGGCGGAGTTTATCTACCAGATGTATCAGGCTCGCAAGGCCCATGGCGACAAGGTAATCCTTGACGACGTGACCCTGAGCTTCTACCCCGGTGCCAAGATCGGCGTCGTGGGTCCCAACGGCATGGGCAAGTCGACCCTGCTCAAGATCATGGCCGGCATCGAGGAGGTCTCCAACGGCGATGCCAGGCTCACCCCCGGCTACACCGTGGGCATCCTGCAGCAGGAGCCGCCGCTCGACGATGACAAGACCGTCATCGAGAACGTGCGCATGGCGTTTGGCGATATGATCGCCAAGGTCGATCGCTTCAACAAGATCGGCGAGGAGATGTGCGACCCGGATTGCGACATGGATGCCCTCATGGCCGAGATGGGCAAGCTCCAGGACGAGATCGATGCCGCCGATGGCTGGGATATCGATTCCAAGCTCGGCCAGGCCATGGACGCCCTGCAGCTGCCCGATTCCGACATGCCGGTCAACGTGCTTTCCGGCGGCGAGCGCCGTCGCGTGGCCCTGTGCAAGCTGCTGCTCGAGGCTCCCGACCTGCTGCTGCTCGACGAGCCCACGAACCACCTGGACGCCGAGTCGATCCTGTGGCTCGAGCACTTCCTGCACAACTACCAGGGCGCGGTGCTTGCCGTCACGCACGATCGCTACTTCCTGGATAACGTTGCCGAGTGGATCTGCGAGGTCGACCGCGGTCACCTTTATCCCTACAAGGGCAACTACTCCACGTATCTGGAGACCAAGGCCGCGCGTATCGAGGCACAGGGCAATCGTGACGCCAAGCTCGCCAAGCGCATGGAGGCCGAGCTCGAGTGGGTGCGCAGCTCGCCCAAGGCTCGCCAGGCAAAGAACAAGGCCCGTCTGGCTCGCTACGAGGAGATGGAGGCCGAGGCCCGCGCAAGCCAGAAGCTCGACTGGACCGACATCCGCATCCCTGTGGGCCCGCGTTTGGGCAACAAGGTGCTCGAGGCCCATCATCTGCACAAGGAGTTCGATGGCCGAGTGCTCATCGACGACCTTTCGTTCACCCTGCCGCGCAACGGCATCGTGGGCGTCATCGGCCCCAACGGCGTGGGTAAGACTACGCTCTTCAAGACCATCGTGGGTCTGGAGCCGCTGACTTCGGGTGAGCTCGAGGTGGGCGAGACCGTCAAGATCTCCTACGTCGACCAGAACCGTTCCGGCATCGACCCCGATAAGAACCTATGGGAGGTCGTCTCGGACGGCCTGGACCACATGATGGTCGGCGAGACCGAGGTTCCGAGCCGTGCTTATGTGGCGAGCTTTGGCTTTAAGGGCCAGGACCAGCAGAAGCGCGCTGGCGTGCTCTCCGGTGGCGAGCGCACCCGTCTTGGCGCTTACGCTCAAGCAGGGCGGCAACCTGCTGCTCCTCGACGAGCCCACGAACGACCTCGATGTCGAGACGCTGTCCTCGCTCGAAGCGGCGCTGCTCGAGTTCCCGGGCTGCTCGGTGGTCATTAGCCACGACCGTATGTTCCTGGACCGCGTCGCCACGCACATTCTGGCATGGGAGGGCACCGACGAGAATCCGGGCAACTGGTATTGGTTCGAGGGCAACTTCGAGGCCTATCAGGCCAACCGCATCGAGCGCCTGGGCGAGGACGCAGCCCAGCCGCATCGTATCCACCGCAAGCTGACGCGCGACTAGTAGCAAGTAGAAAGGCCGCCACCAAGGGCGGCCTTTCTTGTAGCGATTGCACTGCAGCTATGCCCTGGCTGCTGGTTTGATTCATAATCAAAGTCATCTCTTTGGGATTAAAGCCCGTTTTTGCTATGAGTGATTTTTTAATTCCGTTTAAAACGTAAAGACGCATTGGGTTGCAAGGACATAAGCAAATCGAATTGAAATATAACCAGTGCTGTAACGTTAAAAAAAAGATTATAGAATAGGAGTACCTTATAAGTCGCTTCTCTAGAAAGAAGAACATATGCTTTCGCGTCGTCGTTTTCTGCAACTTGTCGCGTCTTCAATTGTCGCCTTAGCCGCACGTCCGAAAGAGGTTTTTGCTTCGACGGGCAATATTGATGGTGAGCAGATACAATTTACTTCTGAAATTGCGCAAGAGCTTGCCGATAAATATATAAAGGGACTCCTCGGCTATTCGTATACGCCTTCTGACCCTATTCCTTTTGTAGATGTTGATGGGTCCCCGCTTGGTTACATTGTTCCGGTTGTGACATCCAATAGAGCCGCGGGCTATTTGGTTTTAGATGCTTCAGATGATGAAATACTTACGGGATATCGTTTTGGAGACGGCTTAGTCAGCCCTATGGATCGGGGAGGAGATCTTGGTGTCGAGTCTTATTCGTTCAATAACCCAGTCGTAATGATCAATCCATTCGAATTCGGCGTGCAATCTTTGGACGGTTCAATAACAACAAATTGCGGAAGAACAATCCCGGCTGTTTCCATAGAAGGACGGCCTGTCGTTTTATCGAATAAACCTTCAAGCTGGAACGATGTTGTAATTTACGCAACTCAAATGCAGGATTACACAGTATCTGGATTTCGTTCCATTTCTCAGTTTATGTCATATGATGAAAGCGAGATTAAGAGGCTTACCGCCCACTATGCTTGTATGGTGACAGCTTTTTCGAACGTTGCGGAACTGTATGGCATTGCCAATTTATATAGCGACCCTTCGCAATATATGCAGATATGGAATTACACCAATACCCATGCTCTTTCCGATGAAGAACAGACTGTTCCCGGCGTTGTTTTGGGTGGAACGCCGATATCAACCTGTGCAACGGGGTTTACAAATTACTGCGCAAGCAGAGGAAGTACTCTTATCGCCCGCACTGTCTCCTCTCCGGCTATCGCGAGCATTCAAAATGAGATTAACTCTAATAGACCGAATGTTTTACATGCGAGTTTGTACAACGGATCAGCCCATTCTGTAACAGCGGAGGCTTACGCCACACTTACTGGTAAGAAAACTGGAGAGACAAGGCAGATGATTGGCATAGCGGACGGCTGGAATTCATCTTTATCCTTCCTGAAGTATGATCAGAGCTATTATGCGTGGACTTATGGAACGACTTTTTCGAAGTAGGGCGATTCGTCTAGCTCTGTCTTTGGTGCTGATGGCTTCATTGGTGGGCTGTTCAACAAAGGAAGAGATATCGCGCGGAGGTTCCGGAGAAGTGACTGCGACAGACTCAGGTTCATTAGAAATAGCTGGCGGGCATGCCGATGTGATGTTACAAGGAAAAGGTGTGCTTAGGTCGATTGATGCTGAAGACGCTGTCTGCTCAATAGAGGATTTGAAGACAGGTGAAACTGCATCGTACCGAGTTTCAGATAATGCTGCGAATATGATTGAGTCGATACCGACTGGAGCGCAGGTTTCTTTTAGATACTTTGCTCCGCAACTTGAGGATGAGCTTGCTTCTCTGGTGTCTATATGCACCGATGACAACTAAAAGGCCTGAATTCAAACGGCCTCGGATGGTCAATTGGCTATCCGAGGCCGTTTTTTACTCGACCGGGGCTTCGACCTTGTCGATGGCCCAGGCGGCTCCGAGACCGCCGGTGGTGTTGCGGCGGATGCGCACGGTAACCTCGCGGCGCTCGCCGGCCTGCGTGTAGCACAGGGGGAAGTTTGCGCGGTTTCGCGCGGCCTCGATGGTACCGCGCTCGCGGGCGATCCAGTAGTACTCGCCGACAATGCCGAGCGTGTCGGCGCCGTAGGGGAGATAGGTCGACAACTGGTGCAGAAGCGGGCCGGGGCAGAAGACCTCGGTTGCGAAATCGACGGGGAAGTCCTCAGGGATGGCGGGCGCTGCGGGTGCGGGGGTTGGGGCCGCTGCGGGTACCGAAGCCGGTGCCGGTGCGGGAACTTGGTCGCAAGTAGAGGTGGGCACGGATTCGATGACGGGTGCGGGCTCAGGCACCGGTTCCGGCTTAACTGCGGAATCTGCGGGCTTCACGGTGACGGGCGCGTCTACAGCTGCAGTTTCAAACTCAACCTGCATCGCGCTCTCATTCTCGACGCTCGACTTTGCTTCGATGGGCGTGGATGCCATAGTGGTGATGCCGGCGTTGGCGTTCTCGGGGTCATAGACGACCGTGAGCGAGATGGCGGGCTGCGGCGTCTCGGGCTTCGGCGTCGACTCGGTAGCGTCTTGATCGGCGGGCTCGTCGGACTGATCGTCCTCGGCCTTGTCGCCAAAGACATCGCTGTTTTGGAACGCAGACGGCTCGGGTTGGTCAGCGGCTTCTTCGGTTGTCGACTTGGGCGCTTCGTTGAGCTCCACAGTGGCTTCCTGCTCGGATATGACTTTGGGATCGGTCGTGGCGGCGATTTCGGTTTCGGCTTCTGCCGTTACCTCAATAGCGACTTCGATCTCTGTCTCGGGCTCGGGTTCCGGCGCGGCTTCAACCATGGCTTCGGGCTCGGGACGCTTAACGTGCTTGGGGCGCACGGCCTTGAGGTCCTTCTCACCGCGCTTTTTCTTTTTGTAGGACTGCTTGGCGCCCTTGGCGGTCTTGGGCTTGTCCTCGCCCTTGGCAAGCGCAGCATCCCAGACCTCGTTGGCGATGACCGTGGCATACAGGCGGCCGCCTTTAAAGACGGTCAGCTTAATGCAGTCGTCGAGCTCCTCGAGCAGCTCGCGCGTGGAATCGAAGCCCAGGTCATAAGCGGTCATGTCGCCAGCGGCGAGCGCCTCCTCGACCTGCGTCATAAACGTTTGCTTGCCACATCCAATCGCATCGCGCAGCAGGCGATACAGATAGATGTGGTTGCCCAGCGAAAGCGTGGGCCTAACTATTGTCTTGCTCATGGCAAATCTCCTCTTTACACATGTAAAGCATCTTACCATCGCATGGCGTTCGCCATGGCGGCGCCCAAGGCAAACGGGCGCGAACCGCTTTCGATTCGCGCCCGTTGTACAGGTCGGTTATCTATGAGAGGCAAACGTGCTTAGTTGCCCGATGCCGTGCCTTGGCTCGAGTTGTCAGATGCCGTGCCGGAAGCGGTTCCGCTCGAGCTGTTGGTGTTGTTACTGTCTGCCGTGCCCGTTCCCGACGTGGTGTCGCTCGTCTGGCCTCCCGTGTTCGGCTGTGAACCGTCAGTCGTTTGGCTTGAGTCGGTCGTGCCGGACGGCGTGCCACTGTTGGCCGTAGAGGAATCGGTGCCCTGTGATTGGTTTTGGGTGTTCGAGGGCGAATTGGCAGAGGTGGAACTGTCTTGCGTGTCGTCCGTCTGTGCCTGCTGATCTTGCGACTGGGTGTTGCCATTTGCATCGCCCTCGGTCGTGCGCGACGAAAGGATTGGCTCGGGGCGCTCGCCCAGACCCTCACCGGCGGTGGTTATAAGGATGGCGCCGGCGCAGGCGATGACCGCGACGATGGCGATGGCGATCGAGAAGATGATGACCTTCTTTTGCGTCTGGCTGCGCTCTGCCGCCGCCTTGGCACGCAAGCTGTTGGGGGCAACGCGCGCCGTGGTCGCGCGTCCCGCAACCTGGCGCATCTCCTGCGTGGTTGCGGCGCCACCTAGGTGCTCCTCGACATCGGGCTCAACGGGTTCGTAGGCGCCGGCAGGGTAGTCGACAGCGGCATGCGTGCCCTTGATTGCTTCGGCGCTGGCGGAGATAAAGTGGCGATAGACCTGCGAGGACACAACGGTGATGACCGAGCTCACGGCGGCACCAATTACTGAACCAGCGATACCAATCTTGGAGGCAAGCGCGACGCTTGTGGCGGCGGCTGCGGCGCCGGCGATGATCTGGGGAATGGAAATGTCATCGAACAGGCCCTTTTTGGGCGCGATGGCCATGGTCTGTCCGATGGAATGGTTCTCGTGCACGCCGTTGTTGAGTGATGCCGGCGTCATGACGCGCGTGCGCGGCGCGTCGGTGTACTTGGTTGTCATACGGGGTCCTCCCGGTGTAAATCTGCTTCGTTTCGTGTAGCCATCAGGGTACCCACCAGATGTGAATCGTACGTGACATTTAACAGATACCATCAACTCATCAATAGCTCACCAAGTTGGTGGTGTTAGCGCCGGAATAATTTAGCCAAATATAGTCGGCCGAGATTGACCAATCCCGGCCGACCCATTTTAGCCAACACGCCCGCATCTATGACTTTCCTATCGCATTCCTACATCCCCTCGGGCTGGATCCCCCTCACCTTCACCGCCTGGGGGACGGCCTCCACCGAGTAGGTGTCAAGCTCCCTGCCGCGGTAGCTCGGGCCCCGCATCACGAACACCGACGCCTTGTCGAACAGCCTGTCGAGGGCGCAGAGGAGCGTGTCGTCGCCCGTGAAGAACTCATCCCACCCGCTCGGGGCGATGTTGCTCGTGAGGACCATCGCGTTCGGCCCCTCCTTCTCGTAGCGCCTGTCGACGACATCGAAGAACAGGTCGGTGCACGGCCTGTCGTAGACGCATCTCCCCACCTCGTCAACGATGAGGCACGACGGCTTGACGAGCGAGGAGACGACCCGCGAGGTGTTTCCCCGCTGGACGGCCTTCTGGAACCTGTCCCTGAGCTCGGTCGCCTTTATGTAGTAGGTCTTGAGCCCCCGCATGCAGCACTCGCGCCCGTAGGCCTGCGCGAGGTGCGTCTTCCCTATGCCGCCGGGCCCGACGAAGGCGACGTTGCGGTGCGCGTAGAGGTCGGCCAGCGACGGGAGCTTGCCCAGCGCGGCCG